>JBOIEQ010000004.1:0-61648 GCA_050741255.1 Burkholderiales bacterium | reverse complement strand
GGCCCTGAACATCCTCAGCTTCACGCCGAAAAAGGGCGCCAAGCTCGTGCGCAAGGCACTCGAGTCGGCGATTGCGAATGCCGAGCACAACGAGGGTGCCGACATCGACGAACTGAAGATCACGAGCATCCACGTGGAGAAGGGCCCGGTGCTCAAGCGCTTCGCGGCGCGCGCCAAGGGCCGCGGCGTGCGGATTCTCAAGCACAGCTGCCACATCTACGTCACCGTCGGCGACGGAAGGAAATAGCCATGGGCCAGAAAATTCATCCGACCGGGTTCCGTCTGGGCGTCCAGCGCCACTGGACCTCGCGCTGGTATGCGAACAGCAAGAACTTCCCCGGCATGCTGCTCGAAGACATCAAGGTCCGCGAGTTCCTGAAAAAGAAGCTCGGCCACGCCGCCGTCGGCAAGGTGGTGATCGAGCGTCCTGCCAAGAACGCCAAGATCACGATCCACAGCGGTCGCCCGGGTGTCGTCATCGGCAAGAAGGGCGAGGACATCGAAGCGCTGCGCAAGGAGCTCAACCGCATCCTCGGCGTACCGGTCCACGTCAACATCGAGGAAATTCGCAAGCCGGAAGTCGACGCGCAACTGATCGCCGACTCGATCGCGCAGCAGCTGCAAAAGCGCATCATGTTCCGCCGCGCCATGAAGCGCGCGATCCAGAACGCGATGCGGCTGGGCGCCCAGGGCATCAAGATCATGAGCGCCGGCCGCCTGAACGGCGCCGAAATCGCACGTACCGAGTGGTATCGCGAAGGCCGCGTGCCGCTTCACACGCTGCGCGCCGACATCGACTACGGCACGGCCGAAGCCAAGACCACCTACGGCATCATCGGTATCAAAGTGTGGGTGTTCAAGGGCGAAATCGTGCAGCGCCACGAGCAGCCGGTCGCCGCGCCGTCGGCGCTGCCAGCCGCCGATGTGGCGCCCGCCGCCGCGCCCGTGCCGCCTGCGGCCCCCGCGCCGGATAAACCCAAGCGCACCCGCCGCACAGGAGTGAAGAAAGATGCTGCAGCCAGCTAGAAGGAAGTACCGCAAGGAACAGAAGGGCCGCAACAAGGGCGTTGCGACCCGCGGGGCCAAGGTGAGCTTCGGCGAATACGGCCTGAAGGCCATCGTCCGCGGCCGCCTGACCGCGCGCCAGATCGAGGCTGCGCGGCGGGCCATGACGCGCCACATCAAGCGCGGCGGGCGCATCTGGATCCGCATTTTCCCCGACAAGCCGATCTCGCAGAAACCGGCCGAGGTTCGCATGGGCGGGGGCAAGGGCAACCCGGAATACTGGGTTGCGGAAATCAAGCCGGGCGCGGTGCTGTACGAAATGGACGGCGTGGACGAAGTGACGGCGCGCCAGGCCTTTCGTCTCGCCGCGGCCAAACTGCCGCTGCTGACGACGTTCGTGCAGCGTCATGTGGGAGGGTAAACCGTGAAAGCGATCGAATTGCGGGGCAAGCAGGAAGCCGAGCTCCGTCAGGAACTGGAAGAACTGCTGAAAGCGCAGTTCAGCCTGCGCATGCAGCAGGCGACCCAGCAGCTGTCCAACAACAGCCAGTTGCGCAAGGTGCGGCGGGACATCGCCCGCGTGCGCACGGTGATCCGTGAGAGGGTGCGGCAGGCATGAGCGAAACCACTGCAACGACGGCGCCGGCGACGGCCGAAGCCAAGAGCAATCCGCGCACCCTGACGGGGCGCGTCGTGTCGGACAAGATGACGAAAACCGTCACCGTGATGGTCGAACGGCGGGTGACCCATCCCCTGTACGGCAAGGTGATCACCCGTTCGCGCAAGTACCACGCGCACGACGAGAAGGGCGAATTCCACATCGGCGACCTTGTCACGATCCAGGAATGCCGCCCCCTCTCGCGGACCAAGACATGGCGGGTCACCGCGCTACTGGAAAAGGCCCGAACGGTCTGAACGGACGCCTGGCCGGACTTCCTTTTCGGAGAATTTCCGGTTAGAATACAAGGCTTAATTTCGCTCGGCCGTGAAGCGCTCCGGCCTGCGCCAAGTAGTTGAAGTTTTTGAGTTTAAGTTGCAGTCGGTATTTCTACCCGGACGGGTTCCAATACTGGTCGCGCCGGCAGTCAAGCCCATGAATGCATACCGTGCATTTCAGGGGTGGCGCGGACAAGTTGGAAGAGCAGGTCAACCGCAGGACATGAACAAGCAGTAACGGTGCCGTCGTTGTGTCGGCGCCGGGACGTATTTATTTTGCGCGAGTGCACACATGATTCAGATGCAGTCGATCCTCGAAGTCGCCGACAACACCGGTGCGCGTGCCGTCATGTGCATCAAGGTGCTGGGCGGCTCGAAGCGGCGCTACGCCGGCATCGGCGACGTGATCAAGGTCAGCGTCAAGGACGCTGCGCCCCGCGGGCGCGTCAAGAAGGGCGAGATCTACAGCGCGGTCGTCGTGCGCACTGCCAAAGGCGTGCGTCGGGCCGACGGCTCGATGATCAAGTTCGACACCAACGCCGCGGTGCTGCTCAACCCGAAGCTGGAACCGATCGGCACCCGCATCTTCGGACCGGTGACGCGCGAGCTGCGCACCGAGCGTTTCATGAAGATCGTGTCGCTCGCACCGGAAGTGCTGTAAGGAGCCAAGCATGCGCAAAATACGCAAAGGCGACGACGTCGTCGTCACCACCGGCAGGGACAAGGGCAAGCGCGGCACCGTGCTGCGGATCGTGGACGCCGAGCATGTGGTGGTGGAGGGCGCGAACAAGGTGAAGAAGCACCAGCGCCCCAATCCCGCCAAAGGCCTCACCGGCGGCATCGTCGACCAGGAAATGCCGCTGCACGTCTCGAACATCGCGATTTTCAATCCGCAGACGAAGAAGGCTGATCGTCTGGGCGTGCGTGTGCTCGAGGACGGCAAGCGCGTCCGTTTCTACAAGTCAAACGGCGAAGTGCTCAGCGCCTGATCGCGGCGCGGGCAACAGAAAAGACAAAGGAAGAAACAAGGGCCCAATCATGGCGCGCATGCAAACACATTACCGCGACAACGTGGTCAAGAACCTGATGAAGGAGTTCGGCTACCAGTCGCTCCTCCAGGTGCCGCGGATCGAGAAGATCACGCTCAACATGGGCGTAGGCGAGGCGGTTGCCGACAAAAAAGTCATGGACAACGCCGTGGCCGACATGCAGAAGATCGCCGGGCAGAAGCCGCTGGTGACCAAGTCGCGCAAGGCCAATGCCTCGTTCAAGCTGCGCGAGGGCATGCCGATCGGCTGCAAGGTGACGTTGCGCGGCCTGCGGATGTACGAGTTTCTCGACCGCCTGGTCACGATCGCCATCCCGCGCATCCGTGACTTCCGCGGGATTTCAGGCAAGTCGTTCGACGGCCGCGGCAATTTCAATTTCGGGGTGAAGGAACAGATTATTTTCCCCGAGATCGAGTACGACAAGATCGACGCATTGCGCGGCATGAACATCACTATCACCACCAACGCCAAGAGCGACGCTGAAGCCCGTGCGTTGCTCGCGGCCTTCAAATTCCCGTTCAGGAATTAGCCCCCATGGCCAAGCTTGCCCTGACTAATCGTGACGAAAAGCGCCGTGCTACGGTGAAGAAGTACGCCGCCAAGCGCAAAGAGCTTCTTGCGATCGTCAACAACCAGAAACTCGCCCAGGAAGACCGCTACGAAGCGCGCCAGAAACTGCAGAAGCTGCCGCGCGATGCGTCGCCGGTGCGGTTGCGCAACCGTTGCGCGCTGACCGGGCGGCCCCGCGGAACCTTCCGCAAGTTCGGTCTCGCGCGCGCCAAGATCCGCGAGATCGCGATGCGCGGCGAGATCCCGGGCATCATCAAGGCCAGCTGGTAGGCGCTAGGAGAACCGCATGAGCATGAGTGATCCGATCGCCGACATGCTGACGCGCATTCGCAACGCGCAGATGTCGGAAAGAACCGCAGTGACGATGCCGGCCTCCAAGGTCAAGGCGTCGATCGCGCAGGTGTTGAAGGACGAGGGCTACATCGACGACTTTGCCGTGCGCGACAACGCCGGCAAGCTCGAACTCGCCATCAGTCTCAAGTATTACGCCGGGCGTCCGGTCATCGAGAAGCTGGAGCGGGTGAGCCGTCCCGGGCTGCGCATCTACAAGGGTTCGGACGAGATCCCGAAGGTCATGAACGGCTTGGGCGTGGCCATCGTGTCCACCTCCCGGGGCGTGATGACCGATCGCAAGGCCCGCGGCCTGGGTGTGGGCGGCGAAGTCCTGTGCCTCGTAGCCTAGCAAAGCAGGGGAACTGAACATGTCTCGCATCGGAAACCTACCAGTAGCCGTTCCGAAAGGTGTCGAAGTGACGCTCACGGCCGGCCAGATCGCGATCAAAGGACCGCTCGGTACGCTCACGCAGCCGCTGTCGTCCAAGATCAAGATCGAAAAAAAGGACGACAACCTCAACGTGTTGGCGACCGAGGAGTCGAATGCAGCCAATGCCATGTCAGGCACCGCGCGCGCGCTGGTGGCCAACATGATGCAGGGTGTGACCAAGGGCTTCGAACGCCGGCTGACGCTGGTCGGCGTCGGCTATCGCGCGCAGGCGCAGGGCGACAAATTGAATCTCACGCTCGGTTTCTCGCACCCCGTGGTGCACCAGATGCCCAAGGGCGTGAAGGTCGAGACGCCGAGCCAGACCGAGATCGTACTCAAGGGTTCGGATCGCCAGGTCGTCGGCCAGGTGGCCGCCGAGGTGCGCGCCTACCGTCCGCCGGAGCCATATAAAGGCAAAGGCGTGCGCTATTCCGGCGAGCAGATCGTGCTCAAGGAAACCAAGAAAAAGTAAGCGGGGATGCCCATGACTGTCAAAAACGAATCACGGCTGCGCCGCGCGCGGCAGGTCAGACTCAAGATCCGCGAATTGCGGGTTGCGCGCCTGACTGTGCACCGCACGAACGGCCATATCTACGCGCAAGTGATCGACGCCGCGGGCGCGAAAGTGCTGACTTCGGCCTCGACGCTCGAAGCCGAGGTGCGCAAGACCGTGAAGGTGGGCGGCAATGCCGCCGCCGCCGCCGCGGTCGGCAAGCGGATCGCGGAAAAGGCAAAACAGCTCGGCATCGAGGCAGTGGCCTTCGATCGTTCGGGGTATCGGTATCACGGCCGGGTCAAGGCGCTGGCGGAAGCCGCGCGCGAACACGGTTTGAAGTTCTAAGCGGAGCCCGTCATGGCGAAACTCCAGGCAAACAAGATGCAGACCGGGAACGACGAACGTTCCGACGGCCTGCGCGAGAAAATGATCGCGATCAACCGCGTGACCAAGGTCGTGAAAGGCGGTCGCGTGCTCGGTTTCGCGGCCCTGACCGTGGTGGGCGACGGCGACGGTGGCATCGGCATGGGCAAGGGCAAGGCCCGCGAAGTGCCGGTCGCCGTGCAGAAGGCGATGGACGAAGCGCGCCGCAACCTGACCAAGATATCGCTGAAAAACGGCACCCTGCAGCACGTCGTCATGGGCCGTCACGGCGGCTCCAGGGTCTACATGCAGCCGGCTTCCGACGGCACCGGCATCATCGCCGGCGGCCCGATGCGCGCGGTGTTCGAGGTGATGGGCGTGACCAACGTGCTCGCCAAATGCCTCGGCTCGACCAATCCCTACAACGTGGTGCGCGCGACCCTGCACGGGTTGAAGGCCATGCGCACGCCGGCCGAAATTGCCGCCAAGCGCGGCAAGACGGTCGCCGACGTCACGGGCCAGTAAAGGACAGCGCCATGGCCGAAACGAAAAAGAAACTCCGCGTCACGCTGGTGAAAAGCCTGATCGGCACCAACCGGCCGCACCGCGCGACCGTGCGCGGTCTCGGTCTGACCCGTGTCAACAGCACGGCGGAGCTGGAAGACACGCCGTCGGTGCGCGGCATGATCAACCAGGTTTCCTATCTCGTGAAGTGCGAGGGCTGACATGCGTTTGAATACCCTGAAACCGGGCGCCGGTTCGAAACATCAAAAGCGACGTGTTGGACGCGGCATCGGCAGTGGCCTGGGCAAGACGGCCGGGCGCGGCCATAAAGGCCAGAAGGCCCGCGCAGGCGGTTATCACAAGGTCGGCTTCGAGGGCGGCCAGATGCCGCTGCACCGCCGCCTGCCCAAGCGCGGCTTCGTTTCACCGATGCGCGACACCACTGTTGAAGTGCGGCTGTCGGATCTCGAGCGCATGAAGGCGACGACGGTCGATTTGAAGGCGCTGAAGGACGAAGGTGTCGTCGGTGTCAGCGTGCTCGTCGCCAAGGTGATCCTGGCCGGCGAACTCAAGCGCAAGCTCACGCTGAACGGCGTGCGGGTGTCCAAGGGCGCGCGCGCGGCGATCGAGAAGGCGGGCGGCAACGTGGTGGAGATCGAGAAAACGACGCCCCCGGCCAAGCTGCCCAAGAAAGCCAAGGCGGAAACCGCCGCCGCGGCGAAATAGCGTCTGAACGGACTGGACTGAACGGCGAGCGACGGTGGCGACCAACGAATCATTGATGAGTCTGGGCGGGAAGATGGGCGACCTGAAGCGTCGCCTGCTGTTCCTGCTGGGCGCGCTGATCGTCTATCGCATCGGCGCGCACATTCCGGTACCGGGGATCGATCCGGTGGTGCTGGCCGACCTGTTCAAGTCGCAGCAGGGCGGCATCCTCGACATGTTCAACATGTTCTCGGGTGGCGCGCTGTCGCGCTTCACGATTTTCGCGCTGGGCATCATGCCCTACATTTCCGCGTCGATCATCATGCAGTTGATGAGCGTGGTGTCGCCGACACTGGAGGCGATGAAGAAGGAAGGCGAAGCGGGCCGCCGCAAGATCACGCAGTACACGCGCTACGGCACTCTCGCGCTCGCGATCTTCCAGGGCATGGGCATTGCCATCGCGCTCGAGTCGCAGAAAGGGCTCGTCATCGAACCGGGCCTCATGTTTCGCCTGGTGACCATGTCGACGCTGGTGACCGGCACCATGTTCCTCATGTGGCTGGGCGAGCAGATCACCGAGCGCGGCGTCGGCAACGGTATTTCGCTCATCATCTTCGCCGGCATCGCGGCGGGCCTGCCCAGCGCTGTCGCGGGCACCCTCGCGCTTCAGCGGGAGGGCCGCTTTTCCATCCCGTTCGTGCTCCTGCTGTTCGCGCTGATTGTCGGTGTGACGGCCTTCGTGGTGTTCGTCGAGAAAGGCCAGCGCAAGATCCTGGTCAATTACGCCAAGCGCCAGGTCGGACGCAAAATCTACGGTGGCCAAGCCTCCCACCTCCCGCTCAAGCTCAACATGGCGGGCGTGATTCCGCCGATCTTCGCCTCGTCGATCATCCTGTTCCCGGCGACGCTGGGCGGCTGGTTCGGCACCAGCGACAACATGGCCTGGCTGCGCAACATCGCCTCCACCCTGCATCCTGGCGAGCCCGTCTACGTGTTTCTGTACGCCGCCGCGATCATTTTCTTCTGCTTCTTCTACACCGCGCTCGTGTTCAACCCGAAGGAAACCGCGGACAACCTGAAGAAGAGCGGAGCCTTCGTGCCCGGCATACGTCCGGGCGATCAGACGGCGAAGTACATCGAGAAGATCACCATGCGCCTGACGCTGGCCGGCGCGATTTACGTGACGCTCGTCTGTCTGCTGCCGGAGGCCCTGATCGTCTGGAAAAGCGTGCCGTTCTACTTCGGCGGCACCAGCCTGCTGATCATCGTGGTGGTGACCATGGATTTCATGTCGCAGGTGCAGGCGTACATGATGTCGCACCAGTACGAAAGCCTGCTGAAGAAAGCGAATTTCAAAGGCGGCGTGTTTCCCACGCGCTAGACGGACGCAGACGGACACGATGTCGAAAGAAGAAACGATACA
The DNA here is from genome assembly GCA_050741255.1 of Burkholderiales bacterium. Taxonomy (GTDB): domain Bacteria; phylum Pseudomonadota; class Gammaproteobacteria; order Burkholderiales; family SG8-41; genus CAZXNF01. Next base: position 53,834 of record JBOIEQ010000004.1, on the reverse strand, counting down.
GATGCAGGGCGAGATCGTGGAAAACCTGCCGAACGCGACCTTCCGCGTGAAGCTGGAAAATGGCCACGTCGTGCTCGGACACATTTCCGGAAAGATGCGGATGCACTACATCCGCATCCTCCCGGGCGACAAGGTCACCGTGGACCTTACGCCCTACGACCTGACGCGCGGGCGCATCGTATTCCGGGCGAAGTAAGCCGGACGAACTGAGAAGAGGGCGAGCATGAAAGTACTGGCATCGGTCAAACGGATTTGCCGCAACTGCAAGATCATCCGCCGCAAGGGCGTGGTCCGGGTCATCTGCAAGGATCCGCGCCACAAGCAGCGCCAGGGCTGAGTGGCCGGTTTTCCGGGTTTTCTTTGGCGAATGAACGGGTTATAATCGTCGGCTTTTTTCCGCAGCGGGGCTGCGGACACGGCACAAAGGACTAACGCATGGCACGTATCGGCGGCGTCAATATTGCAAACCATCAGCACGCGGAAATCGCGCTGACGGCGATCTACGGCATCGGCCGTTCGAGCGCGCGGGCGATCTGCACCGCGGCAGGCGTCAAGGTGAACGCCAAGATCAAGGACCTGACCGACGCGCAGGTGGACAAGCTGCGCGAGCACGTCGGCAAGCTCACGACCGAGGGCGATCTGCGTCGCGAAGTGTCGATGAGCATCAAGCGCCTGATGGACCTCGGTACCTACCGTGGCACGCGCCATCGCCGCGGGTTGCCCGCCCGCGGGCAGCGCACGCGCACCAATGCGCGCACGCGCAAGGGGCCGCGCAAGGCAGCAGTGAAGATCATCAAGCCGACGTCGGCCTGATCGCGATTTAACGATTCAGCAGCAGTCAGCGCACAAGGATTACGGCCATGGCCAAAGCTAATACGCGGGTGCGGAAGAAGGTCAAGAAGAACGTATCCGACGGGATCGTTCACATCCACGCCTCGTTCAACAACACGATCATCACGATCACCGATCGCCAGGGCAACGCGCTGTCGTGGTCGACCTCTGGCGCCGCCGGCTTCAAGGGTTCGCGCAAATCGACCCCGTTCGCCGCGCAGATGGCGGGCGAAAAAGCCGGGCGCATCGCGCAGGAGTGTGGCGTGAAGAACGTGGAAGTCCGCATCAGCGGGCCCGGACCCGGCCGCGAATCCGCCATGCGCTCGCTGAACGCGCTTGGCATCAAGATCACCCAGATCGCCGACGTGACGCCCATCCCGCACAACGGCTGCCGCCCGCCCAAGAAGCGGCGCGTCTAAGGTCAAGGAGAAAACATGGCCCGCAATCTCGACGCCAAATGCCGTCAATGCCGCCGCGAGGGAGAGAAACTCTTCCTCAAGGGCGAAAAGTGCTTTACCGACAAGTGCGCCATCGAGCGCCGCAACTACCCGCCCGGGCAACACGGCCAGAAGAACAGCCGCCTGTCCGGCTACGCCACCCAGTTGCGCGAAAAGCAGAAGGTGCGCCGCCTCTACGGCGAGCTCGAGCGCCAGTTCCGCAAGACCTATGCGGAAGCCGAGCGCCAGAAGGGCATCACGGGCGAAGCGCTGCTGCAGATTCTCGAGAGCCGCCTGGACAACGTCGCCTACCGCATGGGGTTCGGCGCCTCGCGCTCGGAAGCCCGCCAGGTCGTGCGCCATAACGCGATTCTCGTGAACGGCAAGCGCGTCAACATCCCGTCGTACCATCTGCGTCCCGGCGACGTGGTCGAGGTCGCGGCGAAGGCCAAAGCCCAGTTGCGCATCAAGGGCGCCGCCGAGGCTGCCGAAGGCCGCGGCTTCCCGGAATGGCTGACGGTGGATGCCAAGGAACTGAAAGGCACGTTCAAGGCGCTGCCGTTGCGCACCGAGCTGCCCGCCACCATCAACGAATCGCTCGTGGTCGAACTTTACTCGCGCTAAGCGCACCCGCACCCGGAGCCCCCGACATGCAATCCAGTCTGCTCAAGCCCCGCATCATCGATGTCCAGAACATCTCGCCGTTCCACGCCAAGATCACGATGGAACCGTTCGAGCGCGGCTACGGCCACACGCTCGGCAACGCGCTGCGCCGCGTGCTTCTGTCCTCGATGCCTGGCTACGCCGCGACCGAGGTCAAAATGGCCGGAGTGCTGCACGAATACTCGACCATCGAGGGCGTGCAGGAAGATGTGGTCGACGTCCTGCTGAATCTCAAGGGCCTCGTGCTCAAGCTGCACAATCGCGCCGAAGTCACGCTCAACCTCAAGAAGAGCGGTGAAGGTGTGGTCACGGCCGGCGACATCGAGCCGATGCACGACATGGAGATCGTCAATCCCGATCACGTGATCGCGCACCTGACCGCCGGCGGCAAGCTCGACATGCAGATCAAGGTCGAAAGCGGCCGCGGCTACGTGCCGGCGACCGTGCGCGCCATCCGCGACCCGCTGGGCGAAACCCGCAGCGTGGGCAGCATCATGCTGGACGCCTCGTTCAGCCCGGTGCGCCGAGTGAGCTACGCCGTGGAGAGCGCGCGCGTCGAACAGCGCACCGACCTCGACAAGCTGATTGTGGACATCGAAACCAACGGCGCAATCGAGCCGGAAGAGGCGATCCGCTACGCCGCCCGCATCCTGGTCGAGCAGCTCGTGGTGTTCGCCGACCTCAAGGGCACGGCCGCGACCGAAGAGTCCAAGAAGCCGCAGCCGATCGACCCGATCCTGCTGCGTCCGGTGGACGACCTGGAACTCACGGTGCGTTCGGCCAACTGCCTCAAGGCCGAGAATATCTATTACATCGGCGATCTCATCCAGCGCAGTGAGACCGAGCTGCTGAAGACGCCGAACCTGGGTCGCAAGTCGCTGAACGAGATCAAGGAAGTACTCGCCGCGCGCGGCCTCACGCTCGGCATGAAGCTCGAAAACTGGCCGCCCGTCGGCCTGGAAAAAGCCTAATTCGGGCCTAAGGGCCGTCAGGAAATTACCATGCGTCACCGTCACGGACTTCGCAAACTCAACCGGACGACCAGCCACCGGCTGGCCATGTTCCGGAACATGACCGTTTCGCTCCTCAAGCACGAGGTCATCAAGACCACGCTGCCGAAGGCGAAAGAGCTGCGGCGCGTCGCCGAGCCCATCATCACGCTGGGCAAGAACGCCACGCTCGCCAACCGCCGGCTCGCATTCAACCGGCTGCGCGATCGCGATATCGTGGGCAAGCTCTTCGGCGAGCTGGGTCCGCGCTACGCGAAGCGCAACGGTGGCTACCTCCGCATCCTCAAGTCCGGCTTCCGCCAGGGCGACAACGCGCCCATGGCGATCGTCGAACTGATGGACCGTCCGGCGCCGGTGGAAGCCAAGGCCGGCAAGGGCAAGGAGAAGGAAGCGGCCGCGGCCTGAGTGCGTTCTCCGCACCCATAAAAAAAGCCGGCGTGAGCCGGCTTTTTTGTGGGCGTCGCTATCGCGTTACAGGCGCGTGACGCTGGCGTCCCCACCGGTTCCGATGATCTGCACGCGGTCACCGACGCGGATATTGGCATCCGTGGGCTGGGTTACCACAACCAGTACGCCGCTATCGGTTCGCACGACGATCTGCATGCCGTTCTTGGTGCTTGCACGGCTTTGCGCGTAGCTGCCGCCCACTGCACCGGCCAGCGCACCCACGGCAATCGCGACGTCGCGTCCGGTCCCGGCGCCGATCAGACTGCCGAGCCCGGCACCCGCGGCACCGCCGAGGATGGCGCCAATGCCGAACTTGTTCGGGTGGTCGATGGTCACCGGGGTGATCTGTTCGACCTTGCCGTAACGCACGGTCTGGATTTCCTGGTCGGAGGCGCCGAACGGATTGCTGGAGCACGCGGCCAGCGTCAGCGCGAGGATGGCAACCCACAATCGGGTGAATACTGTTTGCATGTCATGAACTCCCAAGGTTCGATTGAATGCTCGGACGGGGCTATCGGAACGATTTCCGTTCCGCCCGAATCGCGGCATTATATGCCATCACACATGGCGTTTGGCGGTGTCTCCCGGCGCCGCGCCGATGCAGATGCGAACGACTGAATCCGGATGACCACGCAGCTCTTCACCGATTTCGGCGCAGCCATTCGGCGCGACGCCGCCCCGGTCGTCATCGCGACATGAATCCCGCGACCACGCTGTACACCATCGGCCACGGCAGCCGCAGCCTGGCGGCGTTTATGGACGTGCTCGAGGCGCACCGGATCGAATGTCTGATCGACGTGCGCGCCTATCCGTCCTCGAAGCGGCACCCGCAGTTCCGCCGCGCGATGCTCGAGACGGCGCTCGCGCGGGCGGGCATCGCCTACACCTGGGAGGGCGTCGCGCTGGGCGGGATGCGCCGGCCCCGGCGCGACTCGCCGCACCTCGGGCTGCGCGACGCGGCGTTTCGCGGGTTCGCCGATCACATGGCCTCCGCCCCCTTCAAGCAGGCCCTGGAAGCACTGATCGCCCGCGGTCAGACCGCGCGCGCGGCCTTCATGTGCGCCGAGACCCAGCCTGCGCACTGCCACCGCAGTTTCATTGCGGACGTCCTGCTCGGGCGCGGCATCGCCGTGCTGCACCTCGTCGCGGCGGACGACGTGCGCCCGCACGTCCTGCACGGGGCGGCGCGCCCCGCCGCGGACGGGCTCGTCTACGACCGGTCCGTACAGATGCCGCTCGGCTATTGACGGTGACGGTGACGGGCGGGGCGGGCGTCGTTGCTCGTGCGCGGGGAGTGGAGGGAAGTAGGAAGTATTATGATGCTCAGATTCTGCTGATCGGGTCATCCACTTGTCCACACATCGCAGCCTCATCGCACTGAGCCTCGTCGTTACCGCGGCTGTGGGCGGCTGCGGCGTCGAAACCGCCGGCACCGCGGCGACCGCTGCAGCGGTCAAGCAGCAGGAACTCGTGGCCGGCAAGAAGACGATGGAGCAGATGCAGCGGAAGATCGACGACGCGCAGCAAAAGGCAGAGGAAACGCAGCAGCAGGCCGAGAAGGCCGCCGATCGCTGAGCGGGCATGGCGGTCCGCAGACGCCGCGATCATCACCATGTCTACGTGGTGCTGCTGTCGAATGCCGTGCTGTACGAGCGCAAGTTCGTGAAGTGCAATCCCGACCACGATCCGCTCAGACCCTGCGTCTACGTCGGCATGACTGGACTCAGCCCCGATGACCGCTTCGACAAGCACAAGGCCGGCATCCGGGCGAACAGGTATGTCCGGCTCTACGGCGAACGCCTGCTGCCAGAGCTGTACGAGTGCTACAACCCGATGCCGTACGACGCCGCGCGGGACATGGAGGTCGAACTGGCGATCGCCTTGCGGGAAAAAGGCTACGGGGTGTGGCAGGCCTAGCCGGCGCGGTTACCGGGCCCGCACGGTCACCTTTCCCGTCATGTAGGGATGCACCGAACACACGTAGTCGTAGGTGCCCGGCTGTTCGAACACGCGGCTGAAGGCCGCGCCGGGCAGCAGCACATCGGCGCCCCTGGCGCCGTCCTTGAAGCCGAGCCCGTGCGGCGCTCCGTCGTCGTTGGTCCACGTCACGCTCCGGCCGGCGGCGATCGCGATCTGCAGCGGGGCGAACGCGAAGTTCACGATGGATACCGCCGCCCCCCCCGCCGCCTTGACCGGCGCCGGCTGGGCGACGACCTTGCGCGGCGCGTTGCCGACGGGGATGGTCGTGGTCCGCCCGGTGGCGAGATCGACGACGGTGAGGTCGTTCGAACCCTCGTTGGTGACGTAGGCCTGCCTGCCGTCGCCGCTGGCCGCCACCCAGTGCGGCTGCTTGCCGACCGCGATGGAGCGCAGCGCGATGTTCTTCGCGGGATCGAACAGGAACAGCTCGCCCGGGCCCTGCACGACGGCGACGCCCGCCGGCGCGCCGCGATTGTATTGGGCGAGGTGGGGCGACACGCCGGTCGGGATTTCGGCGGTGATGCGGTCCGTGGCGGGGTCCACCACGTACACCGCGCTGGCGCCGGCCAGCGTCACGTAGAGCGCCTTGCCGTCGTGGGCCGAATCCACCCCGCGCGGCGCGCGTTCGAGGGGGATGCTGCGCACCACCGCGCGCGTGGCGAGATCGACGACCGCCAGCGCGAATTTGCCCGGTTCCTGCGAGCCGACGTAGGCGAGTTTGCCGTCGGGACGGACCGCGATGTTGTGCGGCTTGCCCACCGGCACCGTCGCCACGACCTGCCGGCTCGCGGTATCGATGATCGCGACGCGGTCGTCGCCGTAGACACCGACCAGCAGCCACCGGCCGTCGGGCGTCAGCGTGACGCCGTGCGGCGCCTTGCCGACCTCGATCGTATGCGTGACACGGTCGGTCGCGGTATCGATGACACTGACCCCGGACGAGGCGTCGCCGCTCACGTACACGGTGCGGCCGTCCGTCGAGACCGCCATGCCGTGGGGTCCCGCCACGACGGGCACGGTGGCGACGGCGGCGCCGTTGGCCGGATCGACGACGCTGACGGTGTTGTCCTTGAAGTTGCCGACGTACACCTTGGGGCCGGGTGGCGCCGCCGCGGCGGCCGTTGCGACGGCGAAGAGGGCGACGAGCAGTCCGCAGGACCACGAAGAAAACGTGCGCAGCATGATGATCTCCTTGTTACGGGCGAACCGACCGTCCGCGAGGGTGGAATGACAGGGGAAACCGGTTTTGCAGCAGCAGCCTCGCTGGGGGAGACGGCGCGGGGGCGGGTTTTATTCCCGCGGCGCCGGCGCCCGCACTCCGGGGAATAAACTGGCCAACGTCACCGTCATGACAGAAATATGACCCAGATCGACCACGACCATCGCTTCGAGACGACCGTGCTGGCGCACCTCGATGCGGCGTACAACCTCGCGCGCTGGATGACCGGCGACGCCGCCAGCGCCCAGGATGTCGTGCAGGAGGCCGCGCTGCGCGCCCTGCGTTTCCTCGACGCGCAGTCGGGCGCGAATCCGCGTGCATGGTTCATGGCGATCGTGCGCAACGCGTGCGTGGACCGGCTGCGCGAGGACGGGCGCCGCGGGCGTAGCGAGACACCCTTCGACGAGGAAACGCACTCGGAAAACGCAGCGGCCGACGATCCCGAGGCCCAGGCAATGCGCGCGTCGGACGCGCGCTGGGTGCGCGCCTGCATCGCGCGGCTGCCGCCGGACTTCCGCGAGGTGGTGGTGCTGCGCGAACTGGAACAGATGAGCTACAAGGAGATCAGCGCCATCGTGGATGTGCCGATCGGCACCGTCATGTCGCGCCTCGCGCGCGGGCGGGACCTTCTCATGGCGGCGATGACGTCCGCCCGGCTGCGGCAGGGGGGGCAGCGATGAACTGCGCGCATGCCGCCCAGTTGCTCGACGCCTATCTCGACGGCGAAGTGGACGCCGCGACCCGGCTCGACATGGCGGAGCATCTGGCCGTCTGCCCGGCGTGCACGGTGGCCCGCGCCGCGCGCGAAGCGCTGGTGCAGCGCGCACGTGCCGCCGCGCCCCGGCATGCCGCCCCGGCGGGCCTCGTCTACCGCCTGCGCAAGGAGGCGGAGACCCGCGCGCGGCCCGGGCGCCTGCACGGCCTGCGCTGGTTGCCGGCGGCGGCCGTCGTTCTCGCGGTGGCCGCCGGCAGCGCGGCGCTCGGCTATCACGCGGGGCGCAGCGTGCCGGCGCCCCCGCCGTTTGAGGCGCTGGTCGCGAGCCACGTGGCATCGCTGACGCCGGGGACGCACTTGCTGGACGTGGGATCCGGCGACCGCCACACCGTCAAGCCGTGGCTGCAGGGCAGGATCGATTTCGCGCCGGCGGTGCGCGATCTCGCGGCGCAGGGCTATCTGCTCCTCGGCGCGCGGCTCGACCGCGTGGACACGCATCCTGCGGCGGCCATCGTCTACCGGATCCGCAACCACGTCATCAACCTCTACGTGTGGCGTGCGGAGGACGGCAGGGGCGCGCCCCCCGCTTTTGCGCGCGCGCGCGGCTACGGGGTGGCGACGTGGACGGAGAGCGGGCTGGCGTATGCCGCGATCTCCGACGTCGACCGTCGCGATCTGGAAGCCTTCTCGCAACTCGTACGCGAACCGCCGCGCCAGTAGGGCCGCGGCGGCGAGCGCGGTCGCCGCCAGACGGGGATAATGGGGTTCAGGACACCTGCGGGGCGGGAACATGGAGGTCGGGCTGGCGATCGCCTTGCGGGAAAAGGGCTACGGCGTATGGCAGGCCTGAAGGGCACCGGCGGATGGAGCGCCGCCGGATGCCGGATCGCCTGCCTGCTGGCGGCCTCGTCAATGCTGGTGGGCTGCGTGCAGGGCCTGTTCTATCATCCGGACCGCGTGATCTACGACACGCCGGCGCGGGCGGGCCTCAAGTTCGAGGAGGTGCGATTCAGGAGTCCGGACGGAACGCTTCTTTACGGATGGTTTATTCCGGCGGCGGGGTACGATGATCCCCGGCAGGCGAAGGGCACCGTCGTTCACTATCACGGCAACGCCCAGAATCTTTCCGCGCACTGGCAGTTCGTCGAGTGGCTGCCAAAGCGGGGATATAACCTGTTCGTCTTCGATTACCGCGGGTACGGCGCGTCCGAGGGGGCGCCGGAGCCCAAGGGCGTGTTCGAGGACTCCGGCAGCGCGCTCGACTACGTTCGATCGCGTGCGGATGTGAATCCGGACCGCCTGGCCGTCCTCGGCCAGAGCCTGGGCGGCGCGAATGCGATCGCCGTCGTCGGCTCCGGCAACCGCAGGGGTGTCAGGGCGATCGTCATCGAGGCGACCTTCTTTTCCTACTCCTCCATCGCCAGCGACAGGGTCTCCGGTTCCGGCGTGCTCATGGACGACACCTATAGCCCGGACCGCTATATCGGGCGCCTGGCGCCGATTCCTCTGCTGTTGATGCACGGAACGTCGGACGCCGTGATTCCGGTGACCCATGGCCGACGGCTGTTCGACCAGGCGAAAGAGCCCAAGCGCCTGATCGTGATCGAATCAAGTGGCCACATCGAGGCCTTCGCGCCGAAATTCGGCGCCACCTACCGGGATATCGTTGTCGATTTTCTCGACGGCGCCTTGCCGGAAAAAATGGCGCCGGCGCCGCAAGCCGGTTCCCAGGGTGGATAATTCGACTTTAGAACAGCATCTGAATGGCAGGAGGAGCGCACATGGCTATTACCATCTATCCCGTCACTCCCGACTTCGCGGCCGAGATCGGCGACGTCGATCTGTCGCAGCCGCTCGCGGACGCGGATTTCGCTGAAATTCGTGCGGCGTTTTTCAAATACGCGGTACTCGCGTTTCCGGGGCAGAACCTGACCCCGCAGCAGCACCTGGATTTCTCCGCGCGCTTCGGGCCCGTCGAAAAGGAACGCACGCTGGACCCCAAGGCGACGCCGACGCGCTACAGCGGCGCGTTCGCGGACATCTCCAACCTCAACGCCGAGGGCAAGATCTGGGGTGAAACCAGCCGGCAGCGCATGTACAAGGCGGGCAACAAGCTGTGGCACACCGACAGTTCCTTCAAGCGACTGCCGAGCCTGTGTTCGCTCCTGTATTCACGGAGCATCGCACCGATCGGCGGGCACACCCAGTTCGCGGACCAGCGTGCGGCCTACGACGCGCTGCCGCCGGCCATGAAAACGAAACTGCACGGCCTCGTCGCCGAGCATTGCATCGCCCACTCGCGGCTGCGCAGCGGCTTCACCGAGTTCAACGAGGACGAACAGCGGCGCCTGCCGCCGGTACCGCAGATGCTGGTGCGCACGCTGCCGGAGAGCGGCCGCAAATCGCTGTACGTGGCGTCCCACGCGGGACGCATCCTCGACATGCCGGATACGGAAGGCCGCGCGTTGATCGACGAGCTGATCGCGCACGTGACCCAGCCGCAGTTCGTGCACACGCACCGCTGGCGGCCAAACGAACTCATCATGTGGGACAACCGCTGCACCATGCACCGCGGCACGGACTACGACGACCTGCGCTGGGTGCGCGACATGCAGCGTGTCACGATCAGCGACGTGGCGAACTCCTGCGAGCAGGAAGGGATCGCCGTCGCGGCCTGAGGGATCAGTCCGGCCGGATGTTCGCGGCCTTCACGACTTTCCCCCAGCGCTCCATTTCGCTCTTGATGTGGACGGCGAACTGCTCGGGCGTGCTGCCGATCGGATCGGCGCCTTCCGCGGCGAGGCGCTCCTTCAGGTCGGGGCGCTGCAGGATCTTCATCAGGTCGGCATTCATCTTCACGACGATGTCGCGCGGTGTTTTCGCCGGGACCAGCGGACCAAACCAGGTGATCACCTCGTAGCCCGGCACGCCGGCCTCGATGGCCGTCGGCAGATCGGGCAAGAGGGCGACGCGCTTCGCGTTGGCGACGGCGAGCCCGCGCAGCCGGCCGGACTGCACGTGCGGCGCGAGCGGCGGCACGCCGTTGATGGTGAGCTGCGTCTGGCCGGCGATCAGGTCGGTGACGAGGGGGCCGGTGCCCTTGTAGGCGATCGCCAGCATGTCCGTTTTCGTGAGCAGCTTGAAGTACTCGGTTGCCAGATGCGAGGCGCTGCCGTTGCCGGAGGATCCGTAATTGAGCTGCCCCGGCCGCGCCCGCGCGACGGAGATCAGTTCCTTCACCGTTTTCGCGGGCAGGGCAGGATGCACCGCGATCATGTTGGGCACGGAAGCGAACAGGATGACCGGCGCGAAATCGTTGACCGGATCGTAGGGCAGCTTCGGATACAGCGACGGACCGAAACCGAAGGTGCCGACGTGCCCGAACACCAGCGTGTAGCCGTCCGGCGCGGATTTCGCGACGTAGTCGACGCCGATGGTGCCGCCGACACCGGGGCGGTTGTCCACCAGCACCTGCTGCCCCCAGGCCTCGCCCAGTTTTTGCGCCATCATCCGCGCGATGAGGTCGGTGCTGCCGCCCGGCACGAAGGGCACGACCAGCCGGATCGGCTTCGTCGGATACGGAGTTTGCGCCAGCGTGGGCGCCGCGACGGCGCAAAACAGTATCGCCGACAGGCGGCGGATGAACGGTGTGAACCACATTGCATACGTCCTTTGCCGAGACCGGGATGGAACCGAAAGCTTACTGCGCCTGAATCCCTGCGAGCTGTGCGGCCTGCTTGTAGCGCGCGATCTCCCGGGGCAGCAGGTCGGCCAGTTGCGCCGGGGTTTGCGGCCACGGCTCCGCGCTTTCCTGGTCGAAGAATTTCTTCAGGTCCGGCCCCGCGAGCGCCTTGTTGACGGCGGCGTTGATGAAGTTGACCCGCTCGGCGGTCATGCCCGCCGGCGCGAACAGGCCCCACCAGAGCTCGTAGCTGTAGCCCGGCACGCCGGACTGCGCGACGGCCGGCAGGCCCGGCAGCAGGGGCGAGGGCTCGAGGCTGGTGACGCCCAGCGCGCGCAGCCGCCCCGCCTTCATCTGCGGGTTCACCGCGGCCGCGCTGGCGATCACGATCTCGATCTCGCCCGCGGCGGCGGCGGTCACCGCGAGCGCGATGCCCTTGAACGGAATGTGCGTCATCTTGATGCCGGCGGCGTGCGCGAACAGCGCGCCGGAAAAGTGGTTGTTGCCGCCGATGCCGGACGAGCCGTAGTTGAGCTTGCCCGGGTTCCGCTTCGCGAGCGCGACGAGTTCCCGGATGTTCTGCGCCGGCACGGAAGGGTGGATCGCGAAGATCATCGGCGCGCGCGCGAACATCGCCACCGGCACGATGCCCTTGGCCGGATCGAAGGGCAGCTTCTCGCGCACCGCGGCGGTCGCCGGGTAGGAGGACGAGTGCCCGAGCAGCACGTAGCCGTCGGGGTCGGCCTTGACCGCCAGTTCCGTGCCGATCATGCCGCTCGCGCCCGGACGGTTGTCGATGATGAGGCTGCGGCCCCAGGCCTTGGACAATTCCTGGGCGACCGCGCGCGTGATGACATCCACCGAGCCGCCGGCGACGTAGGGCAGGATCACCTGCACGTTGCGGGTCGGGTAGGGCGCCTGGGCTGCGGCGTGCGGCGCGAAGCAGGTTGCGCAGGCGGTGGCGATGAGCGCGGGCGCGCACCGGCGAAGCAAACGCGTACGGATGGTCATGCGATCTCCTCGTGGCAGCGGCCGTCTATTGCCTGCGCGGCCTTGGTTGGATGCCGGGATCAGGGCCCGGCGTCAACGCGCATGATACTAGGGGCTCCTGGGGAACAATACCGGCAACACCGGGGCCGCGCGGAGAACGCAGTCCTGCTCATGGCCGCACCCCGCCACGACCAGCAGCGGCGGCTGGCTGCGGTAGTTCCTCCCGAGGGCCTCGACGAACGCCTGCGTGCGCGCGAGGCGCTGCGGACCCTGCATCATCGCCGGACAGCTCGTATCCATCTGGTAATTCGGCTGGGTGTCGAGTGCGCCGACCAGGTAACTGACGGGCCGCGCCAGGAATTGCTTGCGCAGCTGGCTGTCGGTCAGGCGGGCGGCGTAGCCCCGGCGGCCTTGCAGGCCGTACGGCCAGCGGTTGTAGCCCGTGCAGCCGGCAGTGTCGGGGACCGGGCGGGAAGCATCGAGGTAGGCGTAAGACGACGGGCTGGCCACCACGTAGGTGACCGGGACGCCGAGGCTGTCGTGGACCTGGTTGGCCATCGCGTAGCGCACCGCGAACTGCGCGCCGCCGGAATGGCCGGCGAACACGATGCGCGCGAGGTTGGGATAAGCATCCTTGTTCGCGAGCGCCCGCAGGATCGCGTCGGCGAAATCGAAGGAGGTGAGCGCCGGGTTCCCGCGCACGGCGCCTCCGGCGCGCCAGCTGTTGCCGGCGCACGGCCAGTTGATCTCGCCGGCGGCAAGGGTGTCCTTGCAGGCGCGGCCGTCATTGGCGGAAAAGCGCGGCGCGATCACGAGGGTGTCGTCCAGCGCACCGGCCTGCGAGGCCGCCGCCACGGCAGTGCGGAAATAGGCGTCCGCGTTGCGTTGCGCGCCGTGGACCAGCACCAGCGCGCGGGTGATCGCCGGATTGCGCGTGCCGAGCGGCTGGGTGGCGTAGACGAAAGCCTTGGCGCCCCCGGCGTCGAGCGTCAGCCACTGGCCGCACGCCTCGGTCGCGGTGACGCAGGGCGCGGCGTCGGCGGCCGGCAGGCCGGCGGCGAACAGCAGGACCAGTGCGGCGAACGCGCGCAGCGAAACGCTCATGCCGGGCATGTGCCCCGCACCCGGGCGATACCCTATGCCCCCTCGGCGGCCGCGGGATTCCACTGCCCCTTGCGCATGCGGGTGATCGTGATGCTGGCGAACACGCCTTTCTGCGTGAAGGGATCGCCATCGGAGAACTTCTTCGCTTCCGCGCGGCTCCCCACGTTGACGACGAACAGGCTGCCGATCGCCACGGTGCCCTCGTCGTTCTGCGTCGCGCCGGCCAGCACCAGAATGCCCTTCTGGCTCACGAGGTAATCGCGGTGGATGGTCAGCACCGAGTCGCGGATGGCGGCGGTGTCGGGTTTGTCGACGCAGGCAATGGTCCACAGCATGGGCGGAAACTCCGTTCAGGGTGAAAGGGGCGGAACCGGAACATACCGCATCGGCGCGAAAATGTGCCGGCCGCCGCTCACTCGATCCGGATGTTGCCCTGCCGGATGACATCCATGAAACGCGTCTTCTGCGTCTTGAGGTACTCCGCGAACTGGGCCGTCGGCATGTAATCGGGTTCGAGTGAAGAGGCCACCAGCCGCTCGCGCGCGTCGGGGGTGCGCATCGCCTCGTCCACCGCCTTCGTCAGGCGCTCCACCAGCGGCCTGGGCGTGCCGGCGGAGACCATCACCCCGATCCACGCCGCGGCGTCGAAGCCGGGCATGTTGGCGGCAACCGCCAGCGGCGGAATGTCCGGCGCCAGCGCGCTGGCGGTCAGGGTCGAGACCCCGTAGGCCTTCAGCCGGCCCGACTTGATCAGCGGCAGCGTCGCGGCCATCGTCTCCAGCGTATAGGCGACCTGTCCGCCGATGACATCGACCAGCGCCGGCGCACTGCCCTTGTAGGGGACGTGCGTGGCCTTGAGTCCGTTCACGTTGTTGAACCATTCCCCGACCAGGTGGCCGGTGGCGCCCGTGCCGGAGGAAGCGAAGGAGTATTTGCCGGGCGCCGATTTCACGAGCGCGATCAGTTCCACCGCGCTCTTCGCCGGAAACGCGGGATTGGTCACCAGCAGGTAGGGCGAGCGTGCCACATTGGCCACCGGCACCAGGTCGCGCTCGGGGTCGTAGGGCGCCTTCTGCAGCAGCGGATTGATGGTGACCGGTCCGGAGGACGCGGCGAGCAGCGTGTAGCCGTCGGGCGTGGCTTTGGCGACCACGTCGGTGCCGATCATGCCGCCCGCGCCGGGGCGGTTGTCCGCGACGACCTGCTGGGCCAGCACGTCGGTCAGCTTCACCGCGACGACGCGGCCGACCAGGTCGGTCGCCTGACCTGGTGGCCACGGGATGACCATGCGCAGCGGGCGGTTGGGGAAGTTCTGCTGGGCCGCCGCGGGCAGGACGGCCAGGAACAGGGCAGCCGCGCAGAGGGCGCGGGCGGACAGGCGCAAACGGGCGTGCGACGAAATCATCGTATTCCTCCTGGTGGCAGGAGACCGCTCTGTGGCGGTCTGATTGCTGCGGGCCTTGGGCGCGGGATGCGCCCTGGCCGGATGCTACCCCGGCGGCGGCGCTTGCGCAGCCACTTCCCCGCGCCGCAGCCGGGCTACTCCGCCTTGATGCCGGCGGTGCGGATCACGTCGCCCCACTTCCTGATCTCGCCCTGCATGAACGCGGTCAGTTCCGCCGGCGTGCCCGGGGCGGGATCGGCGCCCTGCGCGATGAGCCACGCGTTGGTGGCGGGCGCGCGGATGACGCCGACCATGTCCGCCTGCAGCTTGCGCAGGAGCGGGGCCGGCGTGCGCGCCGGGGCGTACATCGCGAACCAGGTGGTCGCCTCGAAGTCCGGCAGGCCCGCCTGCGCCGCCGTCGGAACGTCCGGCGCCCCCGAGAAGCGGTTTTTGGAGGTGATCGCATACGCCCGTACCTTGCCCGCCTTCGCCTGCGGCAGCGCGACGGGGATCGGCACGGCGGAGAGCTGCACCTCGCCGCCGATGATGGCGGTGGTGGCGGCGCCCACGCCCTTGTACGGGATATGCACGAGCTTCAGTCCCGTCCGGAAGTTGAGCAGCTCGAACGTCAGGTGCGCGGCCGTGCCCGGGCCGCCCGAGGAATAATTGATCGCGCCCGGCCGCGCCTTGGCGTAGTCGAGGAACTCCTTCAGGGTCGCGGCGGGCACGGACGGATGCGCGACGATCAGCAGCGGCACGTGCGCGTACAGGGTCAGCGGGGCGAAATCCTTCAGCGGGTCGTAGCCGAGCTTGCTGTAGAGCGAGGGTGCGGCGCCGAAGGACGAGAGCTGCCCCAGATGCACCGTGTAGCCGTCGGGCGCCGCTTTCGCCGCCACTTCGGCGGCGACTACGGCCCCGGCGCCGGAGCGGTTTTCCACGATCACGGACTGGCCCCATTGCTCGGCGAGCCGCTGCGCGAGGTAGCGCGCGAGCAGGTCGCCGCTGGTGCCGGTGGACGCGGCGATGACGCGCACCGGCTTGGTGGGGAACTCCTGGGCGTGGGCCGTCGCGCACGGGAGCGCAGCGGCAACCGCGACAAAAAACTTCCGAAACCCGCTTCGTTTCATGATCGCTCTCCGCATCACCTGGATGCGGAAAGCTTACCACCGGCTGCCGTTACGCCGGCAGCGGCAACTGCGAGTCGGTGATCTCGTGCAGCCGGCCCTGTTCCTCGAGGATGCGCGTGAGGATGCCGATATTGCGCGTCATGGCGGGCATGCCGAGGTAAACCGTCGACTGCAGCACGACTTCCAGCATCTCGCGCGGCGTCGCGCCGTGCATGAGACCCGCCCGCATGTGGTTCTCGGTCTGCGGGCCCTCGTTCAGCACCAGCAGCTCGCCGACCACGATGAACTCGCGCGTCTTGTCGTCGATGATGCCGCGGGTGTACATCCCGCCGTAGACGAAATCCTCCCACAGCTTGGTGAAGTTCTGGTCGAGGCGGTCGAGCTTCTCCAGCGTGATGACGTGGTGCGTCGGCTGCAGCCGCAGGCCGGAACCCACGCCCTGCCAGCCGTATTTCCTGACCAGTTCCTCTCGGCGCGGAAATTCCTTCTCCGACACCCGCCAGGTGGCGCGGTCCTTCTCCAGCGTGCGCTGGCTGCTGGTGCCGTCCACCGGCAACTGCGTTTTGGTGATTTCGTCCATGCGGCCCAGCTCGGTCACGACCTGCTTGAAGACGCGCGCCGCGCGGCCGATGCGGTGGAGGCCGATGTAGACCGTCAACTGCAGGATCACCTCCAGCACCTCGCGCGGCGTCGCGCCGGCGGCGAGTGCGCTGCGGATGTGTCCGCCCAGCATCTCCAGCTCGTCCAGCGCCACGCACTGGCCGATGACGACGAGAATGCGCACCCGGTCCGTCAGCACGCCGCGTTTGAACATGCCGCCGTAGGTCCAGTCGAGCCACAGTTTCGTGTAGTGCGGGTCGAGTTCGTCGCGCCATTCCAGCATGTCGGGGAAGTCCCGCGGATTGAGGCGCATGCCGTCGTCGATGCCGCGGGCGCCGTACTTCTGCTTCATTTTCGCCAGTTTTTCGTCCTGCTTTGCCATTCCGGTCTCCTGTTCCTTGCGATTGCGCGCGCGACGTTCAGAGGTTGTCGGCCTTGATGCCGGCCTCCTTGATCAGCTTGCCGTACTTGGCGAGCTCGGCCTTCAGCGTGGCCCTGAATTGCTCGGGCGTGCCGCCGTTGATGGTGGAGCCTTCCGCGCGCGCGTTGTCCTTCATTTCCGGCGTTTGCAGGATCGCGACGATCTCGCGGTTCAGCCGCGCGATGACGGCCGGCGGCGTGCCCGCCGGCGCACCCATCGCCGACCATGTCGAGGCCTCGTAACCGGGCACGCCGGATTCGGCGACCGTCGGCAGGTCGGGCAGCAGCTCAAGGCGGACGGCGCCGGTGGTCGCGAGCGCGCGCACGCGGCCGGATTTCACATGCGGCAGGGTGGGCACAACGCTGTTGAAGGTCGCCTGGATCTGGCCGCCGATGAGGTCCGTCAGCACGGGCGCCGCGCCCTTGTAGGGGATGTGCGTCAACCGCGTCTTGGTCATTGAGCCGAACAGTTCGCCGGCGAGGTGGCTGAAGCCGCCGATGCCGTTCGAGCCATAAGTGAACTGGTCGGGCTTCTGCCGCAGCAGCGCGATGAACTCCGGCACGTTCTTCGCGGCGACGCCGGGATTGACCGCCAGCACGCCCGGCGAGGTGGCGACATGGATGATCGGCGCGAAGTCGCGCAGGACGTCGTAGTCGAGCTTGTAGAGGTTGGGGTGCACGGCCCAATTGCCGACATTCGCCAGGATGATGGTGTAGCCGTCGGGCGGCGCCTGCGCGACGATGCGCATGCCGATGCTGCCGTTGGCGCCCGCGCGGTTGTCGATCACCAACGGCTGCCCCAGCTTTTGCCACAACTTCTCGGCAAGCTTGCGGCCCTGGATCTCGGTGGTGCCGCCCGGCGGGAAGGGCACGACGAAGCGGATCGGGCGGTTCGGGTAGGGCGTTTCCTTTGCTGACTGCGCAAAGACGGCGAGCGACGGCAGGCTGAGAACAAGCGCGATCGCAGTACACGACAGCGACCGGCACGGCAGGCGTGCGTACATGCGGACTCCTCCAGAGATGTGGTGCCCGTTGACCGGGTCTGTTTCTGCAGCGCCCGCAGGAAGCTGACGCGCGTGGTGCAGCGAGTATAAACCAGGCGCTGCGTCAGCCGCGCCACGGGGTCAGCGACGTTGCTTGAGAAATTCCTCGTTCACGCAGTTCGCGAGCTTGCCGTCGCGCAGATAGTCCCACGCCGTTTCCATCGCCTTGGTCCGCAGGTCGGCCATCGACGCCGGACTGAACCACGCGGCGTGCGGGTTGAGCAGCATGCGGCCGCGCAGCCACGGTTCGTTCGCCAGCCAGGCCTTGATCAGCGGGTCGTCCGCCATCGTCGTGCCCGGCTCCGTCGGCAGCACGTCGAGGCCCACGGCGCCGAGCTTGCCGCTCTTCAGGCCTTCGAGCAGCGCCACGGTGTCGCAGATCGGTCCGCGCGCCGTGTTGATGAGCCAGGCGCCGGGTTTCATCGCGGCGACGGCCTTGGCGTCGAGCATGCGGTTCGTTTGCGGGGTCAGCGGCGTATGGAGGGACACGACATCGGCCATGCCGAGCAACGCCTCGAGTGTACGCACGCGTGTGAACCCGAACGACAGTTCCGCGCCGTTCGGCAGCGCCGGGTCGTAGAACGCCACCTCCATGCCGAAGGCCCGCGCGCGCAGCGCCGCCGCGGTGCCGATGCGGCCCAGCCCGATCACGGCGAAACAGGCGCCACGCAGCCGCCGCGCGGTCACGCCGTGCGTGTGCGACCAGCCGGCTTTGAGGTCCGCGCGCAGGGCGGCATCCAGCGCCGGAACGCCGCGCGCGAAGGCCAGCATCATCGCGATCGCGGAGTCCGCGACTTCCGTCGTGCCGTAGTCGGGCACGTTGCACACCGCAATACCCGCTTCGCCGCAGCCCTTGAGGTCCACGATGTCGAAGCCCACGCCGTGGCGCACCACGATGCGCGTGCGCTTGAGATGCGGGATCGTCTTGGCGTCGATGGGCATGCGGGCGGTGATGACGGCGTCGGCGCTGCTCCAGGACGCGAGGTCGATGTCGTCGAAGCGGTCCTTGCGCGGATTGAGCAGCGCGCAGTCGGGGCCGGTCACCGCGCGTTCGAGGTCAAGGTCGGCGACGCGGGCATCGGTGAAGAGAACGGTCAGGGGCACGTGGGCATTCCGCGGGTGGGGGATCGGGGCAGCACTTTACCGCGAACGGCGCGCCGCGGGGAGCGCGGCGTCCCTGCGAGCCGGTTCTCAGCGCGTGGAGAGCAAGTCGAGCGCGGCGCGGTTGACGTCGATGACCGGCCCCAGTTCGTAGAGGTTGCGGTAGCCGTAGTGGTACAGCGCGATGTAGGTCGAGAGGTTGAGCGAGGCGCCCGGCAGCTTGGCGGGAAACGCGGTATCGGCGTTCAGGAAGTTGTTGTTGCAGTAGATGAGGATGCGGGTGTTCCGGTCCGGAATCAGTTGCGCGAGGCTGTCCACCGCGATGTCCGGAAAGCTCAGGTTGAGTGCGCCCTTGATATGCAACTCGTCGTAGCGCTCGCGGCTGCGGGCGTCCAGGACCACGGTGCCCGGCTCGCGGCTCATGCGGATGAACTCGCGCTCGGACAGGCGGCGCGTATCGCGGTGCAGCGCAGCATCCGTCGATACGCGAAGGAAGGTGCGCATGTCGATGGCGGCGTTCGCGATGCCGGTATTCTCGTTCGCCGCGGCGAAGAGCGGTGCGCCTGCCAGGCACAGCGCGCAGGCCAGTCGTATGCAGGTGAGGGTCATGTCCGGTCTCCTTCCGCCGCAGGGGGCGCGGCCGTCACTGGTAGGACCCGGCGGACGCCGGCCGGTTCCGGTGGCGGGGAACGTCCGCCGGTCAATCCGGTTTAACCCCCGCCGCCTTGATGATTTTTCCCGCGCGTTCGGCATCGGTACGGATCACCGTCGCGAAACGCTCCGGGGTACTCGGGGTTGGATCGGCGCCGAGTACAAGCAGCTTCTCGCGGATATCCGGCGCGCCGAGCGCGCGCGCCAGGTCGGCGTTGACCTTGTCGATGATCGCCCTGGGCGTGCCGGGCGGCGCCAGCAGGCCGTACCAGTTGTTCAGTTCGTAGCCCGGCAGCGTCTCGCCGATGGTCGGCACGTCCGGCAGCACGGCGGCGCGCTTGCCGTTGGTCACCGCCAGCACCTTCAGCTTGCCGGCCTTGATGTGCGGCAGCGTCACCGGCGCGCCGGTGAACAGGGTTTCGATCTGCCCGCCCATGAGGTCGGTCACCGCCTGGCCGCCGCCCTTGTACGGCACGTGCACGAGGTCGATCTTCGCGGTCATCTTGAGCAGTTCGCCGCACAACTGGTAGACGCTGCTGCCGGAGGCGAAGTTGAGCTGTCCGGGCCGCGCCTTCGCAAGCGCGATCAGCTCCTTCACGTTCTTCGCCGGCAGCGAGGGATGTGCGACCAGCACGCTCGCGACGGTCGCCACCAGCGAGATGGGCGCGACATCGTTGATCGGGTCCCAGCTCATCTTGCTGTAGAGGAAGGGGTTCATCGTGTGCGTGCTCATGGAACCGAGCAGCAGCGTATAGCCGTCGGCGGGCGCACGGATCGCGACTTCGGAACCGATGTTGCCGCTGGCGCCGCCGCGGTTGTCGATGACGACCGCCTGGCCCCAGCCCTCGGCGAGTTTCTGCCCGACGATGCGCCCGAGGATGTCCGTGGTGCCGCCCGCCGCCCAGGGGACGATGAGGCGTATCGTTTTGGCGGGATAGGGCGGCGTCTGCGCGAGCGCCGGCAGTGCGGCGAGCAGCATGAGGGCGGCGCATGCCCGCAGCGCCCGTGGTTTGGCCTCAGCCATGATGGCGGTACACTGCCCGTTCCGGAACCCGTGCTGAAAGGAAACCATGAAATCTCCCCGTGCCTGCCGCAATCTCACCGATATCCGCGTCGCGGTCAATACGATCGACCGCGCCATTGTCAAACTGCTTGGGCAGCGCACCGGCTACGCCAAGGCCGCGCTGCAGTTCAAGACCGACCGCAAGAGCATCGGCAATCCGGCGCACCGGAAGAAAGTGTTCGCGCAGCGCAAGGCGTGGGCCAGACAGTACGGCGTCAACGACAAGATGCTGCACAAGGTGTACCTGGCGATCCTGAACGAGTCGCGGCGCATACACCTGGCGGGATTCGGCAAGCGGCGCTAGCCCAGCGGCGATTATTCCGGTTTGATGCCCGCAGCCTTGATGACGGTGCCCCAGCGGGCGATCTCGGCCTTGACCTGCGCGGCGAGCTGGTCGGGCGTGCCGCCCACGGGATCCGCGCCGATGTCCACGAGCCGCTTGCGGACGTCGGGCTTGTCGAGCGCTTTGACCATCTCCTCGTGCAGCCGCGCGACGACGTCCTTCGGCGTGCCGGCGGGCGCGAAGAGGGCGTACCACTGGCTGACATCGTAGCCCTTGAGCACTTCGCCGATCGCCGGCACGTCGGGAAAGGCCGCCGACCGTTTGGGGCCGGTGACGCCGAGCGCGCGCAGGCGCCCGGACTGGACGAAGGGCACGGCGCCGGAAATGGCCGCGAAGGTGATCGCCACCTGCCCGCCCAGCAGGTCGTTCATCGCCGGCGCGGCGCCTTTGTACGGCACGTGCAGCATCTGCACCTTGCCCAGATAGTTGATGAATTCCCCGGACAGGTGCGCGCCGCTCAGGTTGCCGGACGAGGCGTAGGTGAGGGCGTCGGGCTTCGCGCGGGCGAGCGCGATCAGTTCCTTCATGTTTTTGGCCGGCAGCGACGGATGCACCACCAGGACGTAGGGTGCCGAGGCGACGACGCCGATCGGCGCGAAGTCGTTCACCGCGTCGTACGGCAGATTGCGGTACGCCGCCGGGATGATGGCGTTCGCGCCGAC
Organism: Burkholderiales bacterium; assembly: GCA_050741255.1. GTDB lineage: Bacteria > Pseudomonadota > Gammaproteobacteria > Burkholderiales > SG8-41 > CAZXNF01. The sequence goes on along the minus strand of JBOIEQ010000004.1, from coordinate 32,362 downwards.
GCTGCCGAGCAGCAGCGTGTAGCCGTCGGGCGCCGCCCTGGCGACGAGTTCGGTGCCGATGCGGCCGGTGGCGCCCGCGCGGTTGTCCACGATGACCTGCACCTTGAAGCCGTCGGAGAGCGCCTGCGCGAGGACGCGCGCCACGAGATCGACGCCGCCGCCCGGCGGGAAGGGCGCGACCAGGCGGATCGGCCGGTCCGGATATGCCGCGGAGGCGGTGAGGGAAAGCGTGGCGCCATTCGCGACGAGCGCCAGCAGAAGCAAGCAGCGGAGCATCAGCGTCATACCGGCCTCGACGGGAAGGGAAAACAGCCACCCGAGTGTAGCGAATCGCGATTCGCTTGACAGGCTCGCGCCTGCCCGAGAAGCTTGCCGCCGCATCGCATCGATCAAGGAATCGCAGCATGAGTTCGGAAACACGACTGACCGCGCGGCTCGCCGAGTTCGCCACCGGCCTGCGCTACCGGGACCTGCCGGCACCGGCGGCCCACGAAGTGAAACGCGCGCTGCTGGATTTCATGGGCGTCGCGCTGCTGGGCGCGCATCACCGGATCGTCGACCTGCTGCTCGCCCATCTCGCGCAGCTCCGCGGCCGGAAGGCGACGACTGGCAAGACCGGCGGCACGGTCATCGGCCGTGCGGAGCGGCTCGATCCGGTGTCGGCCGCGTGGGTCAACGGCAGCATGGGCCACGTCTATGACTTCGACGACGTGCATTCGGCCGCCGGCATCCATCCGGGTATCGTCATCGTGCCGCCCTCGCTCGCGGCGGGCGAGTGGAGCCGGACGCCGGGACGCCAGCTGATCGCCGCCATGGCGGCCGGCTACGAAGTCGCGGGCCGCGTCGGCGAGGCGACCCAGCTCACGCACTACGAGCCGGGCTGGCACAGCACGGGCACCGTCGGCACGCTAGGCGCGGCCGCCGCGGCCGCCAATCTCCTCAAGCTCGATCCGGCCCAGGGCAATTACGCATTGGGGATCGCGGCGAGCGAGGCGGCGGGCCTGCGGGTGAGCTTCGGCTCCATGATGAAGTCGCTGCACGCCGGGAACGCCTCGGCCAACGGCGTGCGCGCGGCGTTTCTCGCGTCCTCGGGATTCACCGGGCCCGAGACCGGTCTCGAGGGCGCGCGCGGTTTCCTCGAAGTGGCCTGCGCGGGTGCCGATGCCGGGCCCATCCTCGCCGGGTTGGGGCGCGACTACTGTTTCATCCGCAAGGGCTACAAGCTCTATTCCTGCGGCGGCGTGGTGCATCCCGCGCTCGACGCGGCGCTGGCGCTGCGGCCGCAATTGGAGACCAAGGTGGATCGCATCCGGAAGATCCATGCCGTGGTGCATCCGCAGGTGCTCGAACAGATGCGGGTGCGCGAGCCGGTCACCGGCATGCAGTCGAAGTTCAGTCCCTACCACGCGATCGCGGTGACGCTGCTGGACGGCGCCGCGCTGCCCGGCCAGTTCGCGGATGCGCGCGCGGCGCTGCCGGACGTCACGGCGCTGCGGCAGAAGGTGGAGGTGGAATCGAACCCCGGCGTGCGCAAGGACGAGACGCGCATGACGGTGACGCTCGACAATGGCGAAGCGTTCGAACACCACGTCGAACACGCGCGCGGCTACAGCCCGGACAATCCCCCGAGCGACGCCGAGCTGCAGGACAAGTTCATGGCCCTGGCCGTGCCGGTGCTGGGCGATGCCCGGAGCCGTGAACTGAGCGCACGTATCTGGGCGCTGGAAGCGGAAAAAAACACGAAGCGTTTCCTGCAGCTTTGCCGGCCGGTGGCCTGAACCTGAACAAGGACAGCGGCGTCAAACCCGCGAGGTACGAACAGATGAACAGCGGCATGGACGAGATCCGGGTCCTCGCCCCCAACGGGGTGTGCGGGTCGGGCTTCCTCGAAAGCAGTTTCGAGAAGGCGCTGGCGCTGCAGCCGCACTTCATCGGCTGCGACGCGGGCTCGACCGATCCCGGACCGAGCCATCTCGGCGACGGCGTCGCCGCGTTCCCCGCCCAGGCGGTGAAACGCGACCTGCGCCTGATGCTGATCGGCGCGCGCCGCCTCAAGGTGCCGCTGCTGATCGGTTCCGCGGGCACGGCGGGCGGCGACGCCCACGTGCGCTGGATGGTCGACATCCTGAAGGAGATCGCCGCCGAGGAGAAGCTGTCGTTCAGGCTCGCCGTCATCCGCGCCGAGCAGGAACGCGACTTTCTCAAGCAGCGCCTGCGCGAAGGCCGCATCACGCCGCTCGATCCGGCGCCGCCGTTCGACGAGCAGGTCATCGACCGCAGCGCGTGCATCGTGGGCATGATGGGCGCCGAGCCGTTCATCAGGGCGGTCGAAACCGGCGCCGACGTCGTCATCGCCGGGCGCGCCAGCGACACGGCGATTTTCGCCGCATTGCCGATCAAGTACGGTTTTCCGGAAGGTCTGGCCTGGCACATGGCCAAGATCATGGAATGCGGCGCGGCCTCGGTCGTGCAGCGCACGTCCGCCGACTGCATGTTCGCCTGGCTGCGCAAGGACCACTTCGTCGTGGAGCCGCCGAATCCCGACTACCGCTGCACGCCGCAAAGCATCGCTTCGCACAGTCTTTACGAGAATGCCGATCCGTTCCGGCTGGTCGAATGCTCCGGCACGCTCGATCTGACCACCAGCCGTTACGAAGCCGTCAACGACCGCTCGGTGAAGGTCTCCGGCAGTGCGTTCATCCCGGCCGAGCGCTACACCGTGAAGCTGGAAGGGGCAGAGAAGATCGGCTACCAGAGCGTGATCATCGGCGGCGTGCGCGATCCCTTCATCATCCGCCAGATCGACGACTGGACGGCGCGCCTGAAGGTGCGCATCCAGGCGCGCGTGACACAGGTCTACGGCGACCAGCTGGCGCCGGACCAGTATCACCTGCACATCCGCATCTACGGCAAGAACGGCACCATGGGCGAACTGGAGCCGGTCAGGGAGATCCGCTCGCACGAACTGTGCCTCGTGTTCGAGATCACCGCACCGACGCAGGACATCGCGAGCACTATTGCCGGCATCACGCGCCACCAGGGTCTGCACCTGCCGATCCCGGAGTGGAGCGGTCTGATCACGACGATCGCGTGCCCGTACAACCCGGCGCATCTCGACCGCGGGGCGGTCTACAAATTCAACATCAACCACGTCGTCGAACCCGACAGCCCCTACGAGATGTTTCCGATGCGCTTGTATGAGGTGCGCGCGGCGAGCGTGACGGAGGTGACCGCATGAGCAGCCTGGCCAGCCTCGCGCGGCTGATCCGCAGCAAGAACGCGGGCCCGTTCGAGCTGACGTTCGACGTGATGTTCGAGCAGCCCGCGACCTACGAGCGCGTCAAGCGCTCGGGCGCGATCACGCGGGAAGTGATCGGCGCGCGCTACAACCTGCCGCCGGAGAAGGTGAAGCTCTTCTTCTGCGATCCCGCGCTGGCGATCAAGGCGACGATTCCGCGCCCGCATTCGCAGGGCGACCTGCTCGACCCGGACGGCCACGGCGGGCAGCAATACGCCCCGCTGATGGATATCGAGATCCCCGACGACTGAACCTCGGGACTGCCCGGCGTCAGGAATTCCATTCTTCGGCGAGGGCCTGGCCCACGCGCAGCGTAGGACCGATGCCTTTCAGCGCGATGACGTTCCGGCCGAAGACCACGCCGCCGGCGCAACGCTTGACCGGGTAGGGGTAAAGACCCGCGATGATCAGGATTGTGCGCATTTTCTTCTTTGGAAGAGTCGAGTGCTGATGCGTCAGGTTATTTCGCTTTGGCGGAATGCTGCAAAAGAGGGATAACGTCGGTCGCTGCCCGGGTTCCAATCTGTTCCAACTTAAGCGCCAGGCCCGGCTTTTTGTCCGAACTTTCTTTCCGTGCCGGCCAGAATACTTTTGATGTTCTGACGATGACGATAAATCACCAGCAATGCCAACAGCACCACGCTGGCAAAAACCGGATGAGAAAAACCGAATAGCATCCACGCTACAAACGGCGCACATATAGCCGATGCGATTGATGCAATCGAGGATGTGCGAAAAAACGCCACGAGAATGATCCACGTCGAAATCCCACCCAGCCCGAGGTAAACGCTAAAGCCAAACAGTGCGCCCAGCGCCGTTGCCACGCCCTTGCCGCCCTGAAACCCGTGAAAGAGCGGATACATGTGACCGAGCACAGACAGCGTGCCCGCAAGGGCCATCGCCAGTTCGGCGTCACCGGCAGGCGCGATGCGCTCTGCCAGCCACACTGCCAGCCAGCCTTTGAGTGCGTCTCCCAGCAGCGTCAGCGCGGCCGCGAATTTGTTACCGGACCGCAGCACATTGGTTGCGCCGGGATTGCCCGAGCCATAGGTGCGCGGATCGGGTAGCTGGAACACGCGGCTCACAATTACCGCGAAGGACACAGACCCGAGAAGGTAAGCGGCTACTGCAACAATGGCCGTGATCATTGATTTCCGACAAGAATCATATGAACCCACACCCGCCAGCCTGCGGCACCGCGCTCACCGTTGTGGCCGCTGACGCAGTTTCAGGCGGCCCGATCTCCAAGGAAGGAACGGTTCCGCAATGAGGCTGACGATCCCGCGCGGTCTGCGCTAGCGCCGAGCTCCGGCAGAAGCTTGCCTGGATTCAATACGTGATTCGGATCCAGCGAAGCCTTGAGCGCGTGGAGGGCCTGCAGCCCGGCAGGAGAGACTTCCTGCCTCATCCAGGGGCGATGCTCGATTCCAACGGCGTGGTGGTGGCTGAGGGTGCCGCCCAGGCTCATGATTGTATTGGTGACGAGGTCCTTGTATGCATAGTAATGCTCGAGTTCCTTGCCCCTGGGTTGTCGCGCAGCGAACGTGAAGTAGAGACAAGCGCCGGTTTTGTAGGTATGGGAGATGTGGCAGCCGATGTAGCCCGTGCCTTCGTCCTGCCGGAAGCGCGCCTTCACGGCTTCAACCGTGCCAGCATGGAGCGGCAGCACCTTCGACCACAGGGTCGAAGTCTCAGCAACGTCGGCCATGCAGCCGTAGTCCATGATGTAGTCGCGCAGGTAGGGGATGTTGAACTTATCCTTCGACCATGTCTTGCCAACACCTTTGCCGAGAGAGAATCCGCCATGACTCCTCAGGATGCCGAAGACGGAGCGGCGGGTAGCTGCGATCGAATTTTCCTCACCCTCGAAGCCAACGATCAGGATGCAAGGCTCGATGTAGCCGCGGAATCTGAGCCAGTCCTTCACTCGATTCTGTATCCAGCCCTCAAGCCCCTGTTTGGGGGCTTTCATATTAAAAGCGAGCTCGCTCTCTCCGCTGTCCTGAAGCCGAATCATGCTCGGTGCGAAACCGCGGTCCAGGCACTCCTGGATGGCGCGCACCCCGCCTTCGAAACTCCTGAAAAGGTAACCCCGATAATCCTTGATGGCGGGTGTTTTGTGGACACGCACCGTCGCCTGGGTGATCACGCCCAGAATGCCCTCGGATCCGATCATGATGCGATTGAGATCGGGGCCGGCGGAGGACGACGGAACCGCTTTCGTGACGATTGTGCCCGAGGGAGTGACCATCTTGATAGAAACGACCATGTCCTCGATCTTGCCGTAGGCGTCTGACTGCATGCCCGCCGAGCGGGTGGCCAGCCATCCTCCCAGGGTGGAGTATTCGAAAGAGTCGGGGTAATGCCCGAGCGAATGACCTTGTGCCGCCAGATCGGCCTCGAGCTTGGGGCCGAGTGCTCCCGCCTCGATCGTCGCAGTCCGGGATTCCGCATCGAGTGAAATCAGGCGGTTCATGTTGCGCAGACTGAGTGTCATCATCGGACGTGCTTCGCCGACTTCGGGATTAATCCCGCCGACAATGTTCGTTCCGCCGCCAAAAGGGATCAGACAAAAGTTGCGCAGGTGCGCGAGCTGAACGAGAGCTTCTACTTGTTCGTGCGAATCCGGAAGGAGAACAGCGTCTGGCGCACGTCGTAAGACTCCGTTTCGAACGGAGAAGAGGTCGGGGAAGCTTTTGCCGTAACTGTGAAGTAGCCGCTCGAGCGGATCGAGTGTGATCTGTTCGGGTTTTAATGTCCGGCCGAGTTCGGCGAGCAGCTCAGCGCTCGCGCGCGAAGGAGCGATCTCGATCGACGAGAGATCGACGGGCATGGCGGTGGGCGTGACACTCGTAATCCCAAGCTTCTTTGCCGCCCAGGGCCAGAGATTCGGCTTGTCGGCCATCGGGAACGCCAACTGCGGATCGCCCCAACCCCACCACTTCATCATATGGGAGATCCTTCGGCGCTGAGAAGACCTGCCGGGAAGTCAGCCGCCAAATCGGTAGAAGCGCGCGCGGCATTCTGGTTGTGACTATGCGGGGGCCGCGGAAAGTATCCTTCGCGGATGCCGGCTTGCACATAGGTTTCGATGAGCTTGCGATCGATTGGCGCACAGGCCACTCCCAGATTTTCAAGCTTCGAGCGCGTGTACTCGCAGTCCGTCATCGCGCTGCCGTAGAAGCTGATCTTGGAGATGAAATACCAGAGATTGAAGGCCTTTAGCATTGTGCTCGCGTAGGGCTCGCCGTTCTTGGTGATTTCTCCTTGTCGAAGTCTTTGCTTGTAGATTTCCTCGGGCAGCAGATCGATCGGGTAACCGATCTCCCGCAGAAGCCCCATGATCTGGGCGAAAGTTTTCACATCTGGATTCGTCAGGTGATAGACGTCGAAGAAATTGTCGATGCCTGCAGAGAGGGCGATGATCCCGCGGCTCACGTAATCCACAGGAACGACATCGTAGTGGATATACGATTCGGGCATCACCCGCGTGTCCATTGCGGTTCTGAAGAGATCGTAGAACAGCCCCGTGACCTGCGTCTCGGAATGTGGATATGCGCCGGTGATCGAGTCGCCGTAAATCTGGCCCGGACGGAAGATGCGCCATTTCAGGCCGCGCTCCTGGGCCCGCCGCACCATCGCTTCCGCGCGAAACTTCGAGCGCTGGTAATTCATGTGCTTGAATCCCTGCCCCAGATCGAAATCGGTCTCTTGAAAGCGAATGCTGTTATCGAAAGTTTTATCCCCCATTACCGTGTAGGTGGAGACATACGAGAGCATTTTTTCGGCGGTGCCGAGACAGAACTCTATTACGCGACCGGTGCCGTGAACGTTGATCGGTTCGAGCCGTTTGTATTTGAGAAGCAGGCTCGTGTTGGCCGCCGCGTGGATCGTGAGATCGGTGCAGCTTTGAAGCTTGGCGAAACTGGGTGCCGATAACCCGAGCCGCTCGTGGGTTACATCGCCGGGTATCACAGTGACGCGCGCGAGGAATTCCTGCTCCAGCGCCCCCTCATTGTCATAAACGCGAACAAAGGAACGGACGCGTTCGCGACAATGCGCGGCATCTTTGCCGCGCGCCAGGCAATAGATATTGCATGAAGTCGATTGAAGAAGGTCTTTCAGAACGCGGCCGCCCAGCACGCCGGTGGCGCCGGTCAGAAAGACGGACTTCGGAAAATTTCTAATTCGCATGCGCGTAAAAATAGTTGAACAGCGTCATCCGCCCGATTGGAAATTTCTCTTAAAGGAAAGACGTCTTCCCCCTTTACATATTAATTGAAGGGCGTTCTAATTTCGGTTCGGATATGACAGGGAGATTCGTCAGTGAAAATATACAATGTCATTGGCTATTCCATTATTTTTTTGTATCTGCTCGCGTGCATGCTTTTCGCGCCGGCTCATTTGGGGCCTTGGGGAGGGTTGGCAATAGGCGGAGCGTACTTTTTCTTTTTCTGGTTTATGGCCGGACTATATCTGGCCGATGTGCTTCACCTGGGTATCGCGCATCGTTCACTCGATTACAAAGAATGGTTCATAAAGCTCGTCGTTATCATCAACAACCTCTTCGGTCTCTACGTCGACCCCATCGAATGGGTGAATCGCCATCGTTTGCATCATAAACATTCGGATCATCCCGGGGACCCCAATAAACTTGCAAGCGATGGCTTTTGGCGAACCTTGTATCTCTGCCTGATTCCGTATTCTTGCAATGAGAACCTTGCCACCGACAGGATCTTCAAATCCTGGGCGTTCCGGCTCGTCTCGAACAATTATTTCGCGGTGTTTTCACAGTTCTTCAGCTTCTCCCTCTTATGGCTGCTGGTGCGAGACTGGAAGTTCGCGCTCGTCATGTGGGTCGGCCTCAGAATATTCGCAACCTGGGTAAACATGATCCAGAACTATTGGACCCACGATCGGGCCTACGGATATCGGCGCTACAACGACGAGCACGATAATGCGATGAACATCGGCGAGTGGCTACCGGTCACTGCGACCTTCAGTGCCTGCCTGCAGAACAATCATCACCATCATCCGCATCTCCTGCGCCTGAGCCACGATCAATCCGAATACGATTTTGGATTCGTTACCGTCAAGACGATGAAAAGTCTTGGCCTCGTCAATGCCACGGCCAAGGGCACGGAAATTCCCGCGGACGTTCGGCTGACTTCCTTGAACTTCTAGCTGGCGCTAGCCCGTCTTCTTGCCCGTAAACGGATACACGAACTGACCCCAGAAGGTGGCTGGAATTTTCTCGTTGTGCAGGCCGTAAGTATCCGGCCACCTGCCGTCGGCGGGGAAGTAACAGGTCCCGAAGATTTTGTCGATCCACGGAAAATGGATGGCGAAGTTCCGGTCGATCGCTTCCTTCTGTGAGGTGTGGTGCCAGTGATGGAACCTCGGCTGGATCAAGAAGGGCTCCAGCCACTTGATGGTCGGGCGGAAATTGCAATGCGCCCAGGTCGCATGGATGGTCACGAAGAGCAGGTAGGCCACGATGATCTCGTGCGAGAAGATGAACATCATCGGAATCAGCATGCCTCCCCGTATCAAGAGGTCTTCCACGATGTGGGCCCGAGAACCCGCCAACCAGTCCAGCGCCTTCGATGAATGGTGGATGGCGTGGAAGCGCCACAGGAAGGGCACCGTGTGGAAGGCCCGGTGGATGGCGTACTCGGCGAGATCGGCCACCAGGACGGCGAGGACGAACTGCACCAGCCAGGGCAGGCGGCCGACCGCATCCACCATGCCGGGAATGGCGAGGTAGGTCGAGATCTGGGTGGCGGGCAGCAGGATCAGGAAGGACGTGATCTGGATGGGCAGGTGCGTGGACAGGAAGTACACGATGTCCTGCAGCCAGTCGGCCCGGAAGACGTTTTGCTCCGGATAGGCCGGCCAGAGCACTTCGATGGGCGAAAAGATCATCGTCATGAGCAGCATGTCGAGCAGGAACCAGTCCAGCCCGATAGCCGGGCCATTGCCCAGCGTTTGGTTGATGGGCACGCTGGCGCCGCCCAGCAGCGTCGCGCCCAGTGCGAACACCATCCCGGTCAACGCGAGGACTTTCTTCCTCCGCAGCATCGCGGACACGACACCCAGGAGGATCGCGCCCACCACCAGCCCCTGGATCAGCATGCGCATGAGGGGCATGGGGTAGTAGTCCCGCAACTCGGGAGACGTCAGCACCTGGGGAAAATGCAGGCACACCACCGCCCCCAGGGCGAGAATTCCGAAGAAGGCCGACAGCACCCCGCTCCACCAGCCGGTGCCAAAGCCGGTAGCCTCGGCATCACTGAAGAATTCATTGATCTTTTGCTCGATCACGATGGCTCCTGACAGTTCGATGAAATTCGATAAGATCGAATCGTGATGCGTAAGCACGCGACTGGCAAATTCAAAATCCATACCCGAGTAAGGCGATCATTATGACCCGAGAATCCGCAGTCTCCCGCGCCACCCGCCATTTCGACGAAGGCCGCTTCGCCGAGGACCTCGCCCGCCGCGTGGCGATCCATACCGAGAGCCAGGTGCCGGCGAGCCGGCCGTTCCTCGATGACTATGTGCGGGACGAGATCCGCCCGGCCTTCGAGCGCATGGGCTTCAAGGTGGAGATCCTGCCGAATCCGGTCGAAGGTGTGGGGCCCATCCTCCTCGCCGAGCGCATTGAGGATCCCGGGCTGCCGACGGTGCTGGGCTACGGCCATGGCGACGTGATCCGCGGGCTGGACGAGCAGTGGCGCGAGGGCATCACGCCGTGGATCCTGAAGCAGGAGGGCGACCGCTGGTACGGCCGCGGCACCGCGGACAACAAGGGCCAGCATTCGGTCAACATGGCCGCGCTCGAAACCGTGATCGCCGAGCGCGGGAAGCTGGGTTTCAACGCCAAGTTCATGCTGGAGACCGGTGAGGAGATGAGCTCGCCCGGCCTGAAAGCGTTCTGCGAAACGCACAAGGAGAGACTCAAGGCCGACGTGCTGATCGCCTCCGATGGTCCGCGCCTCGCGGCGAAGCGGCCGACGCTGTACCTGGGCTCGCGCGGCTGCCTGAACCTCACCTTCACCGTGGAATTCCGCGAGGGCGCGCACCACTCCGGCAACTGGGGCGGCCTGCTCGCGAATCCAGGTGTCGTGCTCGCGCATGCGCTGGCGAGCATCGTCACCCGCGAGGGCAAGGTGCTGGTGCGCGAGCTGCTGCCGGAAAGCATCCCTGCCAGCGTGAAGAAGGCGCTCGTTGACTGCACGCCGCAGCCGGAAGCAGGCGAGCCGGAGATCGACGCGTGGTGGGGCGAACCGGGACTGTCCGCCGCGGAGAAGGTCTATGCGTGGAATACCTTCGAGATCCTCGCCTTCCGCACGGGTAACCCCGACAACCCGGTGAACGCGATTCCCGGCAAGGCGACGGCGACCTGCCAGGTCCGCTTCGTCGCCGGCTCGGAGCCCGACAGCTTCATCCCCATCCTGCGCCGGCACCTGGACGCGCACGGCTTCGAATCCGTGCAGATTGGCATGGCGCGCAAGAGCTTCATGCAGGCGACGCGCCTCGATCCGGACAATCCCTGGGTGCGCTGGGCCGCCGAGTCCATCCGCCGCACGACGGGTGTTGCGCCCGCGATCCTGCCCAACATCGGCGGCTCGCTGCCGAACGACTGCTTCGCCGAGACGCTGGGACTGCCGACGCTGTGGGTGCCGCATTCCTACGCCGGCTGTTCCCAGCACGCGCCGGACGAGCACGCGCTGGGCTCCATCCTGCGCGAAGGCCTGCAGATCATGGCCGGGCTGTACTGGGACCTCGCGGAAAAGGGCGTACCGGGCGGCACTACCCGCTGAGGCCGCCGCGGCGCGCGGCTATTTCTTCTTCGCCGCCCGTGTGACCTCGTCGGTGTGCTCGCCGAGCGCCGGCGGGCGCCGTGCGTAGCGCGCCGGCGTCCGGCCGAGTTTGATCGGCGAGCCGGTGCCCCGGTATTCGCCGATCTCGACCAGCATGTCCCGATGACGGGTGTGCGGATGCCCCGCCACCTCGTCGATGCCGAAGATCGGGCCGCAGGGCACACCCGCCTCGATCAACCGCTGGGCGATGACCGCGCCGTCGTGTTCCGCCAGCGCCTGTTCCAGTGTGGCTTTCAGCGCCGTGCGGTGCGCCGCGCGGCTGGCGTTGTCGGCAAAGCGCACATCGTCCGCGATTGCCGCAGCGCCGAGCTCGCTGCACAGCTTACGGAACTGCCCGTCGTTGCCGACGGCGATGAAGATCGGCGCCGACCGTGTGCGGAAGGTGTCGTAGGGCGTGATGTTCGGGTGCGCGTTGCCGGTGCGGCCCGGTGGTTTCGCGCCGAGGAAGACGTTCGCCAGATGCGGATGCAGCAAGGAGAGGCCGCAATCGTAGAGTGTAGTCTCGACGAACTGGCCTTTTCCGCTGCGCTGGCGCTCCTGCAGGGCGAGGAGGATGCCGATCGCGGCATTGAGCCCCGTTGCGATGTCCACCACCGGCACGCCCACGCGCAGCGGTTCGCCCCCGGCCTCGCCGTTGACGCTCATGAGCCCGGCCATCGCCTGCACGACGGCGTCGTAGCCCGGCAGGCCGCCGAGCGGCCCGTCGGCACCGAACCCCGAAATCCGGCAATGCACAAGACCTGGAAAGCGCGGTTCGAGCACGTCGTCGTAGCCGAGGCCCCAGCGTTCGAGCGTGCCGGTCTTGAAGTTCTCCACCAGGACGTCCGCGTCTTCCAGCAGCGCCAGCAACGCGTCGCGTCCCGCGGGTTGGCCGAGGTCGAGCACGATGCCGCGCTTGTTGCGGTTGACGCCGAGGAAATAGGCGGCGGTGTCGTCCCTGAAGGGCGGTCCCCACGCGCGGGTTTCGTCGCCCTGCGGCGGTTCGACCTTGATGACGTCGGCGCCGTGGTCGCCGAGAATCTGCGTGCAGTAGGGGCCGCCGAGCACGCGCGTCAGGTCGATGACGCGCAGGCCGTTCAACGCACCGCCGGTCTCACGGGGATTCATCGCGGGTCTCAGTACGACTTGGGCAGGCCGAGCACGCGCTCGGCAATGAAGTTGAGGATCAGGTGCGGGCTGATGGGCGCGATGCGCGTGATCATGCTTTCGCGCAGGTAGCGCTCGACGTGGTACTCCGTCGAGTAGCCCATGCCCCCATGCGTGAGGACGGCGGCCTCGCACGCCGCGAAGGCCGCCTCCCCGGCGAGGTACTTGGCCGCGTTCGCCTCGGCGCCGCACTCCCTGCCCGCGTCGTAGAGGCTCGCGGCATGCAGCACCATCAGGTTGGCCGCCTCGACTTCCATCCAGCATTTCGCCAGCGGGTGCTGGATGCCCTGGTTCTGGCCGATGGGGCGGTCGAACACGACGCGCTCCGCGGCATAGGCCGCCGCCCGCCGCAGCGCCACGCGGCCGATGCCCACGGCCTCCGCCGCGATCAGGATCCGCTCCGGATTCATGCCGTGCAGGATGCAGCGGAAGCCTTCGCCCTCGGGGCCGATGCGATCGGATTCCGGGATCTCGAGCTGGTCGATGAACAGCAGGTTCGAATCGACCGCGTGCCGGCCCATCTTGTGAATGACGCGCGCCTCGATGCGCGCGCGGTCGAAGTCGGTGTAGAAGAGGGTCAGCCCGTCGGTGCGCCGCTTGCAGTTATCGAGCGGGGTGGTCCGCGCCAGCAACAGGACCTTGTGCGCCACCTGCGCGGTGGAGATCCAGATTTTCCGGCCGGAGACGACATAGCGGTCGCCATGCCGTTTCGCGCGCGTCTTGATCTGCGTGGTGTTCAGGCCGGCGTCCGGCTCGGTCACCGCGAAGCAGGCTTTTTCCTCGCCGCGGATCAGCGGCGGCAACATGCGTTGTTGTTGCTCCGCCGTGCCGTAGACCACCACGGGCTGCAGCCCGAAGATGTTCATGTGGACGGCGGAGGCGCCGCTCATGGCCGCGCCAGACTCGGCGATGGCCTGCATGAGCACGGCCGCTTCCCGGATGCCGAGGCCCGCGCCGCCCAATGCTTCGGGCATCGCGATGCCGAGCCAGCCCGCGTCTGCGATCGCGCGGTAGAAGTCCTCGGGAAAGGTCGCGGTGCGGTCGCGTTCCAGCCAGTAGGGGTCGCCGAAGGCCGCGCACAGCTTCAGCACGGAATCGCGAATCTGCTGCAGATCGTCGTCGTAGCCGGAGTTCGTCATGCGTGTGTTCCGGAGGCCATGCGCTGCCGGACCGCCGGCGCCGCCGAGAAGCCGGCGGCGATCCCGCGCAGTTCCCGCGCAATGGCGGCCACGCCGGGCCGGGCGATCTGTTCGCTCACGCCGAGGACGATGACGGCGTGGGTCATTGCTTCGCCGGCATCCAGTACCGCCGCCGAGACGACGGTGACGCCCGCGATGTAGTGGCCTTCATCCACGCTGTAACGGTTCGCACGGGCCGCCTCGACCTCGGTGCGCCATTGCCGGAAGGTCGGCGGGTTCGCCCACTGCACCGCGCGGAACTTGGCTTCGATGACGGACCAGGGCTCGCGGGAGAAGGCGGCCACGCAGCGCCCCGTCGCGCTCATCAGCGCGGGGAAACGGCTACCCATCTCCACGTGCACGCGCAGCGGCGCGCTCGACTCGGACACCGCCACCACCACCATGTGATCCAGCGAGACGGCCTGCACCGCCACCGCGGTCACCGGCCAGAGGCTGCTCAGGCGGTCGAGCGCCGGCTGCACCAGGCGCGCGAAGTTGTGGGGACGCAGGACGCTGCGCGCGAGGGGCAGAATGCCGGCGTCGAGCCGGTAGTGCTTGCGCGCCGGGTCCATCGCCACCAGCTCCTCGGCGACCAGCACGCGCAGCAGGCGCAGGCAGGAGCTCGGCACCAGGCCCAGTTGCTCGGCGATGGCCGTCAGGCTCATGGGTGACTCGCTTTTGCCGAGCAGGCGCAGGATCGCCACCGCGCGGGAGACGGCGGGGGCGCCGCCGTTGCCGGCGGCTTCGATTTGCGGATGCGTCTGCGGGAGCGGGCGTCGTTGCATTTTCTATCTATACAAGATACATTCCATTAGCGCAATAACGCAAGAGATGAATGCGGTTGCGCACGACATTGTCGGAGGAGTGGTGTTCATGGCGCATCCGCGCTCGCTGTTCCAGAAGATCTGGGACAGCCATACAGTCATGCGGGACGAGGCGAGCGGCGAAACGCTGCTGTACGTCGATCGGCTGCTGCTGACCGACACCTCGTCGTTTCATGCGTTCGACCATCTGCGCGCCGATGGCTACCCCGTGCGCCATCCCCGGAAGATCTTCGGCGAACCCGACCACTTCGCGGGCAGCCGCGGCCCGGCCCTCGAGCACCTCGCGGACGACGAGCGCCGCGAACTGGTCACCGCGCTTGCCGCCAACTGCGCCGAGTTCGGCCTGACCCATTTCGCGCTGGGTGATCCGCGCATGGGCATCTCGCACGTGGTGGGACCCGAGCAGGGCATCACGCTGCCCGGCCTTTTCGTGCTGTGCGGCGATTCGCACACCTCGACGCACGGCGCGCTGGGGGCGCTGGCGTTCGGCATCGGCGGGCAGACCGCGCACATCATGGCGACGCAATGCCTCTGGCAGCGCCCGCTGAAGAACCTGCGGGTGACGGTCGAGGGCGAACGCGGCCCCGGCGTGTCGGCCAAGGACGTGATCCTCGGCATCATCCACCAGCTGGGGCCCGCCGGCGGCTTCGGCCACGTCGTCGAGTACGCCGGCTCGACCATCCGCGCGATGAGCGTGGAGGAGCGCCTCACGGTGTGCAACATGTCGATCGAGGCCGGCGCGCGCAGCGGCATGATCGCACCCGACGAGACGACCTACGCCTATATCCAGGGCCGGCCTTTCGCGCCCAAAGGCGCGGAATGGGACAAGGCGCTCGCGTACTGGAAGACGCTGCCTTCCGATCCCGGCGCGACCTTCGATCGCGAGATGACGTTCGATGCCGGCGCGCTATCGCCCATGGTGAGCTGGGGCAATACGGCCGCCGACGTGGTGGCGGTCACCGGGCAGGTGCCCGATCCGGCGGGCGAAGCCAATCAGGACCGCCGGCGCAGCATGGAGCGCATGCTCGACTACATGGGCCTGAAGGCCGGTATCGCCATGCGGGACCTCGCGGTCGACCAGGTCTTCATCGGTTCCTGCACCAACGGCCGCATCGAGGACCTGCGCGCGGCCGCCGCGGTGGCGAAGGGACGCAAGGCGAAGATCCCCGCGCTCGTCGTGCCCGGCTCCGGCCTCGTGAAAGCCCAGGCCGAACGCGAAGGGCTGGACCGCATCTTCACGGACGCAGGGTTCACCTGGGGCCATCCCGGTTGCTCCATGTGCGTCGGCACCAACGGCGACACCGTGCCCGCCGGCAAGCGCTGCGTGTCGACGTCCAACCGGAATTTCGTCGGCCGGCAGGGCACCGGCTCGCGCACGCATCTGGCGAGCCCCGTCACCGCGGCGGCCACGGCGATCGCCGGCCGCATCGCGGACGTGCGCGAATTTCTGGCGGGAGACCACTGATGCAGCCCTTCACCGTGCTGACGGCGGTTGCCGCGCCTTACGACCGGCTGAACGTCGACACCGACCAGATCTTGCCCGCGCGCTTCCTGCTCAAGCGCCGCACGGACCCGGCGTATCCGAGCTACCTGTTCCGCGACCTGCGCGTCGGGCCAGACGGGCGCGAACAGGCGGACTTCGTGCTGAACCAGCCCGCCTACCGCGAGGCGAAGATCTTCGTCGGCAATGCGAACTTCGGCGGCGGCTCCTCGCGCGAAGCGGCGGCCATCGCCTTCGACCGCTACGGCATCCGCTGCGTCGTGGCGCCGAGCTGCGGCGACATCTTTTACAACAACTGCGTGAAGAACGGCGTGCTGCCGATCCGGCTGCCGGAGTCCACCGTCGCCGCGTTGCGCGCCCAGCTGCACGCCCGACCGGGTGCGACGCTGACGGTGGACCTGCCGGCGCAGACGCTCGCCGATGTGGAAGGCCGGACGCATCCGTTCGAGATCGACGGTTTCAGCAAGAGTTGCCTGCTCGAAGGCCTGAGCCAGATCGACCTCACGCTGCGGCGCGTGGACGCCATCGAGGCCTTCGAGCGGCGGTATCAGGAGACGCACAGCTGGTCCTGAACGCACGCGTTCACCCGTTTTATCCCGAGGAGACTGGAATGGCGAAAGCCAAGCGACCGACCACCCAACTGCGCGAACTGCTCGCTGCCCCCGGCGTCGTCATTGCCCCGGGCGTCGCCGACGCGCTCAACGCGCGCCTCGTGGCCGCCGAGGGGTTCAAGGCCCTGTACATGACCGGCGGCGGGACATCCGCTGTGCGGCTGGGCATGCCCGACGTGGGGCTGCTGTCGCTGCCGGAGATGGCGGACAACGCGGGCCGCATCGCCGACGCCTCCGGGTTGCCGGTCGTCGCGGATGCCGACACGGGCTACGGCAATGCACTCAACGTGCGCCGTACGGTGACTGCCTACGAGAAAGCCGGCGTCGCCGGCCTGCATCTCGAGGACCAGGAACTGCCGAAGCGCTGCGGGCACCTCGGCGGCAAGACGATTGTCCCGGTCGCCGAGATGTGCGGCAAGATCCAGGCCGCGTGCGACGCGCGCATGGACGACGACTTTCTCATCATCGCCCGCACCGATGCTCTCGCGGTCGAGGGTTTCGAGGCCGCGCTCGAGCGCGGCCGTGCCTACGAGGCGGCCGGCGCCGACATGATCTTCGTCGAATCGCCGCTGACCATGGAGCACCTGACCGCGATCCCCAAGGCGTTCAAGGTCGGCACGCTGTTCAACATGGCGTCGAGCGGGAAGACGCCGTTCCTGCACAAGGACGAACTCGCGAAGCTCGGCTTCAAGTTCGCGATCTATCCGAATTTCGCGATCCTGGCGACGATCCCGGCGGTGCGGCATTTCCTGCGCGAGTTGCGCGACAAGGGCACCGTCGGCCATCTGGTGAAGGACATGGCCACCTTCAAGGACTGGTTCGACATCGTCGGCATGGATGGCGTGAAGGCCCTGGAGGAGAAGTACGGGCTGCCCGAGGAAAAACGCGCGCGTTACTGATCTCATAAAAACGACGGAGGAGAAACATGAAAACACCGATCGCGCCGCTGCTCGGCGCAGGGGCGCTCTGCGTGGCGCTGTCCGCGTCCCCGCACGCCGGGGCGCAGACGTATCCCGTGAAGCCGATCCGGGTGGTGGTGCCCACCGCGGCGGGCGGTACCGGGGACGCCCTGGGCCGCTTCGTCGCGGACCGGCTGAACGACAGTTTCAAGCAACAGGTGGTGGTGGACAACCGCCCCGGCGCCAACGGCATCATCGGCACCGAGATGGTGGCCAAGGCGCCGCCCGACGGCTACACCCTCATGCTGGCCTCGGCGGGCAACATTGCGATCAATCCGGGCTTGTACGGCGCCAAGCTTCCGTTCAATCCGGAGCGCGATTTCGCGCCGATCACGCAGGTGGCCAACACCACGCAGATCCTGATCGTGCATCCCTCGGTGCCGGCGAAAACCATCAAGGAACTGATCGCGCTGGCGAAGAGCCGCCCGAACAAGCTCGACTACGTGAACGCGGGCAACGGTTCGACGCCGCATCTCAATATGGCGCTGTTCGCCTCCATGGCGGGCATCAAGCTGAACGGCATCGTCTACAAGGGCAGCACGCAGGGGCGGGTCGCCGTGGTGGCGGGTGAGGTGCCGCTGATGGTCGACGGCCTCATGCCCTCGCTGCCGCTGGTGCAGGCGGGCCGCGTGCGGGCGCTCGGCGTGACGTCGGCCAAGCGGACGCCCGCGCTGCCGGACGTGCCCGCGATCGCGGAGACCGTGCCGGGCTATCTCGGCGAGATCTGGTACGGCGTGCTCGCGCCGGCCGGCACCCCGCCGGAGATCGTCAACCGCCTCCACAGCACGATCGCCGCAGCCCTGAAAACCCCCGAAGTGAGAACGCGCTTCGCGAACCAGGGCGCGGACGTCGTCGCCAGCACGCCGGCCGAATTCGGCGAGTTCATCAAGCGCGAAATCGTGAAATGGACGCAGGTCATCAAGGACGCGGGCGCGACGGCGGAGTAAGTGCGGCTTACCGCTCGCCGAGCATCCGGGTCACGCGCCGGAGGTCTGTTTCCTGCTCGATCGCCAGCAGCAGATCGCGAACCTTGGCCGCGTGCGGTGCCGACGCCGCCATGCGCGCGTTGTCCATGAACTTCGCGACGATGTCCGCATCGGCGGCGGGCTCGTCGGGCAGGATTTTCTCGAGGCGGTGCAGGGTGCGGCCATCCTTGAGTTCGACGGTCACGTCGCCGGCCCGGAATTTCGGGTAAGGGGAGTCGGTGTCGACCGCGAACCGCACGGTCGACGCGAGTGCCGTCAGCGCGGGATCGTTGCGCGCCGCCGGCTCGAGTTCTGTCAGCCCGAATCGCCCGCGCGCCAGGCAGCAGGCGATCGAATATTGCAGGCTGAACTGCGCGATATAGCTCGATTCGGGCCGTATCTTGGCCTCGTGCGGCTCGCAGATCAGCGGGATGGCCGTTTTCTCGACCAGGGTGTGTACGGACCGGATCGTGTCCGGCGCGATCGCGTGCTCGCGCGCCAGGGCCAGCGTGGCATTCAGGAAGGCGTGGACGTGATGACAGGCCGGGTAGCGCTTGATCGAGGTCCGCACGAACTGCCAGTCTTCGCCGAGGCCGACGGTGATCAGGCCCAGATCGGCATCGGCCGAGAATGCGCCGAGGTGCACGTTATAGAAACCGAACCGACCCTCGTAAGCGGCGCCGGGCCCGATGTAGCCCGCCTTGGCGAAGCTGGCGGCGGTGACGACCGCGGCGCCCGCCAGGCCGGGATGCATGCGCTTGGTCCAGGAACCGTCCTGCAGGGGTTCCATGGT
Organism: Burkholderiales bacterium; assembly: GCA_050741255.1. GTDB lineage: Bacteria > Pseudomonadota > Gammaproteobacteria > Burkholderiales > SG8-41 > CAZXNF01. The sequence goes on along the minus strand of JBOIEQ010000004.1, from coordinate 13,201 downwards.
GCCTCCCGCCGTCGACAGCGCGATGCCCTGCGCCATCGAGAGCTGCTGCGGGGACAGCCCCATCAGGCGGCCGCTGACGAGCGCCGAAGAGAATGCCGCGCATACGCCGGTCGGATGAAAGCCCGCGCGCTGGAAGCTGCCGCAGCCCGCCTGCGCGAGACGCGCGCCGACTTCCAGGCCGATGACGCAGGCGGTCAGCATGTCCCGCCCGCTGGCGCCCGTGTGCGCGCCCACGCCGAGCGCCGTGGGCACGCTGCTCGCCGACACGTGCATCGAACCGGGCAGGTAGGTGTCGTCGTAGTCAAGGCCGTGCACCAGGATGCCGTTGACCATGATGGCGTCGCGCAGCGGCAATTGCCTGCCAAGGCCGAAGACATCGCTGTCGCCGCTGCCCAGCGACTCGGCGCCGGCCAGGGCGCTGCGGGCAAAATCGTACGTCCCCGACGCGTAGGCGATGCCGATGGCGTCGAGGATCAGGTGCTTCGCGCGTTCGCGCACCGTGGGCGGGATGCGGTCGTAGGTGAGTTCGGCGGCAAACGCCGACAGCTGGTCTGAAATGGTCATGGTCGTGATGGGGAGGGATGGGGCTCGTTGGGGGTGAGCGCTGGATTATGTCGCAGATGCCTCGCGACGAGGGCGTGAGGCACCGCTTGTGTCAGCGCCGCGTGCCGCCGATCACGCGCATCTCGGCATCGATCGCCTCGGCGGCAGCGAGCATCCGCGGCAGGAATTTTCCCGTCATCGTTTCCGGCTGCACGCGGCCGGCATAGCAGCTCAGGTTGATCGCGGCGATGGTGCCGCCCGTGTCGTCGTGCAGCGGTACCGACAGTGCCCGCGCGCCGTGTTCGAGTTCCTCGTTGATCAGGTACCAGCCCTGGCGTCGCGCGCGGTCGATCTCCCTGCGCAACGCCGCGGGCGTCACCAGGGTCTTCGGCGTGAGCTTCTCGAAACCGCCGTCCCGGAGGTACGCCCGCAGCGCCGCTTCCGGCAGCGCAGCGAGCAGCAGGCGGCCGGCGGACGTGCAGTAGGCGGGCAGGGTCGAACCGACGGACAGGTTGGCGCCGACCAGCCGGTTCACGGTCACGCGCGCCACGTAGATGATGGAGTGGCGGTCGAGCACCAGGACCGAGCAGGATTCGCCCAGCTCGTTCGCGAGTTTCTGCAGGTGCGGCTGCGCCACCTGCGCGAGCGACTGCGACGCCAGATAGGAATAGCCGAGCTCCAGCGTCTTGGGCAGGAGGTGGAAGTCGTTGCCATGGCGCCCGACGTAGCCCAGGGCCTCCAGCGTCAGCAGGAAGCGCCGCGCCGCCGCCCGCGTCATGCCGGTGCGCTTCGCGACGTCGGCCAGCGTCTGTCCGTGACTGTCGCCCAGGCTGCGAATGACGGCCAGGCCGCGTTCGAGCGACTGCACAGTGTCACGCAGCGGGAGGGCGGGCGTGGTTTTCACGGATTTCGGCATGCGCGGCATGTTAGCGGGCATGGGCAACGGCGCAACCGGGGAGACGGCTGTTGCGCCGCACGATTGACGGGCGGCGGGCGGTGGCGGTAGCCTATTCGCAATACGCACATTAGTGCGATATTCGCACAATCCGCAGCAGTCCCACAACATCCCGCACCCTCCTGCGACCATTCGGCCGCAAACGAAAACCGGAAACGAGACCGCATCCATGAGCGCTGAACAGAAGAAGTATCCCTACGAATACATTAAGTACGTGGTCGATCCGGCCACGAAGATCGCTACCGTCACGCTCAGCAATCCGGGGAAGCGCAACGCGTCGCCCTTCTGGGGCGAGGACCAGTTGCTGGCGGCCATCGACGACTGGGAAGGCAACGACGACGTCAAGGTCGTGGTCATCCGCGGCGAGGGCGATCACTTCTGTGGGGGCCACGACCTCGAGGGGTATTTCGAGGGCTTCGGCACCCGCTCCAAGACTGATCCGAAGGGGCAGCCGAACCGCCATCAGCTGCGCATGCAGCGGCATTACCGCAATGTGTGGAAACGCCTGTTCTTCTCGCTGAAGCCGACCATCGCGCAGATTGCCGGCCAGTGCATCGAGCTCGGCAACCAGCTGCAGGCCTGCTGTGACATTTCGATCGCGGCGGAAGACGCCCACATCGGCAATCTCGGCCAGGTCGGCGGCATCTCCGGCATCACGCTGATTCGGCTCTACGCGCATCTGATCGGCTACAAGCGCACGCGCGAGATGATGATCAGCGGGCGCACCTGGAGCGGACGGGAGGCGTCGCTGATCGGACTGGTCAACCGCGCGGTGCCGAAGGAACAGCTGGCCGACGAAGTCATGAACGAGGCGCGGCGCATTGCCCTGTTGCCGATCGACGGCATCGTGTCCGGCAAGGCCTATACGCATCTCGTGTGGGAGGCGATGGGCATGGGGCAGGCCTTCACCGAGCTTTACTTCGGACACACCCTGGGACTCAAGCTGCGCTTCGAGGAGGGCGAGTTTGCCTTCTTCAAGGAAGTGCGCAGCAAGGGCGCGTCCGCGGCGGTGGCCAAACGCCGCGAGATCTATGCGCCGCTCGGTGGCTTCGGTCCCGACGACGAGCGGCCGATCATTCCGCCGCGCGGCGGCATGGCGGGGCTGTAGGCGCCGTCATGACGTCTTCAAGTTCGCTGCCGCTCGAGGGGCTGCGCGTCGTCGATTTCACGCACCATGCCGCGGGACCCATGTGCACGATGCTGCTGGGCGATTACGGCGCGGAGGTGGTGAAGATCGAGCCGCCGGAGGGGGAGGCCTTCCGCACGTCGGGCACCGTGCGGGTGAAAGGCGAGCACGTCGGTTTCCTGGCGCTGAACCGCAACAAGAAAAGCGTCGTGATCGACCTCAAGGCGGAGGGCGGTCTCGCGCAGGCGGAGAACCTGATCCGCACGGCGGACGTCGTGGTGGAGAACTTCCGGCCGGGCACGATGGCGCGGCTGGGCCTCTCTTACGAGCGGCTGGTCGAATTGAATCCGAAGATCGTCTATTGCTCGATCTCGGCCTTCGGCGCCGACGGCGCGTACAAGGACAAGCAGGGGCTGGATGTGGTGCTGCAGGCAGTGTCCGGCATCATGAGCATCACCGGCGAACCCGGCGGCGGTCCGCTGCCCGCAGGCGCGCCGATCGCCGACATCCATTCCGGCGTCACCGCGGCGCTGGGCATCATGATGGCCGTGCACGCGAGCCGGCGCACCGGCGAGCCGCAACGCGTGGAGCTCGGCATGCTCGATGCGATGGTGTCGCTGCTGGGCCTCCGGCTGCAGCAAGTGCTCGCCACCGGCGGCGAGCTGCCGCGCCTCGGCAGCGGGCATCCGCAGGCCTGCCCGTGGGACGTCTTTCACGCGGCCGATGGCCCTTTCGTGATCGCGGCGACGCGCGACGAATACTGGCGCGGTGTGTGCGACGCGCTGGGGATTCCCGAATACGGCGCACGCGCCGGGTTTGCCACGATCGTGGAGCGGGTGGCGAACCGCGACGAAGTGAATCGCCTGCTGAACGGCATTTTCAAGGACAAGCCGCGCGCCTACTGGCTGGCCGCGCTCGATCGTGCGCAGGTGCCCAACGGCCCGCTGAACACGCTGAACGAGGTGATGGCGAATGAGCCGGTGCGCAGCAACGGGGTGATGATCGAAGTGGACCACGCCGCGGGCGGGAAGCTCACCACCGCGGGGCCGCCGTTCAAGATCAACGGGTCGCGCGGCGCGCGGCAGGGGCCGCCCGCGCTGGGTTCCCATACCGAGCATTTTCTCGGCAAGGATGCCGTGTCCGCCACGCGCGCTTCCACCGCGACGCGGAGTCATTGAGCATGTCGCAGCAGAAGGCCGCATCGGCCACGGGCAAGAGTGCGGACGGCGCATTGCCGCTGTCCGGCATCACCATTGTCGATCTGACCCACGTGATCGCGGGACCTTTCGCCTCGATGATCCTCGCCGACCTCGGCGCAACCGTGCTCAAGATCGAGGCGCCCGGGCGCGGCGACACCGCGCGCGGCACGCCACCGCACGACGACGGCATCAGCCATTTCTTCGCGGCGGTGAACCGCAACAAGCACAGCGTGTCGCTGAACATCAAGCATCCGCGCGGCAAGGCGTTTCTCGACCAGTTGATCGCTCAGGCCGATGTGCTGATCCACAACTTCCGCCCGGGCGTGATGGAAGCGCTGGGACTGGGACACGAGGAACTGGCGAAAACGAATCCCGGGCTGGTGTATTGCGCGATCAGCGGCTTCGGCCAGGAGAGCCCGCTGCGCGACCGGCCCGCCTTCGACGGCGTGATCCAGGCGATGTCGGGGCTGATGTCGCTGACGGGCGAAGCCGACGGCCCGCCGGTGCGGGCGGGACTTTCCGTGGGCGACTTCATTCCCGGCCTGTATGCGGCGATGGCAATCGTCGTCGCGATCCGCGAGAAGGAGCGTCACGGACGGGGGCAGTACCTCGACGTCAGCAATTTCGACTGCCTGTTCAACATCCTCGGCTACTACGTGCCGTATTACGAGCTGACGGGCAAGGTGCCGATGCGCACGGGCGGTGCGCATCCGACGGTGGTGCCGATGGGCGGCTTCCCCTCCGCGGACGGCCACATCGTGGTGGCGGCGTTCAACCAGGGCTTCTGGCGCAACCTGTGTGTCGCGCTCGACCGGCCGCAATGGCTGGAAGACCCGCGCTACGTCACACTGACCACACGGGCCCAGCACAGCGCGCCGCTGTTCAAGGAATTGTGCGCGGTGATGAAGCAGAAGACCACCGCCGAGTGGGAGGCGGTCTTCCAGGCGCACGACGTGCCCTGCGGTCCGGTGCTGAATGTCGCGGACCTGGTCGAGCACCCACAGGTCAAACAGCGCGAGTTGCTCGAACCGCTCGGCCGCGGGCGCATGCGCGTGCCGGTGCGGCCGGTGAAGTACGAAAAGTTCCGGGAAAGCGTGCGCAAGCCGCCACCGCGGCTCGGGGAGGACACGATCGCGGTGCTGCAGCGCTACGGCTGCATCGCCGGCGACGAGGCGGAACTGCCGGCGCTCGCGCGCGAGGGCATCGTCGAGGACACGCGGTTTCCGGAGGAAACGGCCGTTGCCGCGGAAGCGCGGAAAGCATCGCGCAAGAAGGCCATCAGAAAATAACGAGGAGGATGTCCATGTTGCAGCGAAGCGTGATGGCCCTGGCGTGCGCGCTATGTGCCGGGTTCGTCTGGGCGCAGGAGAAATTTCCCAATAAACCGATCCGCATCGTGATCGGCTATGCCGCGGGCGGACCGACCGACATCGTCGGCCGGGTGTACGCGCAGAAGCTGTCCGAGAATCTCGGCGTGCCGGTCATCGTCGACAACCGGGCCGGCGCGGCAGGCGTCATCGGCACGGAACTGGCGAAGAATGCGGCGCCGGATGGTTACACGCTGCTCCTGGGCGTGATCAGCACGCATGGCCTGCATCCGGCGTCGGGCAAGAAAGTGCCGTATGACGCGGTCAAGGACTTCGCCCCGGTGGCGCTCGCGGTCAACGTGCCGATGGTGATCATGGTGAACCCGGCGGTGCTGCCGGCGACGAACGTGAAGACGCTGATCGCGGAATTGAAGGCCAATCCGGGCAAGTACAAGTTCGGTTCGTCGGGCCCCGGCGGCATCAGCCACATGTGCTTCGAGATGTTCAAGCAGCAGGGCGGCGGCCTCGACATGGTGCACGTCCCTTATAAAGGCACCGGGCCCGCGATCAACGACCTGCTGGCAGGGCACATCAGCGCGGTGTGCGAGGGCGTCGGCGGGGCGGCGGGTCATGTGCGCGCCGGGCCTCTGCGCGGCATCGCCACCGCCACGCTGCGGCGCGCGCACGCGCTGCCGGACCTGCCCACCGTGTCGGAGACCGGCCTGCCCGGCTTCGAGGCCTACACGTGGAACATGTTCTTCGCGCCGGCGAAGACGCCGCGCGCGATCGTCGAACGGCTGAACCGCGAGATCAATGCGGTGGCCAAGGACCCGGCGACGCGGGCGCGGCTGGACGGGCTGGGCGTCGAAGTGGTGGACGATTCGACGCCGGAGAGCCTGCGCAATTTCGTGCCCGGCGAGATCGCCAAGTGGTCGAAAGTGTTCAAGGGGGCCGGGATCACCCCGGAATGACGCCGTAAGCCTCGGGTAAGGTAGGCCGCCTAGACTGCCGTTCCGTGCCAGACACGGCGGAGCCGCTGCGGGCGTAGCCGAGTTCCGAATCGCGAATGTCGAATCCCGAATGGAGAGCGTCACATGCTGACCCTGAACGATCGTTTCCACCGCGCGCTGCGCGTCGCCGCCTGTACCGCCGTGATCGCTGTCCTCGCCGGCTGCGGCCCCAAGCTTGAGCGCCAGGATTTCACCACCGCCGTGATGAGCAAGTCCGACGCGGAAGTGCAGAAGGCCATCGGCAAGCCGGATGCCGTCGATGCCAGCAACCCGGACCGCGTGGTCTGGACCTACACGTCGGTCACGTTCAGCCTCGCGAATGGCAACAAGATGGACGCGAAAGACCAGGTGATCTTCGCGCGCAATCCCTCGACCGGCAATCTGACCGTGGCGGAAGTGAAGTTCGAGTAATCGCAGGCGCCCGGCACATTCGCCGCCGGCGTCCGGCGGCGGTCAGACCAGCAGGATCGCGCGGTAGTCGTTGACGTTGGTGCGCGTCGGCCCGGTGACGACGAGGTCGCCGAGCGCCGAGAAAAACCCGTAGCCGTCGTTGTCGGCCAGCCGCTCGCCCGCCCGTACGCCCAGCGCCTGCGCGCGCGTGAGCGAATCCGGCGCGAGCAGCGCGCCGGCGTTGTCCTCCGAGCCGTCGATGCCGTCGGTGTCCGCCGCCAGGGCAAAGATGCCCGGTGCGCCTTCCAGATCCGCCGCAAGTGCGAGCAGGAATTCCGCGCAGCGTCCCCCGCGGCCCTTGCCCCTCACCGTCACCGTGCATTCGCCGCCGGAAATCAGCGCCACCGGCGTGTTGAACGGCGTGCCGTGCGCGCGGATCTGGCGCGCCAGCGCGCCGTAGACCTTCGCCACCTCGCGCGCTTCGCCGGTAACGCTGTCGCCCAGGATGACCGGCGTGATGTCGTTGCCGAGGAATTTGTCGGCGGCCGCCTGGAGCGACTGCTGCGCGGTGGCGATCACGCGGTTCTCGACGCGCGCGAACAGCGCGTCGCCGGGCTTGGGGGTTTCGGCCAGTTCGCCGCGCCGGCCGCGGGCCAGCGTGGCGGTCACGGCCGCCGGCACCGCGCAGCCGTAGCGCAGCAGGATCGCCTGCGCGTCCGCGTAGGTCGTCGGGTCGGGTGCGCACGGTCCGGAGGCGATGTGCGTCGGGTCGTCGCCCGTCACGTCCGAGATCACGAGTGACAGGATGGGCGCTTTGCACTGCGCCGCGAGCCGCCCGCCCTGGATCGCGGAGAGGTGCTTGCGGACGGTATTGATCTCCTCGATTCTTGCGCCGCAGCGGAGCAGTTCCTTCGTGGTCGCTTTCAGGTCGGCCATCGTGATCGACGGCACCGGCAGCGAGAGCAGAGCCGACCCGCCGCCGGAGACCAGCGCGAGGAGCAGATCGTCGGGGCCGAGTGCTGCGACTTCATCCCGGATGCGCTGCGCCGCGCGCTCGCCCGCCTCGTCTGGCACCGGATGGCCGGCTTCGATGACCTCAATGCGTTTGGTCGGCAGACCGTGCCCGTAACGGGTGATGACGAGGCCGGAGAGCGATGTGCCGGCGGGCCAGGTGCTTTCCACGGCCGCGGCCATCGCCGCGGCGGCCTTGCCGGCGCCGATGGCGAGCGTGCGGCCGCGCGGGGGCTTCGGCAGGTGCGCGGGAACGATCTTCAGCGGATCCGCGGCGCCCACGGCGGCGCGGTAGCTGGCGAGGAGGAGGTCGCGAGGATGCATAGGACTATTTCAAAGGCAAGCAGCCGCAGATAAACGCAGATAAACGCAGATAAAGCGGGAAAACGAATTCATGGTTAGAACCGGTTAAAAATCCAGAACAATGCGTTTGACATCAACGCGCGGTTTGCCGAAGTTGATGAGCAAACAAACTTTCAGACCGGTCGCCTTCAGGTAATTCATGCATTGCGCAGAATGTGCCTCGTCCAACGCTCGCGCAGTTTTCAGTTCCACGACCACGCAGTTCTCGACCAACAAGTCCGCATTAAAGTCGCCAACCAGCACTTCATTATAGAAAACGCGGATCGGGTGCTGCTGCTCTACCTGTAGCTCATTCTGCCGTAACTCAACTGTCAGGGCATTTTCGTAGACTCGTTCGAGAAAACCGCTGCCCAACGTGTTGCCGACACGATAGGCGCAATTGATGATCTTCTCGGTGATCTGGTTAATTCGCTGTCTCTGCTCATCAACATCCATCACCATCGCCTTTCGATTTATCCGCGTCTATCTGCGTGTATCTGCGGCTAAAGGTTTTGCCTTGTTACAGGACGCCCTGCAGGTATTTTCCGGTGTAACTGCCCTTCGCCTTCGCGATGTCCTCCGGCGGCCCTTCCGCGATGATGCGGCCGCCGCCGTCGCCGCCTTCAGGGCCGAGGTCGATCACCCAGTCCGCCGTCTTGATCACGTCCAGATTATGCTCGATCACCACCACCGTATTGCCGTGGTCGCGCAGGCGGTGCAGCACGGTCAGCAGGAGCTGGATGTCGTGGAAATGCAGGCCGGTCGTCGGTTCGTCGAGGATGTAGAGCGTGCGGCCGGTGTCGCGCTTGGACAGCTCCAGCGCAAGCTTGACGCGCTGGGCCTCGCCGCCGGACAGCGTCACCGCGCTCTGGCCGAGGGTGATGTAGCCCAGTCCCACATCCAGGAGCGTATGCAGTTTCTTGGCGATCATCGGCACCGGGGCGAAGAACTCCGCCGCGACCTCCACCGTCATCAGCAGCACTTCGTGGATGCTTTTGCCCTTGTAGCGGATTTCCAGCGTCTCGCGGTTGTAGCGCAGGCCGTGGCACACGTCGCAGGGCACGTAGATGTCCGGCAGGAAGTGCATCTCGACCTTGATCACGCCGTCGCCCTGGCAGGCCTCGCAGCGCCCGCCCTTCACGTTGAACGAGAAGCGGCCCGCGCCGTAGCCGCGCGCACGTGCTTCCGGCACGCCGGCGAAGAGATCGCGGATGGGCGTGAACAGCCCGGTGTAGGTAGCGGGGTTGGAGCGCGGCGTGCGGCCGATCGGGCTCTGGTCGACGTTGACGACCTTGTCGAAGAATTCGAGGCCGGCGATGTCGTCGTGCGGCGCGGGATCCTGCGTGCTGCCGTAAAGATGGCGCGCGACGGCGGCGTAGAGCGTGTCGTTGACCAGCGTCGACTTGCCCGAGCCGGACACGCCGGTCACGCACACGAACAGGCCGATCGGCAGCGTCAGCGTCGCGTCCTTCAGGTTGTTGCCGCGCGCGCCCGTGACGACCAGCTGGCGCTTGACGTCCGGCCGGTGGCGGAGCGCCGGCACGTCGATGCGCCGGCGTCCGGACAGGAACTGGCCGGTGAGAGAGTCGGCGTTGGCAATCACCGCCGCCGGCGTGCCCTCGGCGATGATGTTGCCGCCGTGCACCCCGGCGCCGAGACCCAGGTCGACGACATGATCGGCGCTGCGGATCGCGTCCTCGTCGTGCTCGACCACGATCACGGTATTGCCGATGTCGCGCAGGTACTTGAGCGTTTCCAGCAGTCGCGCGTTGTCGCGCTGGTGCAGGCCGATCGACGGCTCGTCGAGCACGTACATCACGCCGGTCAGGCCGGAGCCGATCTGCGAGGCGAGGCGGATGCGCTGTGATTCCCCGCCCGACAGCGTGTTGGCGCCACGGTCGAGCGACAGATAGTCGAGCCCGACGTTGTTGAGGAAGCCGATGCGGTTGCCGATCTCGGTGACGATGCGCTCGGCGACGGACTGCTTCGCCCCCGGCAAGGTGAGCTGCGCGAAGAAGGCGGCGGCGGCCTTCAGCGGCAGCGCGGACAGTTCGTAGATCGAGCGGTCGGCCACCTTGACGTGGCGCGCCTCGCGCCGCAGCCGCGTGCCGCCGCAATCGGGGCAGGATTGCTCGGCGCGGTAGGCCGAGAGTTCCTCGCGCACGACCAGCGAGTCGGTCTCCTTGTAGCGCCGCTCGAGGTTGGGCAGGATGCCCTCGAAGGGATGCTCGCGGCTGTAGTTCTTGGCTTTCTCGCCGACGTAGGTGAAGCGGATGTTCTCCTCGCCGGAGCCGGTGAGGATCGCCGTCTGCGCGGTCTTGGGCAGCGACTCATAGGGCGCTTCGAGATCGAAACCGTAATGGGTGGCGAGGCTCTGCAGCATGCCGAAGTAGAACTGGTTGCGGCGGTCCCAGCCGCGGATCGCACCCGAGGCGAGCGACAGGTGCGGGTAGGCGACCACGCGCTTCGGGTCGAAGAAGCTCACCGACCCAAGGCCGTCGCAGCGCGGGCAGGCGCCCATCGGGTTGTTGAAGGAAAACAGCCGCGGCTCCAGCTCCGGCAGCGAGTAGCCGCAGACCGGGCAGGCGAATTTCGAGGAGAACAGGTGTTCCCTGCCGCCGTCCATCTCGACGGCGAGCGCGCGGCCGTCGGCGTGGCGCAGCGCCGTCTCGAAGGACTCGGCGAGCCGCTGGCGCGCTTCCGGCCGCACCTTGAGGCGGTCGACGACGATCTCCAGCGTGTGCTTCACATTCTTCTTCAGCTTGGGCAGCGCGTCGATCTCGTGCACCTTGCCGTCCACGCGCAGGCGCGTGAAGCCCTGCGCGCGCAGTTCCTCGATCACGTCGACCTGCTCGCCCTTGCGACCGACGATCAGCGGGGCGAGGATCATGAGGCGCGTTTCCGGCGGCAGCGCGAGTGCGTGGTCCACCATCTGCGACACGGACTGCGCGGCGAGCGGCTGCGCGTGGTCGGGACAGTAGGGCGTGCCGACGCGCGCGAACAGCAGCCGCAGGTAGTCGTGCACCTCGGTCACCGTGCCGACGGTCGAGCGCGGGTTGTGGCTCGCTGCCTTCTGCTCGATGGAAATCGCGGGCGAGAGTCCCTCGATCAGGTCGACATCGGGCTTTTCCATCAACTGCAGGAACTGCCGCGCGTAGGCCGAGAGCGACTCGACGTAGCGGCGCTGGCCTTCCGCGTAGAGCGTGTCGAAGGCGAGAGAAGACTTGCCCGAGCCGGAGAGGCCCGTGATGACGATCAGCTTGCCGCGCGGCAGGTCGACGCTGACGTTTTTCAGATTGTGGGTGCGGGCACCCCGGATGCGGATGAATTCCATGCGGCCGTGAGAGGAGGCGAACCTGCTACTATAGCGAAGTTGTCCAGCAGTACCCAACGCTCTTCACAATTTTTCCGGTCTTTTGGTTCCGACCGCGCGCTTTTTGTTCTTATTTTCCCCGCCTCCGGTCTCCCGTCCCGTGTCTTCCGCCTACCGCATGACGTCCGCTGAGTTGCGCGCGAGCCTGTCGCTCGCCTCGCTTTACGGTCTGCGCATGTTCGGACTGTTTGTGATCCTCCCGGTGTTCGCGATCTATTCCGAACAATTGCGGGGCGGCGGGGATCTGTTGCTGGTGGGCGCCGCCATCGGCGCGTACGGCCTGGTGCAGGGCCTCCTGCAGATTCCGTTCGGCCTGCTCTCGGACCGCTGGGGGCGCAAGCCGCTGATTTACACCGGGCTTGTCCTGTTCGCGGCCGGCAGTTTCATTGCCGCAGCCGCTACGGACATCTGGATCGTCATACTCGGGCGTGCCGTGCAGGGCGCGGGTGCCATCTCCGCGGCGGTCATCGCCATGCTGGCCGACCTCACGCGCGACGAAGTGCGCACCAAGGCCATGGCCCTGATCGGATCGTCGATCGGCGCGACGTTCGCGCTGTCGCTGATCCTGAGCCCCTGGCTTAACCATCTGATCGGCGTGCCGGGCATTTTCGCGCTGACCGGTGTGCTGGTGGTGGCCGCGATTCCCGTCGTGGCCTTTGTGGTGCCTCCCGAGCCCGCACGGATTGCGCGCCGCGCACCGCCGCGCTTCCGCGAAGTGCTGCTGTCCGCGGAACTGCTGCGACTCAACTGGGGCGTATTCGCGCTGCACGCCATCCTCATGGCGCTGTTCATTGCCGTGCCGCTGTCGCTGCGCGACGCAGGGCTGCCGCTTGAAGCGCACTGGAAGGTGTATCTGCCGGTCATGCTGGCGTCGTTTGCGTGCATGCTGCCGGCGGTGTTTCTGTCGGAGCGCAAGCAGGCGACGAAGCGGGTATTCGTGGGTGCCATCGCGCTGTTGGCCGGCGCGCTTGCGGCCATGCCGTGGGTGTTGTCGCAAGCGGGCCCGACAGTGGCTTTCCTGGTGGTGTTTTTCACGGCGTTCAACGTGCTGGAGGCGCTGCTGCCGTCGCTCGCTACCCGGTTTGCGCCCGTGGCCGGGAAGGGTGCCGCCATTGGGATCTATAGTACCGTGCAGTTTCTCGGCACCTTCGTGGGTGCCGCGGTTGGGGGTTATCTGTTCCAGCGCCATGGCGCTTGGGGCTTGACCGTGTTCCTGGTGCTGCTGGCCGCTTCATGGCTGGCGGTAGCGGGCGCCATGCGGGTGCCGGCGCGGGCGGAGACACGCAGCTACCCGCTGGCGCCTGATCTCGCGAGCGAGTATCCGACGCTGTCCCTGGCGCTGGAGCGCCTGCCGGGCGTGCAGGAAGTGCTGATTTCCGAGACCGAACGCGTGGCCCATCTCAAAGTGGACGCCGCCCGTTTCGACGAGCAAAATGCATTAAAGTTAATCGGAGGACAGGCGTAATGGCATCCGTCAATAAGGTAATCCTCGTCGGCAATCTGGGCGCCGACCCCGAAGTGCGGTATCTCCCCAGCGGGGACGCCGTGACCAACATCCGCCTCGCCACCACCGACCAGTGGAAGGACAAGAGCGGGGAAAAGCAGGAGCACACCGAGTGGCACCGCATCGCCTTCTTCGGCAAGCTGGCCGAAATCGCGGGCGAGTACCTGAAGAAGGGCTCGCAGTGCTACGTGGAGGGCCGCATTCGCACCCGCAAGTGGCAGGACAAGGACGGCCAGGACAAGTATTCGACCGAAGTCGTCGCCGACCGCATGCAGATGCTGGGCTCGCGTGGCGGCATGGGCGGGGGGGCTGCCGGGGGTGAAGGCGGCGGCCGTCCGCCGCGCGCCGAGAAGAGCGGCGGCGGCGAGAAGGCCGCGGCCGGCGCGGCGCCGGCCAAGAAGGGCGGCGGCTTCGACGACATGGACGACGATATCCCGTTCT
>JBOIEQ010000003.1:0-72316 GCA_050741255.1 Burkholderiales bacterium | reverse complement strand
CGACGAAGGCGCGCAGACGCAACGCGGATCCCGTCGCTACGGCGAACGCGCCCACCGGCATCTGGCAGTTACCGCCCAGGCCGTTCGCCAGCGCGCGCTCGGCGCGCACGCAGGCGGTGGCGCTCGCGTCCGCGAGCGGCGCGAGCAGCGCCGCCACGTCGGCGCGGTCGCTCAGGCATTCCAGCCCCAACGCACCCTGGCCCGCGGCGGGCAGGCTCTCCTCCGGTTCCAGCGCCGACGTGATGCGGTCGGCGAGCCCCAGCCGTTTCAGCCCCGCCACCGCGAGAATGATGGCGTCGTAGGCGCCCTCGTCCAGTTTGCGCAGCCGGGTCTGCACGTTGCCGCGCAGCGCCTCGATGCGCAGGTCGGGCCGCTTCGCCAGCACCTGGCTCGAGCGCCGCAGGCTGGAGGTGCCCACGCACGACCCCGCCGGCAGGTCGGCGAGCGTGCGCCAGCGGCGGGAAACGAAGGCGTCGCGCGGATCCTCGCGTGCGGTGATCGCGGCCAGCGTAAAACCGGGCAGCAGTTGTACCGGCATGTCCTTCATCGAGTGCACGGCGAGGTCGGCACGGCCATCCGCCAGCGCTTCTTCCAGTTCCTTGATGAACAGGCCCTTGCCGCCGATGGTGGCCAGCGGCCCGCCCAGTTCGCGGTCGCCGGTGGTGGTCATGCCGAGCAACTCCACCGTCATGGCCGGATATAATTCCCGCAGGCGGGCGCGGATGTGGCGCGCCTGCACGAGGGCAAGCGCGCTTTCGCGCGTGGCGATGACCAGGCGGGACGACGATGGGGACGATGCCGATGACACGCGAAGGATTCCGGGGCGGGAGCACGGAGGATGGCGGTGGGCCGAGGCGCCGGCAGTCGGCGTCGGGACGGTGGGTTTCCCGCGTCAGTCAGGCGCTCTCGACAGCGGCGATAATCTTAGCATGCTCGGCGAGCGCGGCCGGCGCGCAAAACCCGCCGCCGCTGGTCAAGGCGGGCGACCTGCTGCCGCTCACGTCGCAGTCGATGGTGCAGGGCATCCCGATCATGCTGGTGTTCACGCACGACGAATGCCCGTTCTGCACGCGCGCGAAAAAGGAACACCTCGAACCGATGGCCGTCAGCACCGACTACGGACCGAAGGTCATCATCCGCGAGGTGGACGTCGAGAGCACCGCCGAAATGCGCGACTTCGAGGGCAAGCCCGTGACCCAGCGGGAATTCGCGCGCCGCTACAACATCCGCTCGGTGCCGACCGTCATCACCTTTACCAGTTCAGGGCAGACGGTCTCGGAACCGCTGGTCGGCCTGCTCACGCCGGACTTCTACAACCTGTACCTCCACCGGCAGATCGACGACGGCCGGCTCTTCATCCGCCGCGCGGCTCAGCCGCGTTGAACGCGGATCAGCGCCCGAACTCGCGCACGATCTGCTGCTGCCGGCGGCTGACCGCCAGCTTTTCCTCCAGCCCGTTCAACAGCACCACCCAGTGGCCTTCGCCGCCGGGTTCGGCCACGCGCTCGAAGCCGCGGATCGCGTCCTTGGCGACGAGACAGTTGCGGTGGATGCGCACGTAGCGGCCGAGGAACTCCTCCTCCAGCCTGGTCAGCGACTCCTCAAGCAGGAATTCGCGCGCCGCGGTGCGCGCGGTGACGTACTTGAGTTCCGCCTTCAGGTAGACGATTTCCGGCACCGGCACAAGGTGGATGCGGCCGCGTTCGTTCACCGACAGGTGCGTGCGCGGCCCGGCCCTTAAGCCCCGCAGCGCCTCGTCCTTCGGTGGCGCGAGGGAGCGCACCCGCTCCAGTGCCTCCAGCAGGCGGCTCGCGCGCACCGGCTTCAGCAGGTAGTCCACCGCGTGGACTTCGAAGGCTTTCAGGGCGTAGGCGTCGTAGGCCGTGGCGAAGATCACCGCCGGCGGGTCGGGCAGCTTCAGCAGGTGCTGCGCGACCTCGATGCCGTCCATGTCCGGCATCCGCACGTCGAGCAGCACCACGTCGGCATCGCAGAGTTCGAGGAGCGCCACCGCCTCCAGCCCATTGGTCGCCTCGCCCACGATTTCCAGCGGCAGCTTGAGCGCGCAGTCGGACAGCACGTCGCGCAGGCGGCTGCGCGCGGGCGCCTCGTCATCGACGATCGCGACGCGCAATGGCGGCAGCGGCGGTGCGGTGTCCTCACTCATGGTTCACGGTTTCTCCGGCGGGCTTTTCTGGTACGGCATCACGATCTCGACTTCATACGCATTATCCTGCACCGAACTCGTCAACTGTGCTTCGGCATCGAAATGCAGCAACAGGCGCTCACGGATGTTGGCGAGCGCCATGCGGTTGCCGGAATGGCGGTCGCCTTCCGCCCGGTACGGATTGCGCAGGAGGGCCCGCACCCGCTCGCCGTCGCGCCAGATGCGGATCGTGATCGTGCCGGTTTCCGACCGCGGCTCGATGCCGTGGTAGACGGCGTTCTCCAGCAGCGGTTGCAGGATGAGCGGCGGCACCAGCGCGTCGCCCGGCATCTCGGCTACCTGCCAGTCGAGCTGCAGCCGGGGCCCGAGCCGCAGTTCCTCGATGGCGAGGTACTGGCGGCACAGGTCCACCTCGCGCGCCAGTGGCGTCAGTTCGCGGTTGTCGGCCATCAGCACGCGGAACAGGTCGGACAGGTCCTCCAGCGCCATTTCCGCCCGGCGCGGGTCCTGGCGGATCAGCGACAGCACCGCGTTCAGGCTGTTGAACAGGAAGTGCGGCCGGATGCGCGCCTGCAGCGCCTGCAGGCGGGCCTCCGCCAGCGCGGGCGACAGCGCCCGCGCGCGCAGGCTGAAGTACGACAGCGCGGACAGCGTCACGAACACGGCGAACAGCAGCGCGCGTTCCAGGCTACCCGCGCCCCCGACGAGATCGGCCGCCAGCCAGTGCCAGCCCGCCGTGACGACCGCGGCCAGCGCCGTCACCGCGACAGTGCCGGCGGCGAACGGCAGCCGGGCGAGCCACGGCTGCAGGCCGGTCAGGAGCAGGACCACGGCGATGAGCGGTGGCTGTACGCGCGCGCAGATTTCCAGCAGTTCCTTCCACGCTTCCATCGCCGAACTGGACTGCACGAGCGCCACGGCAAGCGCCGCGGCATTCACGAACAGGAGCAGCCGCAGCAGGATGCCGAGGTTGCGGAAGTTGGGCAGCGCGTTCGCACCGGCGCCGGCAGCTGCGGTCGCGGTGGATTTTTGATGTAGACTCATCGCTCTATCTTGTTGAACGCGTGCGCTTTTTTTGCTTGTTTTTCAGCTGACCGGGCGCGCGTCATTCTGACCAACTGAACCCCATGGCGCAAGAGAAATCCGGCAACCCCAACCCGGGCGAGTCCGCCTGGTCCGGCCGTTTCGACGAGCCGGTGGACGCGCTCACGCAGCGCTTCACCGCGTCGGTCGGCTTCGACCAGCGGCTGGCGTTGTTCGACATCGAAGGCTCGCTCGCGCATGCGCGCATGCTGACGACAGCGAAGATCCTGTCGGATATCGATCTCGCCGCGATCGAGAAAGGTCTCGCGCAGGTGCGGCAGGAGATCGAGAGCGGCGCCTTCACCTGGTCGCTCGCGCGTGAAGACGTGCACATGAACATCGAGGCGCGGCTGACGGAAATTGCCGGCGACGCCGGCAAGCGGCTGCACACCGCCCGTTCGCGCAACGACCAGGTCGCGACCGACGTGCGGCTCTACCTGCGCGCCGCCATCGACCGCATTCTCGCGCTGGTGAAGGACCTGCAGCGCGCGCTGGTGGAGCGGGCCGACGCCCATGCGGATGCGGTGATGCCCGGTTTCACGCACCTGCAGGTCGCGCAGCCGGTGACCTTCGGCCACCACCTGATGGCCTACTACGAGATGCTGGTGCGCGACGCGCAGCGGCTCGCCGATTGCCGCAAGCGCGTGAACCGGCTGCCGCTCGGCGCGGCGGCGCTCGCCGGCACGTCGTTCCAGATCGACCGCATCCAGGTCGCGAAGGAACTCGGCTTCGACGGCGTGTGCGAAAACTCGCTCGACGCCGTGTCCGATCGCGACTTTGCGATCGAGTTCTGCGCCTGCGCGTCGCTCATCCTGATGCACCTGTCGCGCCTGTCCGAGGAACTGATCCTGTGGGCCAACCCGCGCTTCGGCTTCGTGCAGATCCCCGACCGTTTCTGCACCGGCTCGTCGATCATGCCGCAGAAGAAGAATCCGGACGTGCCGGAACTCGTGCGCGGCAAGACCGGCCGCGTCTACGGCCACCTGATGGCGCTGCTGACGATCATGAAGGCGCAGCCGCTGGCGTACAACAAGGACAACCAGGAAGACAAGGAACCGCTGTTCGACACAGTGGACACGGTGACCGGCGCGCTCGCCATCTTCGCGGCGATGATCGCGGGTCTGGAGATCGATCGCGCGAAGATGCGCGCGGCGGTGCTGGAAGGCTACGCCACGGCGACCGATCTCGCCGACTACCTCGTGCGCAAGGGACTGCCGTTTCGCGAGGCGCATGAAGTGGTTGCGCAGGCGGTGCGCCATGCCGAGAGCAAGAGCTGCGACCTCTCGGCGCTGAAGCTCGCCGATCTGCAGCAGTTCTCGCCGCTCATCGCCAAGGACGTGGCCGCCGTGCTGACGCCCGAAGGATCGGTGAAGGCCCGCAGCCACATCGGCGGCACCGCGCCGGCGCGGGTGAAAACCGCCATCGCAAAAGCGAGGAAAAACCTTGAGTAAGAAACCCGCCCCCGCGCAGCACATCGCGGACCGCATCACCACGACCGCCTACGACCTGTTCGCGCAGGACGGCTTTGAAGTATCGCTCGCCGCCATTGCAAAGAAGGCCCGCGTCACGCCCGCGCAACTCGCCGCGCATTTCCGCGGCAAACCCGCGCTCATCCAGAGCGTCATCGTCCAACTTTTCGCCGGGCGCTGGCGGCCCGAGTGGGATGTGCTGCTGGCGGATCGCAGGATTCCGCTGGACCAGCGCCTGATCCGCTTCTACGTCGAATACCGCAGCGGCATGCGCGCGGCCGACAGCCGGCTATGGACGCGGGCCGGACTGCTGGGCGTGCACAAATCCGGCAAGTTCAGCAGCCAGCTCGCGCAACGCATGCTGATTCCGATCATCCGCGAACTGCGCCACGAGGCCGGCCTGCCCGCGCCGGAAACGCGCCCGGTCCTGCCGCTGGAACTCGAACTGGCGGGCGTGCTGCACGGGGCGATCGCCTTCATCAACACCCGCAGCCACGTCTTCGGCATGAGCGTGCACGGCACGCTGGAGGAAATCGTGGGGATCAACGTGCGGGTGTTCCTCGCCGGCGCGCCCGGCGAGTTGCGGCGGCTGCACGCCGCTTAAGCCGTCATTCCTGCGAAAGCTGGGATTCATTTTTAGCCGACTGCCTGGAGCAGTCACTCTCTGGATTCCAGCTTCCGCTGGAATGACGATACTTTTTAAGTCTTCGCCGGCGCCGCCGTACTCTCCCGCACCACCAGTTCCACCGGCAGTTCCGTCTGCTGCGGCACTGTTTCATCGGCCAGCCGTGCGAGTACGTGCGCGGCCGCGCGCGAGCCGAGTTCGGCCGTCGGGAAATGCACGGTGGTCAGGCCTGGCGACAGCAGCGAGGCGATCTCCATGTCGTCGAAGCCCGTCACCGACAGGTCGCGTGGCACCTGCAGCCCCTGCGCATGCGCCTCGGCGATGGCGCCCAGCGCCAGCACATCGTTGCCGCAGATCACGGCGGTGGGCCGCGGCGTCGCGTCCAGCGCTTCCCGCAACCCTTCGCGTCCCGCCGCCAGCGTGAAGGGCCGTTCGACCAGCCGGGCCAGGGTGAGGCCGCGTGCCGTCAGCGCCGCCTGCACGCCGGCCACGCGCTCGCGTGCGCGCTCGTTGTGCGCGGTCTGGCCGGCGATCATCGCGATCCGCCGGTGGCCGAGATCGAGCAGATGGTTGGCGACCGCCATCGCCGCCGCGCGGTTGTCGAAGCCCACGCTCGGGTGCGCGCCGGAAGTGTCGTAGGCCCAGGTCAGCACGTACGGCACCTGCCGCGCCGCGATCATGCGGAACACTTCCGGATCGTGGGTGGTGCCCAGCAGCACCAGCGCATCGACCCCGCGCTGGATCAGCGTGCGGGTGGCACGCACTTCGGCCGCGGGGTCGAATTCGTGCGAGGCGAGCAGCAGGGTGTAACCCGCCGCGTCGAAGGCCCGCTGCAGCGCGTGCGTGGTGTTGGCGAAGATCGCGTTGTCGAGCGTGGGGATGACGGCGCCGATGGTGTGCGTGCGCCGTGACGCCAGCGCGCGCGCGGCGCCGTGCGCGACGTAGCCCAGCGCTTCCACGGCCGCCTGCACGCGGCGCAGCGTGGCGGGCTTCACCATCTGCGGCAGCGACAGCGCACGTGAGACGGTGGCCGTCGACACTTTGGCACGGCGCGCGACGTCGGCCAGCGTGACGCCGGCGACCTGCGGCGGGCGCGGGTCGTTCATGCGGAGGGCACCGCCCTCACCCGTTCAGCGGAACTGCTTCGCGCTGTACTTCCGGTACTTGGCGAGCAACCGGTGCGGCGGCTTGAACGCGTCGCGCCGGAACGGATCGCCCAGCTCCTGTGTCAGCATCAGGTTGATGACGGTGGGCTTGTTCGACTTCACGGCCGCCTTCATCGCGTCGCCGATCTCGTCCACGTGATCGACCGTGATGCCGCGCGCACCCATCGCTTCGGCGACGTCCGCGAAGTTTGGGTTTTCGAGATCGGTGCCGAGGAAGCGGTTGTCGAAGTAGTCCACCTGGTTCTTCTTCTCCGCACCCCACTGCCCGTTGTTGAACACCACCGCCACGACCGGAATGTCCTCGCGCACGCAGGTCATGACTTCCGTGAGGCTCATGCCCCAGGCGCCATCGCCGACGTAGGCGATCGCGGGCCGGTCGGGCCGGCCCACCTTCGCGCCCATCGCCGCGGGGAAGGAGTAGCCGCAGTTGCCGAAGCTCATCGCGGCAAGAAAGGACGGCGCCGTGTCGAAATTCAGATAGCTGTTCGACACCGAGCACACGTTGCCGATGTCGGTGGAGACCATCGCGTTCTTCGGCAGCGCCTTCGCCAGCGCGGTCAGCGCCTGGCGCGGACCGATGCGGCCCTTGGCGTTCGGCGAGGGCCATTTCTCCAGTTCCTTCGCCCACGCTTCTTTTTCCGTGCGGATGTCGGTGAGGCGCGCCTTGTTCGGCGGCATCTTGCCGAAGCCCTTCAGCCGCTCCAGCAAGGCCAGTGCCGCAAGCTTCGCGTCGCCGACGATGCCGATCGACACTTTCTTGACCAGCCCGATCATGCGCGGGTCGGCGTCGACCTGGATGATTTTGGCGTTCTTCGGCCAGTAGTCGAGTCCGTGCTGCGGCAGCGTGCCGAAGGGGCCCAGGCGCGAGCCGAGCGCGAGCACCACGTCGGCCCTGGCGATGAGTTTCATCGCCGCTTTGGAGCCCTGGTAGCCGAGCGGTCCGCAGGCGAGCGGGTGCGAGGCCGGGAAGGAATCGTTGTGCAGGTAGGAGCTGACAACCGGCGCGGTCAGGTACTCGGCGAGCGCGGCGCATTCCTTGATGCCGTTCGCCATGATCACGCCGCCGCCGGAGAGGATGACCGGGAACTTGGCCTTCGCCAGCAGCCGCGCCGCCGCGTCCAGCGACTCGGGGCCGCCGGGGCCGCGCTCGATGCGCTGCGGCTGCGGGATCTCGTAGTCGCCTTCGCCGTAGAAGTAATCGCGCGGAATGTTGATCTGCACCGGGCCGCGTTCCGCCATCGCATAGTCGAAGGCGCGCGAGGTCAGTTCCGCGATGCGCAGCGGCGAATTCACGTGCACCTGCCACTTGGTGATCTTGGAGAAGATCGGCATCTGCTCCGTTTCCTGGAAGCCGCCCAGGCCCATCGACAGGGAGCCGGATTCCGGCGTGATGCACACCACCGGCGAATGCGCCCAGTAGGCCGCCGCGATACCCGTCACGAAGTTCGTGATGCCCGGGCCGTTCTGCGCGATGCACACCCCGTGCTTGCCCGTCACCCGCGAGTAGCCGTCGGCCATGTGCGCGGCGTTCTGCTCGTGCGCCACCGACAGGAAGCGGATACCGGCCGCCGGGAACAGGTCGTGCGCGTCCATGTAGGCCGAGCCGACGATGCCGAAGGTGTCCTTCACCCCCTGTGCGATCAGCGTTTCGACGAAGGCTTCCGAGGACGTCATGCGCACCTTGCCGGACTGCGCGAGGGATTTGGCTTCGGTCATGGTGTTCATGGCGGACTCCTCCGTTATGCGTGCGGGTGGGGAAGGGAGTTTAGGCGAGCCCCCGCATGACTGCAAGCGCTTGCATTATGCACCGGGGCCCGCGTTGGCCCACACCGGCAAGGGATTGATGGCAAACGGATTTAGGGGGAAGCTTCCTCCCGTTGCACGGAACCGAACCGGACCAGTCGGGCAGGCCGCATGAAGCGAGTGGCAATCTTCGGCAATGCGGGTGGCGGCAAATCGACGCTGGCCCGCGAACTGGCGGCCATCACCGGCCTGCCGCTGCACGTGATCGACAAAATGCAGTTCCGGACCGGGGGCATCGCCGTCCCGCAGGAAGAATATCTTCAGGCGCATGCGGCGCTCATCCGCTGCGACGAATGGATCATCGACGGCTTCGACAGCGTCAAACCCGCCTGGGAACGATTCGAAGCAGCGGATACCCTTGTGCATGTCGACCTGCCGCTGGCCGTGCATGCCTGGTGGATCACGAAGCGGCTGGTTCAAGGGCTGTTCGTCGACCCCCCGGGCTGGCCGGCAGGCAGCCCGGTGATCAGCAGTTCCCTCCAGAGTTACCGGGTGCTCTGGCCTTGTCATCGTCACCTGACACCAAAGTACAGGGCCTATGGAGCGGAAGCGGCGCAGCGCAAACGCGTTTTTCATTTGCGCACCCGGCGGGAGCTGAAGCAGTTCCTGGAGATCATCGGAAATGAGGTCCGCTCGGCAGCTTCGAGCGACCCCACCAGCGGCTGACCCCGTCGCGCATGCGCTGCTGGTGCTGGTGCTGGCGGGTGACGCGGACGCGCGCACCGCGCCGGGTACGCTGTGGGTGTTAGCATCGCCGCAAGCTGCCGATTCCCGTCCGATTTCCAGGAACACCCCCATGCCGACACCCAAAACGAAAATCGCCATCGCCTGCCAGGGCGGCGGCAGCCAGACCGCTTTCACCGCCGGCGTCCTGAAGGGATTGTTCGAGGAGGGGGTGCACAAGGACTTCAACATCGTCAGCCTGTCCGGAACCTCGGGCGGCTCGATCTGCGCCGCGCTCGCCTGGTACTCCCTCGCGAAGAAGGATCCCGAACCCTGGCGCCGCATCATCGAGTTCTGGAACGAGAACACCGCGCAATCTCCCGCCGAGCAGGCGTTCAACCAGTTCGTCGTGGAATCCATGCGCACCGTCAGCCGGGGCCAGATGCCCCAGTTCAACATCAGCCCGTCCTCGCCCGTGCTGACGTCGATGTTCGGCGCCGTGGCGTCAAAGTTTCGTCCGCGCTTTACCGACCTGCGCGCCCTGCTCGAAGCACACATGGATTTCAGCGAGCTGAAGCGGTGGGGGGCGCTCGAAGACGGACCGGCGCTCCTGCTCGGCGCCGTCAACATCCTGACCGGGCAACTCGTCAAATTCAGCTCCCGCACGGGCGAGATCCGCGTGGAGCACATCCTCTCCTCCTGCGCCGTGCCCAACATCTTTCCCGCCGTGGAGTTCGACGGCGGCGCCTACTGGGACGGACTTTTTTCCGACAATCCGCCGGTGAAGGAACTCATCCGGCCGATTTACGTGGGCAGGCAGAACATCCCGCACGAAGTCTGGGTGATCAAGATCAATCCGACCGTGTGTGCCAGGGTGCCGAGCGCGCCGGAAGCCATCGGCGACCGCCGCAACCAGCTGGTCGGCAACGTCTCCCTGTTCCAGGGCCTCGACTCGCTCGCCTTCATCAACGACCTGCTGCGCAACAACGCGCTGCGCCCCGAATTCCTGCAACAGTTCGACGTGAAGGAACCGATCCGCATTCCACGCGCCTATCCCGGCGCCGAGGATCGCGACTATTACATCCCGTTCATCGAGATGTCGGCGGAGCTGCAGGCCAAGCTCGACTACGAAAGCAAGATCGACCGCAGTCCGGAAAACATCGGGATGCTGATGGCCGATGGGGAAAAGCAGGCGCGCGTATTTCTGAACGAGCGGGGGTGACATGCCTCCGGCACCCACACCGTCCGCGCTCGACAGCGTGGGCCTATAATCGATCCCAAAAAGGGAGATGGCGATGATGACGAGACTGCGACAACCATTGACTGCCGCTGCGCTGGCCACTGCTTTGCTTGTGGGCGGCTGCGGTGGCAACGAAGTCCTGCAACCCACGGTCAGCGTGTCGGTCGGACAACAGTTGATCGATCTCAAGAAAGCCCGCGACTCCGGGGCGCTGAACGAACGCGACTACGAGCGCCAGAAGCAGTCGCTCATCGACAGCGTCCAGTGAAAGCGAACGGGGAGCCCAACATGAAAACCACGATCAGGATCGCCCTCGCCGCCTTTGCCCTTGTCTCGCTCGCCGGTTGCGGCGGCGGCGATACCTACGTCCGCGTGCAGGGCACGACGACGATCTCCAAGGGCCAGGAACTCACCGACTTGCAACGCGCGCTGAAGGAAGGCGCCGTCACCAAACAGGAATACGACCGCCTGTACAGCAAGATCCTCGCCCGACCGAACTAACCTGCACGCGCCCGGGGAGGCCGCTCATGCTGACGTTCATCACGATCCAGATACTGCTGATCGCAATCGCCGTGGTCCTCGCGGCCTGGGCGATACTCGGTTACAACGCGCTCGTCCGGCTGCGCAATCGCTTCGTCAACGCCTTCGCGCAGATCGACGTCCAGCTCAAGCGCCGCTTCGATCTCATCCCGAATCTCGTGGAGACGGCGCGGGGTTACCTGAAGCACGAACGCGAGACCCTGGAGTCGGTCACCCGGGCCCGCGCAGCCGCGGTTTCTGCAAGCGAGAAGGCGGCCGCGAATCCGCGCAGCGCCGAGGCCATCCGGCAGCTCGCCGCCGAGGATGCCGGCCTGAGCGGCGCGCTGCAGCGCCTCTTCGCGCTGGTCGAGTCGTATCCGGACCTCAAGGCCGACAAGACGATCGCCAGCCTGTCGGAGGAACTCACCTCCACCGAAAACAAGGTGGCGTTCGCGCGGCAGGCCTATAACGACGCGGTGCTCCGCTACAACACCGCGATCCAGATCTTTCCGAGCAACCTCCTCGCCGCGATCTTCTCGTTCCGCGAAGCCTCGTCGTTCCAGACCGAGCGTCCGGAGGAGCGGCAGCCGGTTCGCGTATCCCTGAGCGCGTGAGCGCTGCGCCTCCCGCCGAAACGCCGGCCGGGACCATCGATTTTTTTGCCGCGCAGGCGTCCGCCGCGCGGCGGGCGCGGTGGCGCTTCGCGCTGGTCCTGCTGTGCGTGCCGCTGGTCGTCGCCACGATCAACGTGTTCATGGGGCTGGCCCTCGCCGGGATCGCGATGGACCGCCTGCCGCCGGAGGCGCTGGGCACGATACAGACCGAACCGTGGCGAGTGCTCGCCGCCATGCCGCTGGGGTTTTACGCGGTCATCAGCGGAGTGTCGCTCCTCGTGATGGCCAACGGCGCGCAGGCGCGCCGGCGCGGACTCCGGAAGGGCTCCGCGGCGTTCGCGCGCAGCCTCGGCGCACGGCCCGTGGACCGCGACAGGCCGTTCGAAGAGGAGCGGCAGCTCATCAACGTCGCCGATGAAATGGCGCTGGCTGCGCAACTGCTGCCGCCCGCGCTCTACGTGCTCGACGCGGACCGGGAATCCGTCAACGCCCTGTCGTTCGCTGCCGGGCCGGACGACATCGCCGTCATCCTCACGCAGGGCGCAGTCCTCCGGCTGCCGCGGGCGGAGCTGCAGGCGCTGGTGGCGTACGCGCTGGGGCGCGTGGCCAACGGCGACGTCGCGCTCAACGTGCGCATGATCGGCTGGCTCGCCGGCCTCACCGCCGTCTACGCGGCCGGCCGGTCCCTGGTGGGCGCGCCGGGCGCGGTGCTGCGTCATTCGGGCGACAGCGACGGCAACGTCGGCGACCTCGGCAAGGCCGGATGCTTCTTCGGCATGATCGTCGCCTTTTTCGGCGGCGTGATCTCGCTCATCGGGAGCTGCGGATACGCGCTCGCGCGATGGATACGCGCGCTCGGCGCCCGCCAACGCGTGCTGCTCGCGGACGCGACGACCCTGCAGCTCACGCGGAATCCGGCTGCGGTGGACGCGCTGCTGCGGCGACTGCAGCAGACCGGAACGCAGCGTTTAAGCGGGCCGTATCGCGAGGAAGTCGGGCCGCTGCTCTTCGTGCCGGCCGTGGGCTGGCGCTGTCTCGCCACGCACCCCTCGCTCGCCAAACGGATCGCGGCGCTGAACCCGGAGGTGCATCGAAGAGCCAGACCGCACGACGTCAGCTGACGTCAGACGCTCGCCTACAGACCCTGCGCCAGGGCGTGTGACACCCTCCTGCCTCCATCCGTTACCGGAAACGCTCATGCATGCTGCCCTGCCCGTCGTCCTCATTCCCGGCCTGCTCTGCTCGCCGCGTTTTTACGCCGCGCAGATTCCCGCGCTGTGGCGCTCCGGCCCGGTGACGGTCGCCGATCACACACGCGACGACAGCATGACGGGCATCGCCAAGCGCATCCTCGCCGACGCCCCGCCGCGCTTCGCGCTCGCCGGCCATTCGATGGGCGGTTACATCGCGTTCGAGATCCTGCGCCAGGCGCCGGACCGCGTGGCGCGGCTGGCACTGCTCGACACATCGGCGCGCGCGGACACCGCGGAGCAGACCGCGAAACGCAAGGAGCAGATCGCGCAGGCGCAGGCCGGGCACTTCGGTGAAATACCGGACCTGCTCTATCCGAATTTCGTGCACCCGGGCCGCCGCGAGGACGCGGCGCTCCGCGGCATCGTCCACGCCATGGCCGAAGACGCCGGTGCGGAAGCCTTCGTGCGGCAACTGACGGCGATCATGCAGCGTCCGGATTCATTGCCCGGACTGCCGGCCATCCGTTGCCCGACGCTGGTGCTGGTGGGCGACCAGGACGTGCCCACGCCGCCGGAGCGCGCGGCCGAGATCGCGGCCGGCATCGCCGGCGCGCGGCTCGTGACCATCCCCGACTGCGGCCACCTGAGCGCGATCGAACAACCGGAGGCCGTGACGCAGGCGCTGGAGGCGTGGCTGCGCGGCTGAGCGTCAGGAATTACCAGTACGCAAGCGCCCCGGCGTACAGTTTCCGCAATTCTTCCGGCCCCACTGCCCGCGGCGCGTTGTTGATCACCCGCGCCTGCGGCAACGCCCCCTGCACCAGCGCATCGAGATCGCGCTCGGAAAAGCCCACCGCGGACAGGCCGTTCGGAAAACCCACCGCGCGCACGAATTCGATCAGGCGCTTCGCCAGCACTTCGCCCGCATCGGCCTCCGTCGCGCCCTTCGCGTCCGCGCCGAGGCGGCGCGCGGCGTCGAGGTGCCGGTCGGGACAGGCCTCGGCGGTGAAGCGGTAGACCGACGGCGCGTTGAGGATCACCGACATGCCGTGCGGGATGAAGGGGCCGTCCTGCGCGTACTCCGGCGCGCGGAATTCGCGGATCAGGCCGGACACGGCGTAGGACATGCCATGTGGCAGGTGGCAGCCCGCGTTGCCGAAAGCGATGCCGGCCAGTGTCGCGGCGTACATCATCTCGGCGCGCGCCTCGAGGTCGCTGGCGTCCTGTACCGCGCGCAGGAAATACTTCCCCACGAGGTCGAGCGCTTCGTGCGCCACGGCGTCGCTCCACGGATTGGCGCCCTGGCTCACCGGCCGGCGGCTCGGTTGCGGCGCTTTCGCACGGCGCGCGTACGGAATCGCCGTCAGTGTTTCCAGCGCATGGGACATGGCGTCGAAACCGGTGGCGGCCACGATCGTCGCCGGCAGCGTGCGCGTGACGTCGGGATCGATCAGCGCGGTCGTCGGCTTCATGCGACGCGAGACCATGCCGGTCTTCGCCTGCATCGGCAGGTAGTCGAAGATCGCGATCCCGGTGACTTCCGAACCGGTGCCCGACGTCGTCGGGCAGGCGATGTGCGGCTTCAGCGGGCCGGGCACCGGCTCCCCGCGGCCGACCGGCGCGTTGATATAGGCGAGGAACTCGGCGGGATGCGTGGCGTAGACGTTGGCGGCCTTGCAGGTGTCCATCACGGAGCCGCCGCCGACGGAGACGAAGCCGTCGAACCTGCCCGCCGCCGCAAACCGGCTCGCCGCCTGGAAGGACACGTCGGTCGGCTCCACGGCCACTTCATCGTACACCGCCACGTCGATGCCGGCGCCGGCTAGCGACCGGCGCACCACCGCGCAATGTTCCAGCTTCACCACGCCCTTGTCCGTAAACAGGGCGACGCGCTTCAGGCCCAGCGCCCGCGCATGGTCGCCCGCTTCCTTGAGGCAACCGGCGCCGAAGGTGACGGTGGAGGCGTCGAGCGTGAAGGCGTCGTCGCCGAGGCCGGCCTGCTGGTAGTAGTGGTGGCTGCAGCTCATGGTGGCTTTCCTTGAAAACGATTGAACCACAGAGGCACGGAGGCACGGAGAAAAGCCGACAAACCGGAAAATTTAATCGGGGCCTGTGAATTTGTTCGTTCCCGGTTTCCTCCGCGCCTCCGTGCCTCTGTGGTTCCATTGTTGCAGTTACAACCGCCCCGCCCGCTTCAGGTCCTGGTAGCGGTTCACCAGCGCCACCGCCAGTTGCTGCGGTTCGACGTCGAGACAGGTCGCGCCGCGCTGGCCCAGCCGGCGGAAAGCCACTTCGCGCGCCCGCAGGTACTGCGCCGCGGAAGCATGCGTCAGCGCGCGGTCGAAACTGTCCACGCGCACGTCCAGCGCCCGCGTCAACAGGTGCTCGCGCAGACTCGCGAACATCACCAGGTGCCGCTGCGACAGCAGCGCCAGCGCGGGCGCGAGCGTGTCGTCATCCTCGTCGCGCAGGTTCGACAGCACCACCACCAGCGCGCGCTTGCGCACGCGCAGCGTGAGCGCAAGCGCCGCGGCGGTATAGTCGCTCGACGCCAGCGTCGGCTGCAGGTCGTAGAGCTGGTTTAGCATCAGGCTGACCGTGGCCGCCGACTTGCGCGGCGCCATGAAGCGCTCGACGCCGCCAAAAGTCATGAAACCCACCGCGTCGCCCTGCCGCAGCGCCACGTAGGACAACAGCAGCGCCGAGTTGAGCACGTGGTCGAAATGCGACAGGTCGTCGTCCTGCGCGGCGAGCCGTCGACCGCAGTCAATCAGGAACACGATCTGCTGGTCGCGCTCGTCCTGGTACTCGCGCGACACCAGCTTCATCGTGCGCGAGGTCGCCTTCCAGTCCACCGAGCGCAGGCTGTCGCCCTCGCGCCATTCGCGCAACTGGTGGAAGTCGAGTCCCTCGCCGCGCCGCCGGCGCTGCAGGATGCCGATCTGCGAGAGCCGGTTGTCGGTGGCAAGCAGCGCGTACTTCGTGATCGCCGCGAAGTTCGGATACACGCGCGTCAGGGACGCTTCGCCCGTGTCCGCGGCGCGCACCCACAGCGCGAGCGGCGAACGCACGCGCACCTCCACCGCGCCAAAGCGGAACTCGCCGCGCTGGACCGGCCGCACCTCGTATTCGATCTCCGACCAGCCGCCGGCCGGCAGCCTCACCGCGCGCGGCAGTCCGCGCGTCTCGAAGGGCGCCGGGTGGTGGTCGTAGAGCACGAGCGTCAGCGCCCTGCGCTCGCCGTTCGCCAGCCGCAGCCGCACCGGATGCCAGACGCCCAGCGCCAGCGAGCCCGGCACCACGCGTCGCGCGGACAGGCGCGGGGCGCTCACCGCGTAGAGCCCGTCGCCCAGCGCGCCGACCGCCAGCACCGTCGCCGCGAACGCCCACGCGAGCTTGATCTCCGGCACGAACGCCGCGGCGATGCCAACCGCCAGCAGCGCGGCGAGGATCCAGAGGAAGGGGCGGGAAGGGATCAGCATTGTTGCGGTGAGGGGTGAGGCGTGAGGGGGGAGGGGAGAAACCGACTGACCCTCTCCACCCACCAACCAGCTTTGTGAGCTTTTCCCCTCACCCCTCTCTCCTCACCCCTCACGTTCTTGGCGCTTCGACGCGCGCCAGCAGCGCCGCCAGGATCGCGTCGGCGTCCTGGCCCTCGATTTCCAGCTCCGGCGCGGGCGTCACCCGGTGGCGCAGGGCCGGCAGCGCCATGCGCTTCACGTCGTCCGGCGTCACGAAATCGCGGCCGCCGAGGAGCGCCACCGCACGGGCGGCACGTACGAGCGCGATGCCGCCGCGCGGCCCCGCGCCGGAGGCGACACCGTTCCACGTCCGCGTCGCGCGCACGATGCGCACGGCGTAGTCGTGCACCGCGTCGTCCACCCGCACGCCGGCGGTGATCTGTTGCAGCGCGAGCACCTGCGCGGGCTTCAGCAGCGGGGCGACCGCGTCGACGTTGAGTTTCTCGCCGACGGTGCCGGTGGTCACCTGCCGCACGAGCGCCGCTTCCTGCTGCGCATCCGGGTAGACAATCTTCACCTTGAGCAAAAAGCGGTCGAGCTGCGCTTCCGGCAGCGCGTAGGTGCCCTCGTGCTCGATCGGGTTCTGCGTGGCGAGCACCATGAACGGCGGCTCGAGCAGTTGGGACTCGCCCTCGATCGTGACCTGCCCTTCCTGCATCACCTCCAGCAGCGCGGCCTGTGTCTTGGCAGGCGCGCGGTTGATCTCGTCGGCGAGCAGCAGGTTGGTGAACACCGGCCCGCGCCGCGTCACGAACTGGTGCGCGGCCTGGTCGTAGAGCGTGTGGCCCGTGACGTCGGCCGGCATAAGATCCGGCGTGAACTGGATGCGCGCGAACTTGCCGTCAAAGGTGCGCGCGAGTGCCCGCACGAGCAGCGTCTTGCCGAGGCCGGGCACGCCCTCGATCAGCACGTGGCCCGCGGCGAGCAGTGCCGCCAGCGTGTGCTCGACGATCTCGTCCTGGCCGACCAGCGCCTTGGCAATCTCGGTGCGCATGGCGGTTGCCGCGCGGGTGGCCTGCTGGAATTGTTCTGCGGTCGGTGTCGTCATGGTTCTTCCTGGATCGTTTGCAACAGGGATAAGCCGCTACGCGCGGCGATTCAGCCGTTCCTCGAAGGTCTGCAACGCGCTCACCGCCGCGGTGAATTCGCGGGTGTCCACCGCGGGGAGCTCGTAGGCGATGCGCGCGGCGTCCGCCGACAACCCGGTACGCGCCGCCGCTTCGCGCGCGCGGTCGGTGGGTGTCAATGCGGCGAGATCAGGATGCACGCGGGCGAGTCGCCGCAGACTGGCTTCGCGCGCGGCATGCAGGAGTCCGGGCGAGCCTTCGCGCCGCCAGTGAAACCGTCCGGCCGCGCGCAGGTGGTCGAGCAGGCGCCGCCGTGCGGGCATCGGGTCCGGCGCGACCGGCCCGAAGCGCGGCACCACGCGCCACAGCCAGAACAGCAGCAGCACCAGCGCGACGCCGGCCGCGCCAAGCGCGTGTTCGCCGATCCAGCGCGTGAGCGACGGTGTTTCGAGGCGCGTGGCCGTCCACAGCGCGCGGCGGCCGGACTGGAGGTTGACGAGCTGCCAGAACGCCTCGGCGTGGTCGAAATTGCCGAGTTCGCCGTTGGTGGCGAAGCCCAGTCCCGGCAGCAGCGTCACCGCGCCACCGCCCACCCGGGTATGCAGCAGCCACGCCATGCCGGCCCTGTCGACCACCGTGAACACGGCGCGCGGGTCCTTTTCCGAAAACCGCATGCGGGTCGTACGCTCCCGCAACTGCATCCGCAGCGGCCGTTCGCCCTTCGCCAGTTGCAGTTCGTAAAGCGTCTGCAGGTTGCCCTTGGCCCACTCGCGGCGGATGCCGAGCGCATCGAGCAGCGGATCGTCGTCGTCCCCGGGTATGCCGACCGTGACGAGATGGCCGCCGCGCTCCACCCACGCGAGCAGCCGTTCCGCGAATTGCGGCGTCATGGCGCGACGGTCCGCCAGCACCAGCACGGCGTCGGCGGGCACGGACTGCAGCTGGGCGGTGCTGGCCAACCGCTGCGCGGGCAGTCCCAGCTTGCGCGCGACCCGGCCCGCCGCGAGCAGCGGATCCTCGAGCGCCTCGCCCTGGAATCCCACATGCTCGCGCTCGGTCACGCGCGCGAAACGCGTGGCGAACCAGTACGCGGCCCACGCGAGGAGCACGCACAGCACGGCCGAAATGAGGCGGTTCCGGGTCATGCGGACGGGCCGTTCGGCGTGGCCGTACCGGGCGCGGTCTCGGGCGCGAAGGCCGCCGCCCACTCGCGCGCGAGCGCCTCGGCATCGGCGGGCGGCGGCAGGCGGTTCGCATAGGCCGCGCCCTGCCACACGCCCACCAGCCGCGCGAAGTACTGCGCGGTGGCGCCCGGGGTGGCGGCGCTCACGCGGCGCACGCAATCGCCTTCGGTATCGGCGGCGGCGATCTCCACGTGACGCACGTGCACGAGCTTCACCAGTGCCCCGCGGTAGAGCAGCGCGAGCGCCTCGCGCAGCCGGCCCTCGCGCATCAGCGCCGCGGCCGTGCCGGGCACGTCATCGGGCAGCGACTCGGGCCGCAGGTCGAGCCCGAACAGCGCATCCGGCGGCCGGTAACCCTCCCGCCAGCCGCCGCGGGCGAGCCCCGCATAGCGCGCGACGATCCACAGCAGCCACGCAATGGCGGCGGCGCCGGCGGCCCACGCCAGGAGGCGGAGCAGCTCGGCGATGCCATTGATCAGGCCGCTCCAGTCGGTGTCGGCAGACTTGCGCGGCTCCCGCCTGGATTCCTCGCCGCCGAGACCCGGCCCGACGTAGCGCCAGCCCGTGTTGTCTTTCCATTGTTCGAACGCGGGGTCCTTGAGCACCTCGCGCGCCGCCTCGCCGGCCGGCGTCGCCGGGGGCGGTTCTGCGGCGAACACGGGCCACGGCGTCGCGCTCCAGCCGAGGACGAGTGCGAGCACCGCCACCGCCGCCGCCTGGCGCAGCGGCGCGGACCGTCCGGGGGCCGCCTCCAGCCGGCGCAACTGCAGCTCCACGTCCCAGGCCTCCAGTTGCGTGCGCCGGTTGAGATACAACGCGAAACCGGCGGTCACGTAGAGAGGCTCCACGATGGACACGGCCAGCAGGTAACACGCGTGTTCGACGATGACGCGCCACAGCGGCAGATCGTCCCGGCCGAGGAAGAAGGCCGCCCAGCCCCACTGCTCGCCGGCGTGCGCCGGCGTCACCATCGCCAGCAGGCCGATGAGAGAGAAGAACAGCACCAGCTCGAAATTCGCGCAAATCAGCGTCAGCCACACGGCGTGTCCGCGGGCGCGCCTGTGCAGCGCCTGCGCGCGCTTGCGCGCGGGCGCGCCGCGCAGCCCCTCCAGTTGCCACACCGGCAGATTGAACGACCGCGCGAGATCGAAGCGGTAGTAGGTCAGCGACGCGAACAGCCCGCGGCCGGCGTAGCGGAAGTAGCCGCGCACGGTGTCGCGCACGGCGGGCGACGCGCCGAACACGCTGCCGGCGGCCACGTGCAGCACGATGCGGTCGAACGCGGGCTTCAGCCACCACAGCGCGAGCAGCGCGAGCGCGGGATGCGCGGTGAAGACGAGGTGCAGCAGCACGACGGCCGGCCCGTACACCGCGAACCACGCGCCGTAGACCGGCTGCCACCATTCTCGCAGCATCGCTGCGCCGAGGTCCATCGCCTCCCACGGATTGCGCGGGCGCAGTTGCAGGGCGAGGCGCTCAAGATCCACGGCGGCGCCCCGTGAACGTGAAGTAGGCGAGCGTCAGCACCCACAGTACGGCGCCGACGCCCCACTTGAGCTGCGGGGCCAGCGTGGTCACCGAGGACCAGAACGCCTCGATCACCGCGGCGAGCACCAGCATGCCCGCGGCGCCGTAGACGACCGGGCCCGCACGGTGCGCGGCCGCGACCAGCGCCGCCTTGCGCGAGAGCCGCCCCGGCGCGACCAGTGCAGCGCCCAGGCGCAGCCCCCCCGCGCCCGACAGCGCGATTGCCGTCAGCTCGAACGCACTGTGGCCGGAGACGAAGGTCCAGAACGTCAGCGCGTAGCCCGCATGCGTGAGATGACCCGCCACCGCGCCGAGCGCGATGCCGTTGAAGACCAGCGCGAGCACGGCGCCGAGACCGAACACGAGGCCGCCGGCGAATGTCTGGAAGCCGATCCGCACGTTGTTCCAGATGTAGATGCCGAACATGTAGAACGCGGAATCGGCCGAACGCGTGCGGCCGAGATGCTCGGCGGTCGGGCTGTACATCTCCTCGTACTTCGCGACCTCGGCCGGCGGGATGAAGTAGTACACGAGGTCCGGATACGGGCCCAGCGCCACGATCAGCAGCAGGAAAGGCCCGAACAGGAGCAGCGCGGCGGCGGCGGCGAAGCGGCGCTCCGCGCGCACCGCGCGCGGAAAGCCGTCGGTGATGAAGTCGAGGACGCGGTTGCCCGCTTCCACGCGCGTGCCGTAGAGCAGGCGATGGCCGCGCAGCGCGAGCTGGTTCAACCGCTCGACAAGATCGGCGCTGTAGCCGCGGTCGCGGGCGAGCGCCAGGTGCTGGCAGAGCACCCGGTAACGCTGCGGCACCGCGCCGTCGGCCAGCGCATCCGGCGGCGCGGGGCCCGCGCCGGACCCGAGCGCGTCGCGCGCCAGCCACGCCTCGAACGCGCGCCACAGCGGCGCATGCGCGCGTTCGAATTCCTCCTGCTTCAAGGCGCGGACCTGCCGATCAGGAAGTTCGCGATCCGCAGCAGGCGTTCGACCGCGGCCGGGCCCTGCGCCTGGCCGGTCAGCCGCACCGGGATTTCCGCCAACTCGGCAGCGCGCTCGGGCGTGAGCACGGGAACGCGGCCGGCGAAGGCGAGCACCGCGCGCTGCTCGGCGAGCGCGAGCGGCACGCGCGGCGCCTGTGGCGGCGCGACGGGGATCATCGCCTGCAGGCGTTCGTGATCGCGATACACGACCACGGTGCCGGCAACCAGATCGCCCAGGCGCTTGAAATCGCGGTTGATCAGCATGGCCGTGAGGCCGATGCCGTAGCAGAACGGCAGGAAATCGATCGCGCGCAGCAGGTTGCGCACCAGCGCCTCGTGCCAGCCGATCGGCGTGCCGTCGTTGCGCAGCACGGCGATCTTCATCACGCGCTTGCCGGGCGTCTGGCCGTTCCACACAGCCTCGAACACTGCCGGGTACAGCCATTCCAGTGCAAAAACCAGGATCAGGGCGAGCCCGGACCCCATCCCCGCGAGCGGCGCGAGCACCACCGTTGCGGAGAGGTAGAGCGCGACGCGAACCAGCAGGTCCACCAGCCACGCCACCGCCCGCGCGGCCGGACCGGCGAGCCGCAGTTCGAGCTCGATGCCTTCAGGGGTGGCGACCGAACGGAGCGTGTCGAGCATCATGGCCGCCGGAACAGGCGGCGTTACTCCTGGAAAATGTCCTTGTAGGTGGTGTACACCGCGATCACCAGTATCGGGCCCAGCACGAACCAGCCCAGGCCCACCGGAATGGTGGCGATGATGCCGAGTACGAAGACCACGACGCTGTAGACGATGAAGGGCACGATGTTCTTCAGGCAGGCGCCGAAGCTCGCCTTCATCGCCTCGACCGCCGACAGGCCGCGGAACACCACCAGCGCAGGCGCGAACCAGACCGCCATGTAGATCGGCACCGACAGGCCGACCATCACGAGCGCCGCCAGCATCACGGTCATGATGGAGATACTCCCCCCCGTCACTGCTTTTGAGCCGCCGCCCATGAACAGGGCAAGCATCCCGGCCCCGAAGATGATCAACACGATGGCCACCGCGATGACAATGGCCACCAGCATGAGCACGCCGACCACCACCAGGTTGCTCGTGTTGGTGCTGAAGCCGGCGAAGAGATGATTGAAGGTGAGGCCTTCCCCGCGCTCCTGCGCGCGGCAGCCGAGCATGAGGCCGCCGGCGAGCACCGGTGCGAGCAGATAGGCGCCCAGCGCGCCGATGACGGGGATGATCTGCAAGACGATCAACATGAGGAAAAAGACGATCGTCACGCCGATCCACAACGCCGGCTGCTGCTTGAACAGGGCAAAAGCGTCGGCGATCCACTGCCAGCCGTTGCCCGCCGGCACGGACACCGCGTCCCCGCCCTGACCGGTGGCGACATCGGCCACAGCCGCGTCGGGCGCCTTGTACGGATTCATGTCAGCCATCATCGTCTCCCCGTACGTTGAATACCGGTTGAATACTGGCACCGCGCGATAGTGCGCGCGTTTCGCACCCATGCACCATTATGAAATCATCATAGCATGCACGGTGCGACGCGCCGCGCCACTCGCACGCGTCTAACGCGCGTCGCCGAGAATCAGGTCGGCCGCCTTTTCCGCGATCATCACCACTGGCGCGTTCGTGTTGCCGGACACCAGCGAAGGCATGATCGAGGCGTCCACCACGCGCAGCGCACCGATGCCGTGCACGCGCAGCCGGGCATCGACCACGGCCAGCGGGTCGGCGCCCATCCTGCAGGTGCCGACGGGATGGAAGATCGTGGCACCGTAGTTGCGCACGAATCCGAGCACTTCGTCGTCACTCTGCGCGCCCGCACCCGGCCGGTACTCCTCGCCGATCAGGGGCGCCAGCGCCGGCGCGCGCGCAAGCTTGCGCGCGAAGCGGACGCCTTCGACCATGGTTTTGCAATCGAGCTCGGTGGACAGATAGTTCGCCCGCATCACCGGGGCGGCCAGCGGGTCCGGCGACTGGAGGCGCACCGTGCCGCGCGAGGTCGGCCGCAACTGGCAGACGGAAAACGTGCATCCGGACCACGGATGCGTCGCCGCGCCGGCCATCTCCGCGGACAACGCCGCAAAATGAAACTGGATGTCGGGCGTCACCGACCCGGGCAGCGCGCGCGTAAACATGCCGCCGTGGTTGATGCCGATGGCGAGCGGGCCGGTGCGCTGCGTGAGCCATTGCCAGCCCATCCGGAAGCGCGCCCACGGGCTGCGCAATGCGTCGTTGGTGGTGATCGGCCGCGTGACCTTGAACATGACGCGCGCCTGCAGGTGGTCCTGCAGGTTCTCGCCAACGCCCGGCAAATGATGGCGCACGGCGATGCCGTGCGGCGCCAGCACTTCCGCGGCGCCGATCCCGGACAACTGCAGCAGTTGCGGCGTTTGCAGCGCGCCCGCGGCGAGGATGACTTCACGCGCGGCATGGGCCTCGTGCACGACACCGTGCCGGCGGTACCGGACCCCCGTCGCACGCGCACCCTCGAACAGCACTGCCGTCGCGTGCGCGTCCGTTTCCACGCGCAGATTGGCGCGGTGGCGTGCCGGCTTGAGGTAACCCACCGCCGTCGAGCAGCGCCAGCCGTTGCGCGTGAACAACTGGTAGTAACCGACCCCCTCCTGCCGCGCGCCGTTGAAATCGTCGTTGCGCGGCACGCCGAGTTCGCCGCCGGCCTTGATGATCGCCTCCATCAGCGGATGCGTCTCGCCGATGTCGGAACAGGCCAGCGGACCGTCGCTGCCGTGGTACCCGTCCGCCCCGCGCGAATTGTTCTCGCTGCGGATGAAGTACGGCAGCACGTCGTCGAACCCCCAGCCCGCGTTGCCGAGCGCGGCCCAGTGATCGTAGTCCTCGCGCTGGCCGCGCACGTAGATCAGCCCGTTGATGGAGGACGAACCGCCCAGCCCGCGCCCGCGCGGCCAGTAGATTTTGCGGTCGTTCATCCACGCTTCGGGCTCGGTGTGGAAGCGCCAGTTGTAGACGGGATGGAACATCGTCTTCGCATAGCCGATCGGAAGATGGATCCACAGGTTGCGGTCCACGGGCCCCGCTTCCAGCAACAGCACGGAATAGCGGCCGCTAGCCGTCAGCCGGTTCGCCAGCACGCAGCCGGCGGAACCGGCGCCGACGATCACGTAGTCGTACGTTCCGGCGCGCATGCGCCGAGTATTGCGGCGCGGAGGTCCCGCTGTCCAGACGGAAATCGCCGGCGCGGGCCGATTACAATCGCCCGGTGCAGTATCACGGATCTCCGCGTTGATCGCCGGCTTCGACGGCATCCCCCTGCTCGGGTGGCTCGCGATCGGCACGGTCATCGCGGTGGCCGGCTTCATGCAAGGCTCGCTCGGACTGGGTTTTCCCACCATCGCCACGCCCCTCATCGCCCTCTGGCTGGGCATGCAGCAGGCGATCGTGCTGATCCTGCTGCCCTGCCTCGCGGCGGTCATCCTCAACGTGGTCCTGGGGCCGCCGCTGCGCGAACTGTTCCGGCGCTTCTGGTTCATGCCGCTCGGCATGCTGGTGGGCGCGTTCATCGGCGGCGTCGTGTTCGTGGCCGCGCCGGAGGCGCCGTACTCGCTGGTGCTGGCGCTGATCATCCTGCTGTGGCTCGCGCTCGACCGCCTGGGCTTCGGCGAATCACCGGCGGTGCGCCGGCATCCCGTGGCGTTCGGCCTCACGGCGTCCTTCGTCGGCGGCGCCTGCGAAGCCACCGCCAACGTGGCCGCGGCGCCGCTGATCATGTACTACTCGGCGCTGGGGCTCACGCCGGCGGCCTTCGTGCAGGGGCTCAATCTGTGCTTCGTGGTGGGCAAGCTGACGCAGTTCAGCGTGCTCGCCGCCAGCGGCATGGTCGGCGCCTCGCTGTGGCTCGCCACGCTGCCGCTGGTGCTGGTGGCCGTGGCTGCGGCGCTGGCGGGCGTGCGCGTGCGCGACCGCCTGGACGCGCAGACCTACCGGCGCTGGGTCAAGGGCTTCCTGCTGTGCATCGCGCTGGCGCTGCTCGCGCAGTACGGCTGGGGGCTGTGGAGCAACTGAGCCGGCGCCTCATTCCGGCTTGATGCCGGCGTCCAGCACGATCTTCTTGAACTTCGCGACTTCGGCGCGGATGTGTTTGTCGAGTTGCTCCGGTGTCGTGGGCGCCGCCTCCGCGCCCGCCGCCAGCAGCCGTTCCCTGACCTGCGGCAGCGACAGCGCGCGCACCACCACGGCGTTCAGCTTGTCGACGATGGGCCGCGGCGTCTCCGCCGGCGCCAGCATCGCGAACCACGGATCGAACACGTAGCCGGGCACGCCGGCCTCGGCCAGCGTCGGCACGTCCGGCAGCACCGCCGCGCGCTTGCCGGTGGAGGTGGCGATGGCGAGCAGCTTGCCGTCCTTGACCAGCGGCAGGGCGTTCACCGCCGGCGCGAGGAACAGCGTCACCTGCCCGCCGATGACCGCCGTCAGCCCCTCGGGTATGCCCTTGTACGGCACGTGCGTGATCTGCACGCCGGCCAGATTCCTGAAGTATTCCGTGGCCAGGTGATTCGCACTTCCGATGCCAGGTGACGCGTAGGCCAGTTCGCCCGGCTTCGCCTTCGCCGCCGCGATGAGGTCCTTGACGTTGCGGATGCCGCTGCCGGGCGCCACGACCATGATGCTCGGCACGTT
Organism: Burkholderiales bacterium; assembly: GCA_050741255.1. GTDB lineage: Bacteria > Pseudomonadota > Gammaproteobacteria > Burkholderiales > SG8-41 > CAZXNF01. The sequence continues at coordinate 46,830 of JBOIEQ010000003.1, read as the reverse complement.
GGCGAGATTCGACACGCCGGCGAAGTCCTTCACCGGATCGTACGGCAGGTTGGTGTAGAGCGCCGCGCTCACCGCGTGCCCCGCCGACACGACGAGCAGCGTGTAGCCGTCGGGCGTGGCGCGCGCCACCGCTTCGGTCGCGATGACGCCGCCGGCGCTCGGCCGGTTGTCGACGACGACCTGCTGGTTCCAGGCCTCCGTCATGCGTGCGCCCACGGTGCGCGCGAAGATGTCGGAAGCGCTGCCGGCCGAGAACGGCACCAGGATGCGAATGGGGCGGTTCGGATAGCTGGCCGCCGTGCCGGCCGGGGAATCGGCCGCGCCGGCGCCGGTGGCGGCGCAGAACGCGGCCGCGCCCAACAGCCAGGCCCACGAGTGTTGCGCATGTTGCTTACCCATCGAATGTTTCCTTTGCACTGCGAAAATCGAACGGAGACCCTTGGCACAAGTCATGTTTTTGCTTTACGGTGGATGGTAGCCGAAGAAGCGCCTCACGCCGATGCCCACCGACCGCACCAATCAACCGACCCCCTCGACTCCCGTCGAGGGCGCCGCCGTCGCGGAACCCCGCAGCGGGTTCGGTCTGCGCTCGCTGTGGCGGCGGCTCAAGGGGCCGTTTCAGGAAACCCGCCCGCTGTCAGCGCGCACCGCGCTGCAGTTGCGCCAGATCCTCGACGACAGTGCGCGCGGCGCCGGCGGCGAAATCTCCGCGCGCGACCGCGCCGCGGAGATCGCGGCCATCTACGCAACGCTGTCCGATGCCGGCAAACACGCTTTCTTCGAGCTGCTGCTCGAACGCTATGGCCCTGACGGGGCGAGCGTGGAGCTGGCGATCGCGCAGTACCATTCCGCCGCGGACCCGCGCGCCGCGCGTAGCGCGGCGCTGGCACTGCGCCGCACGCTGGCCGCGCCGAGCAGCCGCATCTTCACGCACTTCAACTCGCTGCCCGACGGCGTGAAGTTCCTCGTCGACATGCGCACCGACCTGCTGCGGCTCGTCGACCAGCACCCCGAGCTCGCCACCCTCGACGACGAGCTGCGCGGCCTGTTTGTGCGCTGGTTCGACGTCGGCTTCCTGCGTCTCGAACGGATCACCTGGGACTCGCCGGCTTCGCTGCTGGAAAAACTGATCAGCTACGAGGCGGTGCACGAAATCCGCTCGTGGACGGACCTGCGCCACCGGCTGGATTCCGACCGCCGTTGCTACGCCTTCTTTCATCCGCGCATGCCCGACGAGCCGCTGGTGTTCGTGGAGGTCGCGCTGACGCGCGACATTGCGTCCAGCGTCCACGACCTGCTCGACGAAGCCAAGCCCGCCGCCGACCCGGCGCGCGCGGAGGTGGCGGTGTTCTACTCGATCTCGAACACCCAGAAGGGGCTGCGCGGCGTGAGCTTCGGCGGCTTCCTGATCAAGCGCGTGGTGGAACTGTTGAAAAGTGAGCTGCCGAAACTCGACACCTTCGTCACGCTGTCGCCGCTGCCGGACTTCCGACGCTGGCTCAACGGCCGCGTCGCTGTGCAGGATCCTTCGCTCGTTCCCGCCACCGCCGCCGATGCCATCTGCGCGGCGGCCCGCAAGGGCGATCCGGCGGCGGCTCTCGGCGTGCTCCTCGACCAGGAAGACTGGCACCAGCATCCGGAGATCGTCGCCGCGCTCGCGCCGGTGCTGCCGCCGCTCGCCGCGCGCTACCTCCTTGCTGAAAAACAGCACGAACGGCCACTCGATCCGGTGGCGCGTTTCCATCTCGGCAACGGCGCGCGGCTCGAGCGCGTGCACTGGCTCGCGGACACCAGCCGCCGCGGCCTCGCGCGCGCAGCCGGCCTGATGGTCAATTACGTGTACCCGCTCGACGAAATCGAGGAAAACCACGAAGGCTACGCCCGGGACGGCCGCGTCGTGGCCAGCCACGCGGTGCGCCGGCTGGTGCGGAGCACCTGACGCGCATGCGCAGTACCGCGTCCCGCGCCGGCAGCAGCATTCATGACTCACTTCATTCCGCACCACGTCATCGAAGGCAGAGGCCCGCCGCTGGTGTTGATCCACGGCGTGGGGGGCGCGCTCGACAGCTGGGACAGCGTCGTCGAGCGGCTGCGCCCGCACTTTCGCCTGGTCCGTTATGACCTGCGCGGACACGGCGCGTCGACGAAGCTGCCCGGACCTTACGCGCTGCGGGATTTCGTCGACGATCACCTCGCGTTGCTCGATCATCTCGGTCTCGCCACGGCCGACGTGGCGGGATTCTCGCTCGGCGGGCTCATCGCGCAGGCATTGGCGCTCGCGCAGCCGGCGCGTGTCGGCCGGCTCGCCCTGATCAGCGCCATCGGCGCACGCACGCCGGTGGAAAGCGCGAAGGCGCGCGCCCGCGCGGATGCACTCGCCGCCGGCGGCGCGGAAGGCCATCTCGATGCCGCGGTGGACCGCTGGTTCACGAAAACTTTCCAGGCCGCGCATCCGGAGGTCATCGAGAAACGCAAGCGCGCGAGCCGCGCGAACGACCCGCACTGCTACGCGGCGGCCTATCGCGTGCTGGCAGAGAGCGATCTCATCGACGAACTGCACCGCATACCGCACCGCACCCTGGTCATGACCGGCGAACTCGACGCGGGCTCCACGCCGCGCATGTCAAAGGCAATGACCGAACGCATGCCGCACGCGCAGTTCATCGTGCTGCCCGGTCTGAAGCACAGCGTATTGCTCGAATCCCCGGCCACAGTAGCCGGCCACCTGCTCGATTTTCTGAAGGAAACGGACTGATGATGTTCTGCCGACCACCGGTGTTCGCGCTATGCGCGTTCACCCTGCTGACAACCGGGGCCCTTGCCGCCGATGAATACCCGACCAAACCCATACGGCTGGCGGTGGGGTTCGCGCCCGGCGGCTCCTCGGACACCTCCGCCCGCGCCATTGCGCGCCGCATGGGCGACAGCCTCCGCGTCAACTTCGTAGTCGAGAACCGCGCGGGCGCCGGCGGCAACATCGCGGCCGATACGGTCGCCAAGGCCGCGCCGGACGGCTACACGCTGTTCTGGGGCGGGGTCGGTCCGCTCACGATCAGCCCGGCGATGGGCACCAAGCTCGCGTATGACCCGATCAAGGACTTCGCCCCGATCGGCATCGCGGTCACGTTCTGCAACGTGCTGGTCGCGACGCCATCGCTGCCGGCGCAGACGGTACCCGAACTGCTGGCCCTCGCGCGTGCGAAACCCGGTGCCCTGAATTACGCCTCGCCGGGCAACGGCTCGGCCGGCCATCTCGGCGGCGAGCTGCTGAAAAAGCTCGCGAAACTCGACATCGTGCATGTGCCGTACAAGGGCGGCAGCGAGATGGTGACCAATCTGATCGGTGGCGAGGTACAGCTCGCGTTCGTGACGGTTACGACGATCAAGAGCTTCGGCGGCACGCGGGTGAAGGCGATTGCCGTCACCAGCCTGAAGCGCGATCCCACTTTACCCAACGTACCCTCGTTCGCGGAGGCGGGTGTGCCGGGCTACGACGCCACGTTCTGGTACGGCCTGCTGGCGCCGGCGCGCACGCCACCGACCCTGGTGACGCGGCTGAATCGCGAGATGGTCGCGGCGCTCGCCGACGCCGAAGTGAACAAACCGCTGGAAGCGCAAGGGCTGAATGCGGCGCCGTCCACACCGGAGGCATTCGCCAAGCTCATCCGCAGCGACCTCGACAAGTGGCGTGGTGTGTTCGCCGGCGCGAAGATCGCGCAGTAGCCCCACGTACGAAAAAAAAACTCCGCCATGGGCGGAGTTTTTTCTGCGAGGTAACGCCGAGTTACTTGAACAGTTTTTGCAGTTCGCCGCTCTGGTGCATCTCGGTGATGATGTCCGAGCCGCCGACGAATTCGCCGTCCACGTAGAGCTGCGGGATGGTCGGCCAGTTCGCGTATTCCTTGATGCCCTGCCGGATGTCCGGGTTTTCCAGCACGTTGACGGTGAACGGCTGGTCCACGCCGCACGCGCGCAGGATGTTGACCGCGTTCGCAGAAAATCCGCATTGCGGAAAATCGGGCGAACCCTTCATGTACAGCACGACCTTGTGGCCGGTGACCTGTTGCTTGATGACGTCCTGGGTACTCATCCGTGCGTTCTCCAAATCAGGGGCTGAATTAATACTTGAGTAAATCCATCGGGCTTAAGTTTAATGGTTGAGGGCCGACAGCGTCAAGAAAGCCGCCCCCCGGAAATCCGCTCGATCCCGGCCAGATCGCGCCGCGAGAACACTACTTTGAACCCGGTCCGTGCCAGCAGTTCACGGACGATTTCCGCCTGATCGTAGCCGTGTTCGAAAGCGAGCCAGCCGCCGGCTTCGAGGTGCGCCGGCGCCGCGTACACAATCGCGCGGATGGCGTCGAGCCCGTCCGGGCCGGAGGCGAGCGCCGCCATCGGTTCAAAGCGCAGGTCGCCCTGCGTCAGATGCGCATCACCCGCCGCCACGTACGGGGGGTTGGCCACGATCAGGTCGTAGCGGGTCGCACCGAGCGCCGCGAACCAGTCGCCCTGCGCGAACTGCACGTTGTCCGCGCCCAGCACCTGCGCGTTCGCACGCGCCACCGCCAGTGCCGCATCGCTGCGGTCGACCGCCATCACCCGCGCCTGCGGACGGCGATGCGCGATGGCGATCGCGATGCACCCGCTGCCGGTGCCGAGGTCGAGCACGCGGGCGCCCCGCGTCTCGCCCACCGTCTCCAGCGCGAAGTCGACCAGCAGTTCGGTTTCGGGGCGCGGGATCAGCACCGCGGGGGTGACCCGGAACGGCAGGCCGTAGAACTCGCGTTCGCCGGTGAGATAGGCCACGGGTTCGCCCGCGCGGCGGCGCGCGAACAATGCGTCGAGGCCGGACACGGCTCCCGCATCAAGGGTCTCCGGGCCGCGCATCACCAGTTGCGTCCGCGTGCAGCGCAGCACCGCGGCCGCGAGCGATCGCGCTTCCACCGGCGGCAAACCGCTGTCCCTGATCGCGTCGTCGAGTGTGGGCATGCGGGTCTATGCGGAAAGGCTTAGTCCGTCTGAGGAATGGAGAAGACCGGAGGAGATTCCTAAACTCGGCTTGTCACTCGCGATCAGCGATCAAGCTCCCTCCCGCCCGTTTTGGGCACCACCGGGTTTAACCCCGGTGGCTTTTTTTATACCCGGATTTAACCCCGGCGGTTTTTTTCACCGCCGGGCCTGACCCCGGCGCTTTGTCCACCACGCGCTCAGGCCGCCTGCGATTCCTCGGACAACTGCGCAAGCTGCTCCGCCTGATGCTCGGCGATCAGCGCGGCGCTCAGTTCCTCGAGGTCGCCGTCCATGATCGCGGCGATCTTGTGCAGCGTGAGGCCGATGCGGTGGTCCGTCACGCGGCCCTGCGGGAAATTGTAGGTGCGGATGCGCTCGGAGCGGTCGCCGCTGCCGATCAGCGACTTGCGCGTGGCGGCTTCCTTGGCCTGCTGCGCGCGCAACTGCTGGTCCTTGATGCGCGCCGCCAGCACCGACAGCGCGCGCGCCTTGTTCTTGTGCTGCGAGCGGTCGTCCTGGCATTCGACGACGATGCCGGTCGGCAGGTGCGTGATGCGGATCGCGGAGTCGGTCTTGTTGACGTGCTGGCCGCCGGCGCCGGACGCGCGGAAAGTGTCGATGCGCATCTCCGCGGGATTGAGCACGACGTCGACCACTTCGTCGGCTTCGGGCATCACCGCCACCGTGCACGCCGAGGTGTGGATGCGGCCCTGCGTCTCCGTCAGGGGCACGCGCTGCACGCGGTGCCCGCCGGACTCGAACTTGAGCTTCGAATACGCGCCCTGGCCGTCGATCCGGGCGATGATCTCCTTGTAGCCGCCCAGTTCGCTGCCGCTCTCGGACATGATCTCCACCGGCCAGCGGTGACGCTCGGCGTAGCGCGAGTACATGCGGAACAGGTCGGCGGCGAACAACGTGGACTCGTCACCGCCGGTGCCGGCGCGGATCTCGAGAAAGATGCTGCGCTCGTCGTTGGGATCCTTGGGCAGCAGTTCCTTGCGGAGCTTTTCCTCCAGTTCCGCGATGCGGGCCCGCGCGTCCTTCAGCTCCTCGTCCGCAAAGGACTTCATCGCGGGATCCCCCGCCATCTCCTGCGCGGCGCCGAGATCGCGTTCGGCGGCGCGGAAGGCGCGGTAGAGCTCGATCACCGGGGTCAGGTCGGAATGCTCGCGCGTCAGTTTCCGGTACTGGTCCAGGTTCGCCGTGGCGCTTTCGGCGGACAACAGACGCGTCACCTCTTCGAGCCGCCCCGCGAGCTGCTCGAGCTTGCCCGCCATGCTCGGCTTCATTCTTTGTCGCGCAGGTCGTAGAGCTTGGCCAGCAGCGCGCGCAGCGGCTCGTGGTCTTCGCCGCCGGCCTGCGAGAGCGCCTGGGTGGGCGCGTGGAGGAGCTTGTTGGTGAGCGTGTGGGACAACTGCTCGATGGCCTCTGCCGCCGAGCCGCCGGTGGCCAGGTGTTTGAGCGCCCGTTCCACGGCGCGGCGGCGCGCCCGGTCAGCGTCGTCGCGGAGCGCGCGGATGGCCGGCACCATGGCGCGGTGGTCGAGCCAGTGCATGAAATCGATCACCTGGGTGTCGATGATGGCCTCGGCCTGGGTCACGGCGGTGATGCGGTTGTCCATGCCTTCCTGCGCGATGCGGCCGAGATCGTCCACGGTGTAGAGGAAGACGTCGTCCATCTGCGCGACTTCAGCCTCCACGTCGCGCGGCACGGCAAGGTCCACCACCAGTACCGGCCGGTGCTTGCGCGCGCGCAGCGCGCTTTCGAGCATGCCCTTGCCGATGATCGGCAAGGGGCTCGCCGTGCAGCTGACGATGATGTCGTAGAGCGGGAGTTGCGTCGCGAGATCGTTCAACGCGATGGTGCGGCCCACGAAGCGGTCGGCCAGCGCCTGCGCACGCTCGACGGTACGGTTGGCGAACACCATGTGCTTCGGCCGCCGCGCCGCGAAGTGCGTCGCCGTCAACTCGATCATCTCGCCGGCGCCGATGAACAGCACGTTCTGCCCCTCGATCGACGGGTAGATGCTTTCGGCCAGCCGCACCACCGCCGCCGCCATCGACACCGTGCTCGCGCCGATCTCGGTTTCCGTGCGCACCGCCTTGGCTACGGAGAAGGTGCGCTGGAACAGCTTGTTCAACAGCAGGCCGAGCGTGCCGGCGGATTCCGCCGCGCGCACCGCGTCCTTCAACTGGCCGAGGATCTGCGGCTCGCCCAGCACCATGGAGTCGAGTCCGCTCGCAACGCGGAAGGCGTGCTTCACCGCGCGGTCGTGCGGCAGCTTGTAGAGATATGGCTCGACGTTTGCGGCCTTGATCTGGTGATAATCCGCAAGCCACTCGATCGCGTGGCGCGGCGTGTCGGTGTTGCAGTAGACCTCGGTGCGGTTGCAGGTCGAGACGATCGCCGCCTCCTGCACCGGATGCCGCTGCACAAGGTCGCGCAGCGCCTCGCCCATGCGCTCGGCGGGAAACGCCACCCGCTCGCGCACGTCGAGCGGCGCGGTGTGGTGGTTGATGCCGAAGGCGAAGAGCTGCATGGGGGTATGGCCGCAGAGGCTGTTTCGCGGCCATTTTAGGCCGCTCCGCCCTGGCGGGGCAACGACCGCCCCGTGGCCGCGGCGGCCCGGCGGGACCCTGCCGGGGCTACTTTTTGTGCTGCTTGAACAGCGCGTCGAGCTTCTGCTCGTAGTGGTGATAGCCCAGGTAGTCGTACAACTGGTCCCGGGTCTGCATGGTGTTCACCACGTTCTTCTGGGTGCCCTCCTTGCGGATCGCATGGAACACGTTGAGAGCTGCAGCGTTCATGGCGCGGAAGGCGGACAGCGGGTAGAGCGCCATCGCCACGTCGGCGGAGGCCAGCTCCTGCGTCGTGAACAGCGGCGTCTGGCCGAACTCGGTGATGTTGGCGAGGATTGGCACTTTCACCGCATCGGCGAACTTCTTGTACATCGCCAGTTCGGTGATCGCCTCGGGGAAGATCATGTCGACGCCCGCTTCCACGCAGGCCATCGCCCGTTCGACGGCCTTGTCGAAACCCTCCACGGCCAGCGCGTCGGTGCGCGCCATCACCACGAAGTTCGGGTCGGTCTTGGCGTCCATCGCGGCCTTGATGCGATCGACCATCTCCTGCTTGGAGACCAGTTCCTTGTTCGGCCGATGGCCGCAGCGCTTGGCGCCGACCTGATCCTCGATGTGCATGCCGGCGGCGCCGAACTTGATGAGCGACTTCACGGTGCGCGCGACGTTGAAGGCGCTCGACCCGAAGCCGGTGTCCACGTCGACCAGCAGCGGCAGGCTGCAGGTATCGGTGATGCGGCGGATGTCGGTCAGCACGTCGTCGAGGCTGGAAATGCCGAGATCGGGGATGCCGAGCGAGCCGGCGGCAACGCCCCCGCCCGACAGGTAAATCGCCTTGTAGCCTTCGCGCTCGGCGAGCCGCGCGTGATAAGCATTGATGGTGCCGACAATCTGCAGCGGTTTTTCGGCGGCGACGGCGGCGCGGAATCGGGCGCCGGCGGAGGCGAGGTTCGGGCTGTTACCCGGTCCGGAGGACAGGTCGGTCATGTTAATCTCCTGCGAAGAGCCGCGAAGTATAACGCGGCCTCCCGCCGGCGCAGAGCGCCCCGTAGTGCCCTGTAGCACCCCGGAGGACCCACCCATGAAACGCGTGCTTTATGTTCCGCTCGTCGCCTTCGTCCTGCTCACCGCGCCGCACGCGCTTGCACAACCGTGGACGCCGACCAAACCGATCCGGGTGCTGGTCGGCTCGCCGCCGGGCGGCAGCAACGATATCCTGGCGCGCGCGGTCGGCCAGCGCCTCTCCGAAATCCTCGGCCAGCCGGTGCTGGTGGACAACCGCCCCGGCGCGAGCCAGATGCTCGCCGCGGACCTGATGGCGAAATCGGCGCCCGACGGCTCGACGATCTACATTTCCTCCAGTACTTACACGACGACCGTGGCGTTGCAGCCGAAACAGCCCTTCGATCCGGTCAACGACGTCACCGGCGTGGCGCTGCTCGGCAACGGTCCGCTGGTGCTGGTCGTGCATCCGTCGGTCCCGGCGAAGAACGCCCGGGAACTGATCGCCATCGCGCGCGCGAAACCCGGGCAACTGAACTACACCTCGTCGGGCGTCGGCGGCATCAACCACATGGGTACCGAAGTGTTCGCCTCGATGGCGAAAATCAGCATGGTCCACGTCCCGCACAAGGGCATGGCGCCCGCGCTCGTCGACCTCATGGCGGGGCAGGTGCAGGTCCTGCTGGTCAGTGCCGCTTCGGTGGAGACGCAGATCAAGAGCAGCCGGCTGCGCGCCATCGGCATGAGCACCGCCAAGCGCTCCGCCTTCCTGCCGAACCTCCCGACCATCGCGGAAAGTGGCCTGCCCGGCTACGACGTCTCGCTGTGGTGGGGCTTTTTCGCACCCGTGAAAACACCGCGGCCGGTCGTCGAGCGGCTGAACGCCGAGATCAACAAGATCCTCGTCACCGACGACATGAAGAAGCGCTTCGCGGACTTCGGTGCCGAACCGACGCCGGCCACGCCCGAGGCGTTCACCGCGATGTTCAAGGCGGAGATCGCGCGCTGGGTGAAGGTCGTCAGGGAATCCAACATCAAGGCGGAATGATGGGCGGCATCGTCAAACGCGAGTACACCCCCGACGCCCGCGGCCCGCTGAACGGCGTGCGCGTGCTCGACCTGTCGCGGCTCGTCGCCGGCAACCAGGTCACGCAGGTGCTCGCCGATTTCGGCGCGGAGGTGATCAAGGTCGAACCGCCGGGCGGCGACACGCTGCGCGCGTGGAAGGTCAAGGACGTCGACACCAACTGGAAGCTCTACGCCCGCAACAAGCGCAGCCTCGGACTCGAACTGCGCAAGGCGGAAGCGCGCGATCTGCTGCTGAAGCTCGTGCCTTCCGCGCAGGTCTTCATCGAGAGCTTCCGTCCCGACACGCTGGAGAAGATGGGACTGGGTCCCGACGTCCTGCTCGCGAAGAATCCCAGGCTCATCATCGTCCGCATCTCCGGCTGGGGACAGACAGGCCCCTACCGCCGCCGGCCCGGCTTCGGCACGCTCGTGGAGGGCATGTCGGGCTTCGCCTCGTTGAACGGCTTCGAAGACCGCGAGCCGGTGCTGCCGCCGATGTACCTGGCCGATACCATTGCCGGCCTGTACGGGGCGTCAGGCGTGCTGGTCGCGCTGCGCGAAGTGGAAATGAACGGCGGCAAGGGCCAGGTGATCGATCTGCCGCTCCTCGACCCGCTGTTCGCCGTGCTGGGCCCGCAGGCCGCGTACCACCGGCTGACCGGCAAGGTGAAGCCGCGCACCGGCAGCCGCTCGACCAACGCCGCGCCGCGCAATGCCTACCGCTGCAAGGACGGCCTCTACGTCGGCCTCTCGGCGTCCATCCAGAAAATGGCCGAACGGGTCTTCAGTTCCATCGGCCGCGCCGACCTCATCGACAACCCGCGCTACAAGACCAACGCCAACCGCGTGAAATACGCCGAGGAACTGGACGCGATCATCGGCGCGTTCGTTGCCGAGCGCACGCAGGCGGAGAACGTCGCCTTCTTCGAGAAAGCCGACGTGACCATCGGTCCGATCTACGACATCGCGCAGATCGTCGAAGATCCGCACGTGCTGGAGCGCGAACTGCTCGCCGACTACCCGGATGCCGACATGGGCCGCTTCCCGATGCACCACGTCGTGCCGCGGCTGTCCGGCACGCCCGCCTCCATCCGCACGCCGGCACCGCGCCTCGGCGAACACAACCGCAGCGTACTCGCCGGCCTCGGCGTGGACGAGGCCGCCTATCAACAACTGCTGGCTGCGGGCATCGCCTGCGAAGGCATCCCCGTGACGAAAGAGGACGACGAATGAAACCCAAGCAACTGCCGGTCTGGCGCTCGCTCATGTACGTGCCCGTCAACGTCGACAAGTACGTGGACAAGGCGCACACGCGCGGCGCCGATGTCATCCAGCTCGACCTCGAGGATGCGGTGCCGCCCGCCGAAAAGGACAAGGCGCGCACGCTGGTCGAAAAAGCCGCCGCCCGAGTGCGGCAGGCAGGCGCGGACGTGGTGGTGCGCATCAACCGGCCGCTGTCCATGACCGTGCGCGACCTCGAACATTCAGTCTGCCCGGACGTCAACGGCATCGCTGTCACTAAAGCCGACAGCGCCTCGCATGTGCGCCTGCTGGACGAACTGGTGACCGAGCTGGAGGAAAAGCGCGGCATGACGGTCGGCCACACGAAATTCATCACGATGATCGAAACGCCCGATGCATTCTTCCGCATCCAGGAGATCACGCAATCCTGCGATCGCATCGTGGGCTGCAACATCGGCGGCGAGGACTTCGCGCTCAACTGCAACATGCAGCCGACCGGCGACGCCTTGTTCTATCCGAAGCAGCACATGATCATCGCCGCCAACGCGGCAGGCATCATGCCGTTCGGCTTCATCGACAGCGTCGCGGGTTTCGGCGACTGGGACAAGTTCCGGGCCATGGTGCGCCGCTCGCGCGACTTCGGCTTCATGGGCGCGGGCTGCATCCATCCCGGCCAGGTCACGATCGTCAACGAGGAATACACGCCGACCGCCGAGGAAGTCGAATACGCGCGCAAGGTGATCAAGCTCGACAAGGAAGCCGCTGCCGCCGGCCGCGGCTCGTGGTCGCTCGACGGCAAGATGATCGACATCCCGATCATCGTGCGCGCGCAGAAGCTGATCGCGCGCTACGACGCCATCAAGGCGCGGGAAGCGAAGACGCTGGCGGCGAAGGGCTGACGGGCATCCACGCCGCCCAACAGAATCTGGAGGAATGATGGAGAAGTGGAACCTTGGCCCCGCGGGCATCGCGGCGATCGCGGTCATCGCCGGTGCGGGCGCGGTGCATGCCCAACCGTATCCGGCGAAAACCGTACGCATGGTGGTCCCCTTTCCGCCGGCCGGCGGCACGGACATCATCGCGCGCCACCTCGCCGCGGGCATGACGGAGTCGCTGAAACGGCAGGTCATCGTGGACAACCGCGGGGGCGCCAACGGCATCATCGGCACGGAAATCGTCGCGCGCGCCGCGCCCGACGGCTACACGCTGATCTTCGTCTCCAGCCCGCATTCGGTGAATCCGAGCCTGTATGCCAAGCTGCCGTACGACACGCAGCGCGATTTCGCGCCGGTGTCCATGGTCGCCTCTTCGCCGTACGTGCTGGTCGCCCATCCGTCCCTGCCGGCGCGCAACATCAAGGAACTCATCGCGCTGGCGAAAGCGCGCCCGGACCAGATCAACTACGCCTCCGGCGGCAACGGCAGCTCCGCGCAACTGGCAACCGAACTGTTCAACCAGATGGCGGGCGTGAAACTGCGCGAGATTCCCTTCAAGGGCGCGGGCCCGGCGCTGGTGGCGGCGCTGTCCGGGGAAGTGGCGCTGGTCTTCGGCAACGCCCTGACCGTCAAGCCGCACATCGAGAGCGGGCGGCTGCGCGCACTCGCCACCGCGAGCGCAAAGCGATCCGCCTCCTCCCCGCAACTGCCGACAATCGCCGAGTCAGGCGTGCCGGGCTTCCGCGCGGACGCGGTGCTCGGCGTCCTGGTGCCCGCGCGCACGCCGCAACCGATCATCGATACCCTCAACGCCGAGATCCACAAGGTGATGCAGCAACCGAGCATCGTCGAAACCATGCGCGGCATGGCGGTGGACATCGTGCTCAGCACGCCGGAGGAATTCGGCAAGCTGCTCGACGCCGAGACACAGCGCTGGGGCAAGCTGGTGCGCGCGCTGAATCTGAAACCGGAGTAGTGGGGTAAAGCGTCAGCCCGCCCGCGCTTCCCGTACCACGCTGTCGTCGATCAGCCGGGACAGCTCGACGCGCGTGCGCGGCGCGCGGCCCTGGGTCCTCGCGATCCAGACGTCCTCCCGTTCGAAGACATCAAGCAGATCGGGCGCGAGCGCGCCCGGGTATTTGAAGCGGGGCCACGCACCTCGTACCGTTTCGAGGTCCAGCTTCGCCGCCTGCGCAACGAGTTGCCAGCCCGCCTCCGGGTCTTTTTTCAAACGCGCCGCGGCCTCGATCAACGCCCGCACGAACGCGACGATCTTCGGCCGCAGCACGGGGTTCTCCAGTTTGGCCTGCGTAGTGCATAGGTTGAATTTCTCGGTATAGACCGCCGGATCGGAAAACTCGATCCCGTCGCTGCCCAGAGCGACCATCGCGCGCTGCGGCTGCGGCTCCCACAACGCCGCGGCGTCGATCTGGCCGGCGCGCAGCGCCTCCGGCACCAGGCTCAGCGGCGTATCCGTATGGGCCATGAAGGGCACGCTGACCACCTCCTCCGCGGAAAGACCGGCGGTGCGCAGCATCTGCTCCATGAAATACGCGCCGGAGGACTCGAGTTGCGTGGCGATCCGCTTGCCGCGCAGGTCCGCCAGCCGGGCGATGCCCGCCGAGCGGCGTGCGACGATGCGATAAGGACACTCGGCGAGGGTGAGGATGAAGCGCATGTCCGGATTGCCGACGGCGGCGCGCAGGGCCTGCGTCTGGGAGTTTCCCGCCAGATCCGCCTGTCCGGCCGACGTCAGGCTCGCGAGGTCGCTGCTCTTGCCCCACAGCGCCATCGCGCTGCCGTGCTCCACCAGCGTCTTGCCGGGATAAACCTGCGCGGCGGCCATCAATACCGGCGCCATTTCCAGCAACGAGAGGTTGCCGTAGATGCGCAGCGGTTCCGCAGCGTCGTTACTGGATGAAGTCATCACCGATCCTGCTCTTGAAAGGCAGCGATCTTATACGCAGTGCCTTTTACCGGGTCAATGCCCGTTGCACGCCTGCCTGCGGCGGCCTTAAGCTAGCTGCCCGACTCCGATCGACGCCGACCCGATGATTCAATCCAACACTCCCGATGCGCCCCTGGTCGACAGCCACGCGCATGTCTACACGACCGACATGCCGCTGGCCCCGACGGCGTGGCACAAGCCGCCCGCCGACGCCACCATCGATCAATACCTCGCGACGCTCGACCGGCACGGCATCCGGTACGCCGTGCTCGCGGCGGCGAGCCTGTTCGACGATTACAACGAGTATTCGATCGAGGCGACGCGCAAGCACAAGCGCCTGCGTACGACGGTGATCGTCAAGCCCACGATCGATCCGTACGTGATGCGCATGATGAAGGACGACGGCGTGGTGGGCGTGCGCCTGCAGTGGCGCAAGGTGAAGGACCTGCCCGACATCACGACACCCGAATACCGGAAGTTTTTCCGCCGCGTGCGCGATCTCGACTGGCACGTGCACATCAACCAGGAAGCCCCGCTGCTGGCCGCGCCCATCGCGACGCTGCAGGCGGCCGGCGTCAAGCTGATCATCGACCATTTCGGCCACCCGCAGCGCGGCAAGGGCGTTGCGTGCGAAGGCTTCCAGGCGGTGCTCCGCGCGGTGGACAACGGCCGCACCTGGGTCAAGCTGTCCGCCGGCTACCGACTGGAGTCGACGCAAGTCGCGCGAGACTGCGCGCAGGCCCTGCTCGCCCACGCCGGACCCGAACGGCTGCTGTGGGGCAGCGACTGGCCGTTCGCGGCGTTCGAGGATTCGATGCGCTATGAACACGCCGTCGCGAGCTTCCGGGACTGGGTGCCCGATGCCAACCAGCGGCGCATCATCGGCGGGGAAACCGCCTTCAAGCTCTACTTCACCTGACGGCGCACGCAGCACGGGCGGAGCGCCCGCGAAACGCGGGTAAACTACGCGGCCCTCGCTGCCGTCGCGGACCCGGCAACAGACCGGCCGGCGGATCGTGCGAACCCCTTGTGGAGGAAAACACCATGCATCGCCGCTTCCCCGCGCAGGTCTGCGCGCTCGCCGCAACGCTTGCGGCCGCTCCCGCCCTCGCGCAGGGCGCCCCCGCCGCTTACCCGACCAAGCCGATCCGCATCCTGGTCGCCTTCCCGCCCGGCGCCTCGACCGACATCATCGCGCGGCTCATCGCGCCCAAGCTGACGGAGGCCTGGGGGCAGAACGTGATCATCGAGAACCGCGGCGGCGCCGGCGGCAACGTGGGCGCACAGGTCGCCGCGCGCGCGAACAACGACGGCTACACCCTGCTCGGCACCAGCGTCGCCTTCGCGGTCAACGTCAGCCTGTACGCCAACCCCGGCTACGCGATCAAGGACTTCACGCCGGTGATCCAGGCCGCCTCCACGCCCAACATCTTCTTCGTGCATCCTTCCGTGCCGGCGAACACGCTGGCCGAGCTGATCGCGCTCGCGAAAACCAAGCCGATGAGCTACGCGTCCTCCGGCACCGGCACGACGACCCACCTCGCGATGGAACTGCTCAAAACCCTCGCCAAGATCGACATCCAGCACGTGCCGTACAGCCCGGCAACAGCCGTCACCGCAGTGGTCGGCGGCCAGGTGCCGATCGGCAGCACGTCGATGCCGCCGGCGGTACCGCTGATCAGGGGCAACCGCATCCGCGGGCTCGCCGTCACCAGCGCGAAGCGTTCACCCGCGCTGCCGGAGATTCCCACGGTCGCGGAGCAGGGCTTTCCCGGCTTCGCGGACTACACCTGGTTCGCGTTCTTCGCGCCGGCCGGCACGCCGATGCCCATCGTCAACAAGCTCAATGCCGAGATCCAGCGCGCGCTGCAGGCACCGGACGTGAAGGAGCGGCTCGCGGGCCTCTCGTTCGACGTGACGCCCAATACCGCGGCGGAATTCGCCAAGACGCTCAAGGCGGAAGTCGCCCAGTACGCGCAGGTCGTAAAGGTCTCCGGCGCCAAGGCCGACTGACCGGTCTCAGCCCCCCATGCATGACATCGACCGCGACCGCATCACTGAAGCGGTCATCCGTTCCTTCGACAAGGGCGGCGATCCGCGTCTGAAACAGGTGATCGCGGCGCTGGTCACGCACCTGCACGCCTTCGCGCGCGAAGTGGACCTCACGCCGGAGGAATGGCGGCGCGCGATCGACTTCCTGCACCGGGCGGCGGAGATCTCCACGAACGACCGCAGCGAGTTCGTGCTGACCTCCGACGTGCTGGGCCTGTCCTCGCTGGTGGACCTGCTGCGCGACCGCAGCGGCGCGACCGAGCGCAGCGTGCTCGGGCCGTTCTATGCGGAAGGCGCGCCGATGGTGCCGGTGGACGGCGACCTCATCGGGAAAAACCCGGGCACGCCGCTCTTGATGCGCGGTCACGTCCTGGACAGCGCCGGCAAACCCGTGGCCGGCGCACTGCTCGAGTTCTGGCAGGCGGCGGACAACGGCAAGTACTGGCAGCAGGACGCAGCGCAGGCGAAGTACAACCTGTACTGCCGCATGCAGACCGGCGCCGACGGCCGTTACGCCTTCACCACGATCAAGCCTTCGCCTTACAAGGTGCCGTACGACGGCCCGGTCGGTGACCTGCTGCGCGTGGGCGGGCGGCACGCCTGGCGGCCCGCGCATTTCCACTTCAAGGTGTCGGCCCCGGCCCACCAGACGCTGGTGACCGAACTGTTCTTCGCCGGCGATCCCTATCTCGACGCGGACGCCGTGTTCGGCGTGCGCGCGAAACTCGTGCTGCAGCCGCGGCCGGGCGACGCCGCCGACGCGGCGCGTTACCGGCTGCAAAAACCCCATGAGCGGGTCGAGTTCGATTTCAGGCTGCCCGCCCTGTAACGGCGCGCAGCGCAGCGGTTTCCCCCAGGAGGTTGCCATGTCCACCCTGTTGAAGGCGCTCGCAACAGCGTCCCTCGCGCTACCCGCACTGCCCGCGCTGGCGCAGGACTATCCCACCAAGCCCATCCGCATCATCGTGCAGTTCACGCCCGGGTCCTCCACCGACATCATGGCGCGGCTGGTCGGCCAGAAGATGGGCGAGCAGTGGAAGCAGCAGGTGATCATCGACAACCGTCCCGGCGCCGGCGGCGTGGTCGGTACCGAAGTCGCCAGGAACGCGACGCCGGACGGCTACACGCTGGTCATGGCGGTCTCCAGCGCCTTCGGCATCAATCCGACGCTGTACGCGAAGCTGCCGTACGACGCCGTCAGGGATTTCGCACCGATTTCCAATTTGGGTCTTACGCCGCAGGTGCTGGTGGTCAGTCCCGCCACGCCGTACAAGACCGTCAAGGAGTTCGTCGCGGCGGCGAAAGAGAAGCCCGGCCAGATCAGCTACGCCTCGCTCGGCGCCGGTTCCACCAGCCACTTGTCGACGGAAATGTTCGCTTCGGCGGCCGGCATCAAGTTGAATCACGTGCCGTTCAAGGGCAGCGCCGAGGCCAACACGGCGGTGATCGGCGGCCAGATTCCCGCCATGTTCGACGCCATCCCGGCGGTACGCCCGCACATCCTCTCCGGCCGCCTGCGGGGCCTCGGCATCGCGACCCTCGCGCGTTCGCCGTACCTGCCCGACCTGCCGACGATCGCGGAGTCCGGTTATCCCAAATTCGAGGCGGTCGGCTGGATCGGCATCGCCGCCCCCGCCGGCACGCCACCCGCCATCCTCGACAAGCTGAACGCAGAGATGGTGCGCATCCTGAACCAGGCGGACGTGAAGGAACGGCTCGCCGCGCTCGCGTTCACGCCGGTGCCCGGCACGCGCGCCGAGTTCGCGGCCTATATCAAGTCGGAGATCGCCAAGTGGGGCCAGGCGGTGAAGGATTCCGGCGCGAAGGCCGAATGAAGCCATGATGAAACGGGATTGGAAATTCGGGATTGGGGATTGGAGAACACGTGCCGCGGCCAGCGCAACGGGTCTGATCCATGCGCTCGCGGTGTTCACGCTCTGCTGCGCGCCCGCCGCGGCGGCGGACACCGCCGCCGCCAAGCCGCAGTCGGTGACCCTGCTTCAACAATGGAACGGCCGGGTGCCGGCCCCGCCGGACTCGGCGCCCGCGGTCATCACCGACCGGGGCACGCTGGAACAACTGTGGCGCGCCTGGCAGATCAAGGCCCCGCTGCCCGACATAGACTTCAGCCGTGAACTCGTGTTGACGCACGTCGCGCGATCGAGCCTCACGAGGTTCATGGGGTTTACCCTCGACGACAAAGGCGACCTGAATCCGCAGATCGTCGCCACGCCCGACATACCGGGCTTTTCTTCCTACGCGATCTGCGTGATCAAGCGCGCCGGCATCAAGAGTGTGCGGGGGCAGTCGCTGAAATGATGAGGTAGACCGGGCTTTGTAGTTCCCGGCGGGTTCGGCTATTGTCGGCGGTCACCCGTGAACGCAGCGCCTCGTACAGGCCGCCATGATCAGGAGAGCAGAACGTGAACACCCCCGTGAAGACGCTGGACGACCTGAAGCAATGGATCGGCCGCGAGGAATCCGACACCGATTTCGTCACCGTGCCCGCCGTGCATCGGCTGAGCGCGACGCTCGACCGCGACGACCCGCATCCCAAGCTCGGCGACGTGCTGCCGATCGGCTGGCACTCGATGCTGTTTCCGCGCGTGGTGCGCCAGTCGCAGATCGGCCCGGACGGGCACCCGGCGCGCGGCGACTTCCTGCCGCCGGTACCGCTGCCGCGCCGCATGTTCGCCGGCAAGCGCATCACCTTCCACGCCGACCTGCGCGTGGGTGACGAAGTCACCAAGCGCTCGACGATCAAGAGCGTCACGCCCAAGCAAGGCCGCACCGGGCAGATGGTGTTCGTGACGGTGGTGGCGGAGATTTCCAGCGCGCGCGGTCTCGCCATCACGGAGGAACAGGACATCGTCTACCGCGA
Organism: Burkholderiales bacterium; assembly: GCA_050741255.1. Taxonomy (GTDB): domain Bacteria; phylum Pseudomonadota; class Gammaproteobacteria; order Burkholderiales; family SG8-41; genus CAZXNF01. The sequence goes on along the minus strand of JBOIEQ010000003.1, from coordinate 28,113 downwards.
CGAACCGGAGAAAGGTGCGGCGCCTCCCGCCCCGCAGCCCGCGCCCGGCACGGCGGTCTGGAAAAACACCGTCACCCCGGACCCGGTGATGCTGTTCCGCTACTCGGCGCTGACCTTCAACGGGCATCGCATCCACTACGACTTGCCGTACGTCACGCAGGTCGAGGGCTATCCGACGCTGGTCATGAACGGGGGCCTGACGACGCTGCTGGTGTTCGAACTCGCGCGCGCCAACGGTGCGGTCATCCGCCACATCGCCTCGCGCAACGTGCGGCCGCTGTTCGTCGGCCGGCCGATTGCGATTCAGGGCGAACCGGCGGCCGGCGGCAAGGCTGGCCGCCTGTGGGCGCTGGACGACACCGGCGCGCTGGCGCTGACGGCCGAAGCAGAGTACGCGTAATGGCCGGCGGCCCGCTCGAAGGCGTCACCATCGTCGACCTCACCTCGGTCGTTGTCGGCCCGCTCGCCACGCAGATCCTCGCCGACCACGGCGCGGAAGTCATCAAGGTCGAGACCAAATCCGGCGACCTGATCCGCACCATGAACGGCAAGTCCGTGACGCCGGCCATGGGCGCGAAGTTCCTGCACCTCAACCGCAACAAGCGCTCGATCGTGCTGGACCTCAAGCAGCCGTCCGGCTTCGCGGCGTTGAAGAAACTGATCGCCCGTGCCGACGTGCTGGTATGGAATGTCCGGCCCGCCGCGATGGCGCGGCTGAAGCTGTCGTACGACGACGTGCGTGCGATCAACCCCAAGATCGTCTATTGCGGCATGTTCGGCTTCGGCCAGGATGGCCGCTACCGCGACAAGCCCGCCTACGACACCATCATCCAGGGCTCGGGCGGCATGGCCGCGATTCATCACCGGGCAGGCGGCGAGCCGCGGTTTGTGCCCATGGTGGTCGCCGACAAGGTCTCCGGGCTGATTGCGGTGCAGATGATCGCGATGGCGCTCTACCGTGTTGCCCGCACCGGCGAGGGCGCCTCGATCGAGATTCCGATGTTCGAGAACATGGTCAAGTTCGTGCTCGAAGAGCACATGTACCTGAAAACCTTCGATCCGCCGCTCGGCGAAACCGGCGATCCGCGGCTGCTCGATCCGCAGAACAAACCGATCCCGACCAAGGATGGCTACATCTGCATCTCCGCCAACACCAACGACCAGGCCTTCGCGTACTTCGATGCGATCGGGCGGCCGGAACTCAAGACCGACCCGCGCTTCTCCAGCGTGCCGGGGCGCTTCGCGAACGTGAAGGACTACTTCGAGATCAGGCTCGCGGCGCTGCGCGGCAAGACCACCGCCGAATGGCTGGAAATCTTCGACGCCAACGATGTGCCGGCGATGCCCTACCACACGCTCGACAGCCTGCTGGAAGACCCGCACCTGAAAGACATCGGCTTCTTCGAGATCAAAGACCATCCGACCGAAGGCAAAACACGCAGCATGCGCCTGCCCAACCAATGGTCGTGCGGCCTGCGTGAAGGCTGGCAGCCGGCGGACAAGCTGGGTCAGAGTTCCGTCGAGATCCTGCGCGAGGTCGGACTGTCCGACGCCGACATCGAACGCATGGTGACCGAGGGCGCCACCATCGATGGCCGCCTGAACAAATCGACCTAGGAGAACATGATGCGCACACGTCGGCCGCTGGTGGTCATCGCTGCAATCCTGGGTCTCGCCGCCGGCGCGGGTCCGGTCATCGCACAGACGTTTCCAACCAAGCCCGTGCGCTTCATCGCGCCCTTCCCGCCCGGCGGCAGTACTGATTTTCTGGCGCGCCTCGTGGCGCTGAAACTGAGCGAAGCGTGGGGTCAGCAGGTGGTCGTCGAGAATCGCGGCGGTGCCGGCGGCACCATCGGCGTCGAGCTGGCCTCGAGAGCACCGGCCGACGGCTATACGATCGTCATGGGGCACATCGGTACCTTCGGCGCGAACCCGACGCTGTATCCCAAGCTGCCGTACGACGCCATCAGGGACTTCGCCCCGATCACGCTGCTGGCGATGGTGCCGAACGGCATGGTCGTGCACCCGTCGTTTCCGGCGCGCAACGTGAAGGACTTCCTGGCGATTGCGCGGGCGAAGCCGCGGCAGGTGCTGTACGGCTCCGGCGGCAGCGGCAGCGCGACCCACCTGGCCGTGGTGTACTTCGAACTGCTCGCCAAGGTCCAGCTCGTGCATATCCCCTACAAGGGCGCCGGCCCGGCCATCTACGACCTGATCGCCGGCCAGACCCAGATGACGATCACGGGCATGCCGGCCCTGATGCCGCACATCAAGTCCGGCAAGCTGCGCCCGATCGGGGTGGGCACCGCCAAACGCCTCGCCGTCATGCCCGAGGTGATGGCGATCGCCGAAGCCGTGCCGGGATACGAAGCGACGCAATGGTACGGCGTCCTCGCGCCGGCGGGCACGCCGCGCGAGATCGTGGCCAGGCTGAATGCGGACATCGTCAGGGTCCTGCAGCGGCCCGACGTGCGGGAACGGCTGGCGGCCGATGGCGCGGATCCTGTCGGCAACACCCCTGAAGAATTCAGCGCCCACATCAAGTCCGAAATCGCGCGTTGGGCGCCGGTCGTGAAGGCCTCCGGCGCGAAGCCGGAGTAAGATTGCCCCTCTTCCGTCAGGTCATTCCCACCAAGGAGTCAGCAATGTCATTTGTCCGTTCACTCGCGCGCGCCGCCGTTGCCCTGGCGCTCGTCCTGCCCGCCGCCACCGTCATTGCCGCCGATGCCACCTACACGCCGCAGGTCGGCCAGGAAGGCAAGGATGTGATCTGGGTGCCGACCCCCGAAAACCTCATCGCCAAAATGCTCGACATGGCGAAAGTCACGCCGAACGACATCGTCTTCGATCTCGGTTCCGGCGACGGCCGCACGGTGATCGCCGCCGCCAAGCGCGGCGCAAAGGCGACGGGCATCGAATTCAATCCGGACATGGCGAGCCTGTCGAAACTCAACGCCGAGAAAGCCGGCGTCTCCGCCAACGCCACGTTCATCAACGGTGACATTTTCGTCACGGACTTCAGCAAGGCGACCGTCGTGACCATGTACCTGCTGCCGTCGCTGAACGTGAAGCTGCGGCCGACCATCCTCAACATGAAACCCGGCACCCGCGTGGTGTCGCATGCGTTCACGATGGACGACTGGAAGGCCGACGAAACCGCCAGCGTGGAAGGCCGTACCGCGTATTTCTGGATCGTCCCCGCGAAAGTCGCCGGCACCTGGACGTGGCAGGCCAACAACCAGAACTACGAAGTCACGCTGGCGCAGAAGTATCAGGAGCTGACCGGGACGGCCATGATCGGCGGCAAGCCGGCCAAGCTGACCAGCGCCAAGATCAATGGCGACCAGATCACGCTCACCGTCGATGAAGGCGGCGCGGTGCGCGAATTCACCGGCCGCGTATCCGGCTCGGCCATCGACGGCATGGCGAAAGCGGGCGGCAGCGCGGCGAAGTGGGCGGCGTCGGGCAAGCTCGCGAAGTCCTGAGCCAACCGCCGCCATGATGTCGCTCTCCCTGCGCAAGGCGGGTCTTGCGCTGCTCCTGTGCGGCGCCGCCAGCGCATTCGCCCAGCCGCAACCCGCGCCAAAGTTCGAGCCCTACTCCGGCCAGCCCGGCAAGGACGTCGTCTGGGTGCCGACCGGCCAGGAACTGGTCGGCCGGATGCTCGACATGGCCAAGGTCACGTCGAACGATATCGTCTTCGATCTGGGTTCCGGCGATGGCCGCACCGTGATCGCGGCAGCCCGGCGCGGCGCGACCGCGACGGGCATCGAGTACGAGCCCGAGATGGTGGAGCTGTCGAAGAAAAACGCCGCCGCGGCGGGCGTCTCGGCGCGGGCCACGTTCGTGAAGGCCGACCTCTTCGAGACCGATTTCTCGAAGGCGACGGTCATCACGATGTACCTGCTGACCTCGATCAACCTCAAGCTGCGGCCGACGCTGCTCAACCTGAAGCCGGGCACGCGCATCGTGTCGCACGCTTTCGACATGGGCAACTGGGCCGCCGACCAGATTGAAACGCGCGGCGGCACGGCCTACCTGTGGATCGTGCCCGCCAAGGTGGCCGGCACCTGGACATGGCTGGCGAACGGGCAGGCCTACGAGGTCAAGCTCGACCAGAAGTACCAGGAGCTCTCCGGCAAGGCCACGATCGGCGGCAAGCCGGCGCAGCTTCGGAGCGCCCGGATCACCGGCGACCAGATCACGCTGTCCATCGAGGACGGCGGCGCGACTCGTGAATTTACCGGACGTGTAAACGGCGGCGCGATCGACGGCACCGCGCGGGCTGGTGGGGCGCCGTTGGCAACGCCGTCGAAATGGACGGCGACGGGCAAACTCGAAAAAACGATGACGGACTGAACCGTCCTTACCGCGGCGCCTCCCACGGCACCGTGTCCAGCGCCGCCGGCGCCGGCAGCCGGTACACCGGCACTTCGCTGGCGGCGCCGCCCATCAGGGTCGCGCCCTTCTTGTCCACCGGAATCAGCCCGAACGTCACGAAGCTCGACGGCGATTCCGGTTCCAGCGCCACGGCAATGAGATTCGCGTTCGCCTGCGCCATCGAAAAGACATAGCTGCCCGGCTGGAAGGTCACCGGCTTGCGCACCACGTCGGTGGTCACGGTGTTGCGGATGTGCCCCTCATAGAACACATCGCTGACGCGCTTGTCGGTCACCTGATAGCTTTCCACGTCGAGCGTCGTCGCCTGTCGCAGACGCCGCACATCGACCCCGGACAGTTCCAGCCGCCGCGCGATATCGCCGTAGGAAGGCGGCATCAGGTAGGCCGCGGGCCGTTGCCGCACGAGATCGGGAATGGCGGCCAGCGAATCCTCCCACTGCACCTCCACCTCCGCGGGCTCGCCGGACTGCGGATCGAGCATCGTGAGCTTGTGCGGCACGGTGGGGACTTTCACGCGCACGGCGATCGTGTCCTGCGGGCCCGGCGCGGCGCCGCGTTTCGCCGTCGCCAGCCGTGCGCCGCGCACCGCCGCACGCAGTTCATCGGCGTTGGCGGCGGCCGTCTGCAGCACGGCGGTGATCGCGACCTGGTGCGTGTGCACACGCCGCGCGTAGCTCTCGCGGCCGATGCCCACGCCGCGCGTTTCGATCAGGAAGGAAATCGCGTTCTGCAGGCCCGCGGTATTACGGCCGATGTCGGGCGAGGTACCGCCCATCGACACCTTCTTGTCCTCCATGTTGTAGGAGGTCGTGAAGTACCAGTGCTGCGTGTAGCCGGCCTTCTCCACGTCGCGCACGATCGCGGCACGGAAGCGCTTGTCCGCCAGCGCCGTCAGTTCCGGCGCCACGTTGGGATTGGTTGCGTACAGGAAGGTCAGGTCGTAGGCCAACAGCTTGCCGAACTTCTGGATCCAGCGGGTGGCCACGCTGAACTCATGCGCGTCCACGAACACCTCGGGCTGGAATTCGTTGATCACCTTGTGCAGCGCGATCGTCTCCGGCAGATCCAGCTTGATATGGTCGCGGTTGATGTCGATGCCGCGCGCGGGCGAGCGGGTGAAATAGAACGCGCCGTCCGGGTTGTTGCGCGGCACGATCACCACCGTGATGCGGTCGAGCAACGGCTTCAGCGGACCGATGGCGAGTTCCTGCGCCAGCGCCAGCATCACCTCGCCGCCGGCCGGTTCGTTGCCGTGCTGCAGACCGGCCAGCAGCACCACCGGACGGTTCAGGCGCAGCACCTCCGGCGCGGAAAAGGCGCCGGCATTGGTCAGCACCAGCATCGGGATCGCGCGGCCCTCCTCCGACGCACCGATCGTGCGCAACTGCAGGTTGCCCGGCGCCTTGCGCTGCAGGGCGTAGAGGAAGGCCATCATCTCCTCGTGCGAGGTGAAATCGGCCTTGCCGGGCGCGAAACCCGGGGTGTCAAAGCGCACGGGCGGATCGGGGTAACGTTTCTTGACGGCCTCGCTCTGCTTGTAGGCGCGGGCCGCATCGAACTGCGCGAAAGCGGCCGGCGGCAGTCCCGCGACGAGCAGTGCAACGACGAATGCAGCCGCCAGCCGCCGCGCCAGTGACAAGGGGAACATGCCGCAGCCTCCTCTATAATCGGTCGCCTGCATTTCAACACTCATTTCAACGCTCATTTCAGTTCATTCTAGCCCGGAGGAAGCAGCATGGCGCAGCAAGCGGGTCGAGGCAAGGCGATGGCGGTCATCGGTGGCGGCATCATGGGCGGCGATATCGCGAGCATCTTCGCCGCCGGCGGCTGGCGGGTGCACGTCATGAGCCCGTCGCAGAAAACGCGCGACGCCCTCCCGGCGCGGCTTGAATCCGCGGTGAAGAAGCTCGGCGCCGACGCGGGCACAGCGAAGGCCGTGCAGCTGCACGCAACGGTCGAGGCACTCCCGTGGAAGGCGCTCGCGCTCGTCGTCGAATGCGCGACCGAGGACCTCGAGCTCAAGCGCAAGCTGTTCTCCCAGTTCGAAGCGCTCGGCAAACCGGACACCATCCTCGCGACCAATACCTCCACCTTCCCGATCGGCGACATCGGCCAGCACCTGAACACGCGTGCGCGGGTCGCCGGCCTGCATTACTTCATGCCTGCGCACCTCGTGCCGCTGGTCGAAGTGATCAAGGCGGAGTTCACCGATACCAGGGTTTGCGATCAACTCGAGGCGTGGTCGAACGAACTCGGCAAGACGCCGATCCGCGTAAACAAGGACGTCCCCGGTTTCGTCGGCAACCGGCTGCAGCATGCCCTGGTGCGCGAAGCGCTGTATCTCATCAACGATGGCGTGACCACGGCCGAAGGCATCGACAAGGCGGTGCGTTACGGGTTCGGCTTCCGGTTCATCGCCTGCGGGCCGATGATGCAGAAGGAACTGTCGGGCTGGGATACCAACTTCTACGCCGGCAATTCACTCTATCCGAGCCTGCATACCGAGAAGAAGCCGCCGCAGTTCCTGGGCGACATGGTGGCCAAGGGCCACATCGGCATGAAGGCGAAGCGCGGACTGTGGGAATGGACCGACGAGAAGATCGCGAAGGAAAAAGCGCGCATCGAAGGCGCTCTGCAGAAGGCCTTCGAGATCCTGAAGTCGCACTGAACGCCGGACTGAAGGGAAAGAATGGTGGCCAGGGGCGGAATCGAACCGTCGACACGCGGATTTTCAATCCGCTGCTCTACCAACTGAGCTACCTGGCCACTCGAACTACGACTGCTCAAACCTGCTGCGGCGCGCGGATCTGGCCGCAGGGCCGGAAAAACGAAGGCCGGAATGTAAGGGGAACGCCCCGACCCGTCAAGCCGTGAGCCCCGGGCACGCGAGCTGGTGCGCGAGGCAGATGGTGCGCTGCCAGTGAATGACGGCCAACCCGGCGATGATGAGCAGCAGGAACGTCAAAAAGGGCACGTGCCGGTCCAGCACGATTTTCGGCGTGATCCGACGCGTGCCCCGCACCAGCCAGGCGGTGCCCTTTTTCAGCAGCTGGTAGAACCAGTTCTTCTCGCGCTGAGCCCCGGCGATCACGTACAGGACGCCCTGCCCGAGCAGGAAGTACAGCGCGACCTGGATCAGCACCAGCAGCGCGGACGCGATTTGAAATTCAAGCGGCATGATGCTCCCCTTCGGTCCGATTCTAACGTGAGTCGCACGCACAAAAAAAAGCCCCGCCGTAGCGGGGCTTTTTTCATTCCAGAGGAAGGGGTCAGGAGAAAAGCGGGGGAAACCTGCTGTTCCCCCTGTTCCGTATCCTCGGGATATGCAACTCGCTGCGCGAGTTACATATCCATACCGCCCATGCCGCCCATGCCACCACCGTGGCCGTGACCGGCGTGCGAGTCTTCTTTCGGGCTCTCCGCGACCATCGCATCGGTCGTGAGGATCAGGCCGGCCACCGAAGCGGCGTTCTGCAGCGCGCAGCGCGTCACCTTGGTCGGGTCCAGCACGCCCATCGCCACCATGTCGCCATACTGGCCGTTGGCGGCGTTGTAGCCGAAGTTGCCTTTGCCTTCGACGACCTTGTTCACCACCACGGAGGCTTCGTCGCCGCCGTTGTAGGCGATCTGGCGGAGCGGCTCTTCGAGCGCGCGCAGCACGATCTTGATGCCGGCGTCCTGGTCGGGGTTGTCGCCTTTCAGGTCCTTGATCGCGATGCGGGCCCGCACCAGCGCGACGCCGCCGCCGGGAACGATGCCTTCTTCCACCGCCGCACGGGTCGCGTGCAGGGCGTCTTCGACACGCGCCTTCTTCTCTTTCATCTCGATTTCGGTGGAAGCGCCGACCTTGACCAGCGCCACACCGCCGGCGAGCTTGGCGACGCGCTCTTGCAGCTTTTCGCGGTCGTAGTCGCTGGTGGTTTCTTCGATCTGGGCACGGATGGCTTTGACCCGGCCTTCGATCTGCTTCGGATCACCGGCGCCGTCGATCAGCGTGGTGTTTTCCTTTTCGATCTCGATGCGCTTGGCTTTGCCGAGGTCTTTCAGCGTGACGTTCTCGAGTTTGAGGCCGAGTTCTTCGCTGATCACCGAGCCACCCGTGAGGATGGCCATGTCTTCGAGCATCGCCTTGCGACGATCGCCGAAGCCCGGGGCCTTGACGGCGCAGGTTTTCAGGATGCCGCGGATGTTGTTGACGACCAGGGTCGCCAGCGCTTCGCCTTCGACATCTTCCGCCACGATCAGCAGCGGCTTGCCGGCTTTCGCCACCTGCTCGAGCAGCGGCAGAAGGTCGCGGATCGCCGAGACTTTCTTGTCGTAGTAGAGGATGAAGGGATCTTCCAGCACGGCGTTCTGCTTTTCCGGGCTGTTGATGAAGTAGGGCGAGAGGTAGCCGCGATCGAACTGCATGCCTTCGACGACGTCGAGTTCGTTCTCGAGCGACTTGCCGTCTTCAACGGTGATCACGCCTTCCTTGCCGACCTTGTCCATCGCATCGGCGATGATCTTGCCGATGTTGGCGTCGGAGTTCGCGGAGATCGAGCCGACCTGGGCGATTTCCTTGGAGTCCTTGCACGGCTTGCTCATCTTCTTGAGCTCGCCCACCACGGCTTCCACCGCCTTGTCGATGCCGCGCTTCAGGTCCATCGGGTTCATGCCGGCGGCCACGTACTTCATGCCTTCCTGCACGATCGCCTGGGCCAGGACCGTCGCCGTCGTGGTGCCGTCACCGGCCACGTCGGAGGTCTTGGAGGCGACTTCCTTCAGCATCTGCGCGCCCATGTTCTCGAACTTGTCCTTCAGTTCGATCTCTTTCGCAACGGACACGCCGTCCTTGGTCACCGTGGGGGCGCCGAAGGAGCGGTCGAGAACGACGTTGCGGCCCTTGGGGCCGAGGGTCACTTTGACCGCATCGGCCAGCACGTTGACGCCGGCGACGATCTTCGCGCGGGCGCTGTCGTGGAAACGAACTTCTTTAGCTGCCATCTTGGAGTTCTCCTGTCTGTGGTCGTGTGAAGTGAGCCTGCGGCTTACTCGATCACGCCCATGATGTCTTCTTCACGGATGACCAGTACTTCGTCGCCCTTGACCTTGACGGTCTGGCCCGAGTACTTGCCAAAGAGGATCTTGTCGCCGACCTTGACGTCGAGGGGGCGCACTTTGCCGTCTTCGAGGACCTTGCCCTTGCCGATGGCGAGCACTTCACCCTGGTCGGGTTTCTCGGCGGCGGTGTCGGGAATTACGATGCCGGAGGCGGTTTTGCGCTCCTCATCCAACCGCTTGACGATCACGCGATCGTGCAACGGACGAATCTTCATGGACTGTCTCCTCAGAACTGGTTGACGAATGACTGACTGGATGAAAACCGGGCGGACCGGGGAGTGCCGCTGCCGGAGGAGCCGGGTATCAACGCGGATGCTGCGACTGCTGCGTCAAATCCTAGGCCCCCGATTCCGGGGCGTCCCGAACCGGAGTTCGGGCTTGGCACTCACCGCAATCGAGTGCTAATAATAGGGGGCTTGGGTCTGAAATTCAAGGGAATGAACGAATAACGCCATGTGAGCTAGCGCTCACATGGCGTTATTGTGTGGAAACCGCTATCCGGGCAGGGGGATCAGTGCTCGATCAGGCTGCCGGATCCGGACACGCCAAAACGATAAAGAGTCTTGCGTACGCCATCGCAGGTCGGCGCGATCGGACGATGTGGGCAGGGCGCGGGGCGGCCGCCGTCATCCGACAGGGTCACGTCATCGGCGACTTCTCCCCAGATGCCGCCACGTACCGGCCGGAACAGCCACATCAGGTAGCCGCGGCGCGAGGCCAGTTCCAGCAGGTCCTCGGCGTCGGGCGCATCCGCGACCACCGCCTGGTTGCCGTTGATGCCGTACGGAAAGGCACCGAAGGCCTGCAGGCACTCGAGCGTTTCGCGGGCATCGGCGCCGGGCCGCATGCAGCCGGGCCGCTCGGCCCGCGCCACATCCCAGGCGCCGAGTTCCCACGCCGCATCAAGCGCCGCCCGGTCAAGCGCTACCAGGTCGCTCCAGCGCTCGTTCACCTGCAGGGCGGAACTCGGGATGGGGGTGTAGGCGACGGGCTCGGCGTGCTCCACGTCGGCGAGCTTCTCCTTGATGAAGCCGTGCCAATGCAGCGTGAGGATGACGGGGGTATCAGGACAGGGAACGGCGGCCACGGTGATGGCGACGAGCGGGAGCTTGGTGGCGGCCAGTTGATCTTCGATGCGATCAAGCAGTTGCACGGGCATGGCGAGCGTCCTTTCTCGGCGATGCGTTACACTCAATCAGAGCAAAAACGGTGCCAAATTTTCTGTGCCGTCCCTGAAGCAACGGCAGGCAGCACAGAACGTTGACGGCGAAGAACTCGATTGCGGTTCAAGCACGCGGCGATCGGATGATCGGGGATGTCCGGATTGAAAGCGCTCTCCTTTCAGCGTGACGACACGCAAAATTTTGCATAACCCGTGCATGAAGTAAAGATGCCGCGTCTCGTTCCCGCAACACCCTCCCCTGCTGCTGGCACTCACGAGGCTTCGCTGCTAACGCGCAGCCTTGCGGCGGTGTGGCATCCGTGCACGCAAATGAAGCACCACGAGCAACTGCCGCTCGTTCCGGTGGCACGCGCGGCCGGCGTCTGGCTGTACGACGACGCGGGTCATCGGGTGCTCGACGCGATCAGTTCGTGGTGGGTAAACCTGTTCGGCCACTGCAACCCGCGCATCAACGCGGCGCTGATCGACCAGCTCGACACGCTGGAGCACGCAATGCTCGCCGGCTTCACGCACGAACCGGCGGTGGCGCTCGCCGAGCGGCTGTCGGCCCTGACCGGCGGCGCGCTCGGCCACTGCTTCTATGCGAGCGACGGCGCCTCCGCGACCGAGATCGCGCTCAAGATGAGCTTCCATTACTGGCGCAACGCCGGACAGTCGGACAAGGCCGGTTTCGTCAGTCTCGTCGGCGGTTATCACGGCGAAACCCTGGGGGCGCTGTCGGTGACCGACGTGGCCCTGTTCAAGGACGCCTATGCGCCGCTGCTGCGCGCGAGCCATCAGGTTCCCGCGCCCGATGCCCGCCTGGCCAGGCCCGGCGAGTCCGCCCGCGAGGTGGCGATCCGCTGCGCGCAAGCGCTGGAAGCGCACCTGGAACAACACCACGCCACCACCGCGGCGCTCATCGTGGAACCGATGGTCCAGTGCGCCGCCGGCTTCGTGATGTACGACGCGGAGTACCTGCGCCGCGCGCGCGCACTGTGCGACCGCTACGGGGTACACCTGATCGCCGACGAGATCGCCGTCGGCTGCGGGCGCACCGGCCCTTTCTTCGCGCACGAGCACGCCGGCATCCGGCCCGACTTCCTGTGCCTGTCGAAGGGGATCTCCGGTGGTTACCTCCCGCTGTCGGCGGTGCTGACCAGCGATACCGTCTACGCGGCGTTCTACGACGATGCCACCGCGCGTGGCTTCCTGCATTCGCACTCCTATACCGGCAACGCGCTCGCCTGCCGCGCGGCGCTTGCCACGCTCGACATCTTCGCGGCGGACGACGTACTCGCTGCCAACCACGCCCGCGAACCGCGACTGACCGCGCTCACGGCGCCGCTGATGGCGCATCCCCGCGTGCGCAACTTCCGCCAGCTCGGCACGCTCCGCGCCTTCGAGGTGGCCGCTGCGGACCCGGCCTTCGCGCGGCGCTTCTTCGCGGCGGCGCTCGAGCGCGAGGTGCTGCTGCGGCCGATCGGCAACACGGTGTACTTCATTCCTCCCTACATCATCACCGACGACGAGTACGCGCTGCTGGTCGCGCGCACCGTGAAGACGCTCGATGCGCTCGCTGCTTAGCCGGTTGCTGACCCTCGCCTGCGCTGTGGCCTGCGCGCACGCGGCGGCGCAGGCGCTGCCGCCGCCCGTTCGCCAGGCGCTGGTACAGAGCGGCATCCCGGAATCCGCCGTCGCGATCTACGTGCAGGACGTGGCGCAGGCGGACCCGCTGCTGGCGCTGAACGTCGATGCCGCGTTCAATCCGGCCTCCACCATCAAGCTGCTGACCACCTACGCCGCGCTCGATCTGCTGGGCCCGGCCTATGCCTGGAACACGGAAGTCCTGACGACCGGCCGGCTCGAAGGCGACGTGCTGAACGGCGATCTGGTGCTGCGCGGCAGCGGCGATCCCAAGCTCACGCTGGAGGCCTTCTGGCTCCTGCTGCGGCAGGTGCGGGCGCGCGGCATCCGCGAGATCCGCGGCGACCTGGTACTGGACCGCACGGCTTTCGCGGCCGATGACAGCGATCCGTCGCGCTTCGACAACGAACCGACGCGGCCCTACAACACGCCTCCGGATGCGCTACTCGTCAATTTCCGTGCGATCCGCGTGAGTTTTGTACCGGACCCTGAGCGCCGGACAGTGAGCGTGCTCACCGAGCCCGCCCTGCCGCAGGTGCAGGTGCTTGCCAACCTCGTGCTCGACAACGAACCCTGCGGTGACTGGCTGGCACGCCTGAAGGTCGCCGCGACGGGCACCGGCAACGCGGCCCGCCTGCTGTTCAGCGGCGCCTACAGCACGCAGTGCGGCGAGCGGACACGCAATTACAGCGTGCTCGCTCACAGCCAGTACCTGCTGGGACTGTTCCAGACGCTGTGGCGTGAACTGGGCGGCACCTTCACCGGAGGCGCGCGCGACGGCGCGGTGCCGCCGGGAGCGAAGCCGCTGTTTGCGCAGCCCTCGCCGCCGCTCGCGGAAGTGGTGCGCGACATCAACAAGTTCAGCAACAACGTGATGGCGCGCCAGTTGTTCCTCACGCTGGGCACCGTAGGCCTGGGCGCGCCGGGCGACGCCGACAAGGCCACGCGCGTGGTGCGGGCCTGGGCCGCGCAGAAAAAACTCGCGCTGCCGGAACTCGTGCTCGAAAACGGCTCCGGACTGTCGCGTATCGAGCGCATCACCGCGCGCGGTCTCGGCCAGTTGCTGCTGTCGGCGTGGCGCAGCCCGGTGATGTCGGAGCTGATGTCATCGCTGCCGCTGGTGGCGGTGGACGGCACGATGCGGCGCCGGCTCGCCAACTCCGAACTCGCGGGCCAGGCCCATATCAAGACGGGTTCGCTGACGGGCGTGCGCGCGATTGCGGGCTACGTCCTCGATGCACGCGGCCGCACGGTCGTCGTCGTCTGTCTGGTGAATCATCCGCGCGCGCTCGCTGCGCAACCCCTGCAGGACGCCCTGCTGGCCTGGGTTTACAGCCGCTGATCCCGTACGGGGGTCGTCTCCCGGGTCATCCCGTATTTTTCGGGCTATAAGTCAAGTGACTGTTTTTAATCACTAATTAATGGTGGGCGTTGTGACTTTACAACACAGGTAAACAATCTTTTCAATAAATTCATGTGCTTGTAGGTGAAAATTGAGGCAGTTTCGAGATATGATCAAGCTGCAGTATTTTCCCCTATTTGTTTCAGGAGGATGCACATGAAAGTTAAGACATGGCTTCAAATGACTCTGGCGGCGACGATGTTGGTCGCCAGCGGTGCCTACGCGCAGTTCTATGTCGGCGCGGGCGGCGGTTACGTGCATGGCAGCGTGGATCCGAATGCCACGGCCGGCAACCTGACGATCGCCTTGGGCGTACCCACCAGCACCGCGGTGAACGACGACGACGACATGGCCTGGAAGCTGTTTCTCGGCTACGACCTCAACCAGAACCTCGGCTTTGAGTTCGGCTATGCGAACCTCGGCAAGTACGGCATGACGTCCACCAACGCCACACCGACGGTCGTTTTCACCAACCTCAAGATCGACGTGTGGTACTGGGACGTGATCGGGAAGCTGCCGGTGATGACGAACTTCGGGCTGTACGGGAAGGTCGGTGCGACCTACTACACGACCGACTCGACGAGCTCGGGCGTGATCAACGTCCGCGACCAGGGCATGGGCTGGAAACTGGGCGTCGGCGCCCAGTACGACTTCACCAAAAACATCGCGGTCCGCGGGGAATACGAGCGCTACGGCGACATGGGCTCGGGCACCACGACCGGGAAAACGGACGTCGACTTTTTCAACGCCCAGATTCTCTGGAAATTCTGATCCCGTCTGCGGCCATCGCTCAGCCTTCAGGCTGTGGAGATGGCCGTATTTCTTTATAAATCAGATTGTTATCTTGTAGTTGCAGAACTACAACACTGCCCGAAAAATCGCACAAATAGACGGACAGTTATCTCGACAACTTAAAGTGAATTCTTTAATCTGATTCCAACGGATTGATTGGCGAACGATTCTCTACCGGGGCTGTGCCCTGTGAACCGGAATCTCAGCTGATCAAGCTCGTAGCAACAAAGCAACGCAGTAACACAGCAGGCCCAGCACTAATTGCTAAACGAAAAAGCTGCGCCGCTCTTGAACACAGCCGGGTCGCCCCCGGCTTTTTTTTGTCCGCGTTTCGGCTCCGCTCATAGCCCCAACGTTTGCCACAGCGCATCCACCCGCGCTTTGACCTCGGCGGACATTTCGATCGTGCGGCCCCATTCGCGCGCGGTTTCCGCCGGCCACTTGTTGGTGGCGTCGATGCCCATCTTGGAACCCAGGCCCGACACCGGGCTGGCGAAATCCAGATAGTCGATCGGCGTATTGGGCACGATCAGCGTGTCGCGTTCCGGGTCCACCCGCGTGGACAGCGCCCAGATCACCTCTTTCCAGTCGCGCACGTTCACGTCGTCGTCGGTGACGATGATGAACTTGGTGAACATGAACTGCCTGAGGAAGGACCACACGCCGAACATGACGCGCTTCGCATGCCCGGGATACTGTTTCTTCAGGCTGACGCAGGCGATGCGGTAGGAGCAGCCCTCGGGCGGCAGGTAGAAGTCCACGATCTCGGGAAACTGCTTGCGTAGCAGCGGCACGAACACTTCGTTCAGCGCGACGCCCAGCACGGCCGGCTCGTCCGGCGGCTTGCCGGTATAGGTCGAGTGATAGATCGGGTCACGCCGCATCGTCATGCGCTCGACGGTAAACACCGGGAAGCGCTCGCGCTCGTTGTAGTAGCCGGTGTGGTCGCCGAAGGGCCCTTCCAGCGCGGCCTCGCCCGGCTGGATCCAGCCCTCCAGCACGATCTCGGCGGTCGCCGGCACGTCGAGGGCGTGCGTCAGGCAGCGCGCGGTCTCGGTGCGCGAGCCGCGCAGCAGACCCGCGAACTGGTATTCGCCCAGCGTGTCCGGCACCGGCGTCACGGCGCCCAGCATGGTCGCAGGATCGGCGCCGAGCGCCACCGCGACGGGAAACGGCTCGCGCGGGTGGGCGAGGCAATGGTCGCGGTAGTCGAGCGCACCGCCGCGCGTGGCGAGCCAGCGCATGATGAGTTTGTTCGGGGCAATCACCTGCTGGCGGTAGATGCCCAGGTTCTGCCGCGCCTTGTTCGGTCCGCGGGTGACCGTGAGACCCCAGGTGATGAGCGGGCCCGCGTCGCCCGGCCAGCAGGTCTGAATGGGCAGGCGCGCGAGATCCACGTCCGCGGCCTCCCACACGATTTCCTGGCATGGCGGCGACGACACGCGCTTCGGCACCATCGCCAGCACCTGCTTCAGCAGCGGGAGCTTGTCCCACGCGTCCTTCAGGCCCCGCGGCGGCACGGGCTCCTTGAGCTCGGCCAGCAGCTGACCCAGTTCGCCCAGCGCGGCGACGGAATCCCGGCCCATGCCGCGCGCGACGCGTTCCGGCGTGCCGAAGAGATTGGCCAGCACCGGCATGGAATGGCCCCTGGGCTTTTCGAACAGCAGCGCGGGACCGCCCGCCTTCAGCACGCGGTCGGCGATCTCGGTCATCTCCAGACGCGGATCGACCTCCGGCGCGAGGCGCTTCAACTCGCCCGCGGCTTCCAGTTGCGCGAGAAACTCGCGCAGATCGCGATACGCCACGTCAGCCCCCGGGAATCAGAATAAGGGCACCCGGAACAGGAAGTCGAACACCAGGCCGCCGTAGATCACGGCGCCGACCAGGTTGTTGCTGCGGAAGGCCTTGAAGCACTGTTCGCGCTCGCGCCCGCGGATCATCAGGTATTGCGAGCCCGCCAGCATCGCCGCCGCGACGAGGCCGATGAAATAGAACACGCCCAGGTGCGCCCACACGCCGACCCAGGCCATGAGGCCGAGAAACACCGCGTGGCACAGCATCACCGCCAGCACGTCGAAGCGGCCGAACAGGATGGCCGACGACTTGAGCTTAAGCTTGCGGTCGTCCTCGCGGTCCACCATCGCGTACTCGGTGTCGTAGGCGATGGCCCAGAACACGTTGGCCGCGAGCATCACCCACGCGATGGGCACCACCAGCTTGTGGTGCGCGGCAAAGGCCATTGGAATGCCGAAACCGAAGGCGATGCCGAGCCAGGCTTGCGGCAGCCAGAAAAAGCGCTTGAGGAAGGGATAGATCACCGCCAGCGCGAGCGCCACCACCGCGAGCTTGATCGTCAGCGCGTTGAGTTGCCAGACCAACAGGAAGGCGAGCAGCGCGAGTGCCGCCGCCAGCGCAAGCGCCTCGGGCACCGACACGAGGCCGGTGGCGAGCGGGCGATCCTTCGTGCGTTCGACCTGGCCGTCGAAGCGGCGGTCCGCGATATCGTTCATCACGCAGCCCGCCGAGCGCATCAGCACCACGCCGAGCACGAAAATCACGAACACGAAGGGATTGGGAAAACCAAAGGACGACAACCACAACCCCCACAGCGTCGGCCACAGCAGAAGCAGGATGCCGATAGGCTTGTCCAGCCGCATCAGCTTTTCGTAGGCGTTCAGTCGCTGTTGCAGCGTCATGGCGCGAGCGCGAGCAGCGCGGGCAGGAAGACTTCGGTCACCAGCAGGGGCTGGCGCGCCCGCACGAACAGGGAGCGGCGCGCCCACAGCCCCGGGACTTCCACGCCGAGCGCGGCGGTCACGCGGCGGTGCAGGGCATGCCAGGTGCCGACGCGCGTGTAATGCAACGGCCGGCGCGTCACGGTGGGGTCGGCGAAGACAGCCGCCCCCAGCGGCCGGGTGCCCAGGCCACCGACCATCCGCCACGGCCCCTGCAGGCTCGCCCGCGCCAGCACCGAACGCGCGAACACGACCGGACGGCCGTCGCACATCAGCCGCACTTCGCGCACCAGCGCCTGTTGCGGGCGCGCAATGCCGAGGAGCAGGCCTTCATCGTAGGTGGCCGCCATGGGGCGCTGCGCCACGACTTCCACCGCGAACCGCCGGCAGCGCGACTGCAGGCGGCGCGTCAGCGAGCCGCGGTCGATCAGCCACCGCCGCAGCCGGGCGTCCCAGCAGGGCGGTGAGGGTTGCCACAGGAAGTCCCGCAGGTTCATGACGGACGATTATCGCATCACGCCCGCAACAGTTCCTCGCGGCTGCCGAGCCAGCGTTCGAGGTGCCGTTCCGCGTCGTCGGCGCGCGTCCGCCCGCTGCCGCCCGCCGCGAGCAGGCTGACCGCCGCCGCGCGGGCCGCCTCCAGCAGGTCGAGATCGGCTTCGGGATCCGCGAAGCGCAGCATCGGCACCCCGCTCTGGCGGGCGCCCAGCAGTTCGCCCGGCCCGCGCAGGCGCAGGTCGTGGCGCGCGACCTCGAAGCCGTCGATGTTCTCGAACACGATCTTTAGCCGCTCGCGCGCCATCGGCGTGAGCGGATTCTGGTAGAGCAGGATGCAGGCGCTGGCCGTAGCGCCGCGGCCGACCCGTCCGCGCAGCTGGTGCAGTTGCGAGAGCCCCATGCGCTCGGCGTTCTCGATCACCATCAGGCTCGCGTTGGGCACGTCCACGCCGACCTCGATCACCGTGGTGGCGACCAGCAACTGCAGCGCGCCGGACTGGAAAGCCTGCATCACCGCCGCTTTCTCCGCGGCGGGCAGGCGCCCGTGCACCAGCCCCACCCGGAGTTCCGGGAAGGTCTCCTGCAGATGCGCGTGGGTCGCCAGCGCGGTTTCGAGCTGCAGCGTTTCGGATTCCTCGATCAGCGGGCAGACCCAGTACGCCTGCGCGCCGCCGAGGCAGGCATCGCGCACGCGCTGGAGCACTTCCGGACGGCGTGCGTTGGACACCAAACGCGTCGCCACCGGCGTGCGACCGGGCGGCAGTTCGTCGATCGCGGAGACGTCGAGATCGGCGTAATAACTCATCGCCAGCGTGCGCGGGATCGGCGTGGCGCTCATCATCAGCTGGTGCGGTTGTACCGCGCCGGCTGAACCCTTCGCGCGCAACGCAAGCCGCTGGTGGACGCCGAAGCGGTGCTGTTCGTCGATGACGGCCAGCCCCAGCTTCGCGAATTCCACCTTGTCCTGGAACAGCGCGTGAGTGCCGACCGCCACCTGCGCCTCGCCGCTGGCCACCGCCGCGAGCGCGGCGCGCTTCTCGCGCACGGGCGCCGCGCCCGACAGCCAGGCGACGCGGATGCCGAGCGGTTCCAGCCACGCGGCGAACTTGGCGTAGTGCTGGCCGGTGAGAATTTCGGTCGGCGCCATCACGGCCGCCTGATAACCGGCCTCGACGGCGCGCAGGCAGGCGAGCGCGGCCACCACCGTCTTGCCGCTGCCGACGTCGCCCTGTAGCAGGCGCTGCATCGGGTGCGGCACGGCCAGATCGTGCGCGATCTCGCCCCATGCCCGCTGTTGCGCGGCGGTGAGCGTAAATGGCAGCGCGGCCAGCAGCGCGCGAGTGTGATCACCATCGGCGTTGCGCAGTACCGGCGCGCGCACGCGCCGCCGGTGTTCGCGGTGCCGGCGCATCGACAACTGCTGCGCGAGCAATTCATCGAACTTGACCCGGCGCCACGCGGCCGTGGTGCGCGCCTCGAGCGCCGGCGCGCTGGCGTCGGGCGGCGGGTAGTGCAGGGCACGCACCGCGTCCTGAAAAGCGGGCAATTCCAGTTGCGCCAGCAATGGTGCGGGCAGCGTGTCGTCGAGCGCTTCTTCCCGCACGGCCTGCTCGATCAGCTTGCGCAGCGGGTACTGACCGAGCCCCGCGGTGGTTGGATACACCGGCGTCAGCGTCTCCGGCACCGGTGTGTCTTCGCTGACCATGCGATAGCGCGGGTGCACCATCTCCGCGCCGAAAAAGCCCTGCCGGATTTCGCCGAACAGGCGCACCCGCGCGCCAGGGGCGAGCTGCCTGGCCTGGCTCGGGTAGAAGTTGAGGAAGCGCGCGATCACCACTCCGCTCGCGTCCTCGATCGTCACCAGCAACTGGCGGCGCGGGCGGTACTTCACCGCGTTGTCGGTGACCGTGCCCTCGACGAGCACGTGGCGGCCGTGAGGCGCGGCGCGGATGGTGTGCAGTTCGGTCTCGTCATCGTAGCGCAGCGGCAGGTGGAGGACGAGGTCGAAGGCGCGGCGGATGCCGAGCTTGGCCAGCTTGTCGCGCGTGCCCTTGGGCACCCGGGCGAGCGGTCCTGTTTCCGGCGCCGCCGGCGTTTCGGCCGCGGCTGCCGGACGCCGTTTCGCGGTCTTGGATGTGCTCACGTCTGGAGGGCGGCCGATGGATGGGCGACGGGAGGAATCCGCGCAGGCCCGATTATCCACGGCGCGGGATTGGAGGGGTAATTCGCGGCGTGCTAGATTGCGCGCTCTTTCCCGGCCGGGAGGGGCCATGGGCAAGGGGCAGCGCCGCAACACACGGGGCACCATCAGCGCGGCGTTCGCGCGCTGGCTGCTGGCCGTGGGCGGTCTCCTCGTCGCCGGCGCCCTCTGGGCGCAGGGCGGACCGGTCGGCGCGCTCGATCACGTCGTCGGCAGCGTCTTCGTCCAGACCACAGGCAGCGAACTCAAACGCGCGGAAAAGGGCACCCCGGTCGCCAACGGAGACACCGTCACGACCGACGCCGGCGCTTACGCCAACATCCGGTTCGTCGATGGGGCGGAAGTGTTTCTCCGGCCCAACGGGCGGGTGCTGATCGAGGCCTATGTCTTCGAGAAGGACCGCGCTGAACGCGACTCCTTCGTCTACCGGTTGCTGAAAGGCAGCCTGCGCGCCATCACCGGCCAGATCGGTAAACGCGGAAACACCGGTGCTTACCGGCTGAATACGGCCATTTCCACCATAGGCATTCGGGGTTCCGAATTTGACGCCCGGCTCTGCGAAGGCGACTGCCCCGGACGTGCGGACGGCCAGTACACCGATGCAAAGAAGGACACGCATACGGTCTCCAACGAGGGCGGGGATGCGACAGTCAGCGCACCAGACGGGTCCTACACCAAGGATGCGAAGACGCCGCCACAGGGCGTCAAAGACGGCAGCGGGCTGGACAAGGACGATCCGCCGCGGCCGCCGGGAATGTCGCAGGAGGAATTCGACAAGGCGCTCCGCAAACCTTTTGAGGATGCCTCCTCCAAGTCGGGTTATGACAACCGGGAAAAGCACGCCGCCGAGAATGCCGCGTACAAACAGAAGGTGAAGACCTATCTCGACAACAAGCCGCACGAGGGCACCAAGGCTCACTACGCCGAACCCCTGTTTATCTACTCCGATGACGGCAAGATCATCGGCGCCGTGCAGTGGTTCGAGCTCAAAGGCAAGCTGGAGACCTACTACCTGCTGACCCACTTCATCAGGTTCGACGCCAACGGCAACACGCAGGGCTACATGCTCACGCCGGCGGGCCGGTCGATGCTGTGGATCGACGAACAGGAGAAGAAGTACGGCATCGACCGGGACGACACGAATAAACGTTATCAAGAGGGTCTGGACGCAAACGGCCTGCCCGTCATCCTCACGTACACCGCAGCCGGCGGCGGCGTGCGACGCAGCTATGCCCAGTTCAACACCCAGGGCAACGCCTATTTCTGGCAGTTCCAGGACGAGGACGGGAATACGCTTGTGAAACGGGAAGACATCAGCCGTTACCCGCCTCTGCAAAAGGCGCCGATGAAGCGCTTCGTGACGGGCATCTGCGAAAACATCGAGTGCCGGCGCCGGGAGGACACGCACAACGCCATTGCGCTCCGCATGAACGCGCTGGCGGTCCAGCTGGACACCATCGACACGAACTTGAAGACCACGGCCGGCGACAAGCAGGCTGCGGAACGTGCGCGCCACGCTGAGTTGTTCAAGGAATGGCAGGAAATGACAGGCCCGCTGTCCGCGTGGGAAGCAGCGGTGCGCGAGTGTCAAGAGTTGTGCAGCAAGAACAAAGGGCTATTCGCCGTGTGGAACCCCATCGACATAACCGCTTGCAACGTGACCGCCAGGTCACTCCAGGACCTGGCCGCCGCCAACGAGGCCGCCGGCGGCACCCTTCGCAATGCCACTCGAGTGCCGGAAGGGGCGGGCGGCGGTGCTGAAGGAGAGAGCGCTCAGAGCGGGAACGCCTGCATGGCGCCGGGCGCAGGCAACAAGACCGACGAGGAAAAGGACTGCAGCAAGATGGCACCGGAAGCGCCGGGCCGCAAGCCCACCGGGTCAGCCGTCCGTTCGGTGGGACGCAACCCGGTCGAGACGCAGGTCGCGCAGGGCAAGAGCTTCGCGCAGCCCGTGGTCATCGACCGCGCGGCGAACGCCGACGGCAACGTCATCAACTTCCTGGACGGCACCGGCCGGCCGTGGCAGCCGCAGGACGCGCGCGGCCCCAGCGTGCAGACGCCGACGGGCGGCCGTTTCCAGATCCCCGCCTCCGCCTGCCCGGCGGGTGGCGGCACGCTGCCGCTCTCGCAGCGCATCGCCCTCGGTTCGTTCAAGACCGTCGATTCCGATCGCGTGCAGGAGGGCGTGGAGTACGGGCAGAACGCCTTCAACCTGCTCACCCGGCTTGAGTACCTGAACTACAAGCATGAGAACGGCCTGCCGGTCGAGGAATCGGACGTCAAGGGCCTCATCAGCGAGATCAACGGCCTGCGCGGCGGCAAGTTCGAAAAACTCGGCGGCGTACTCGACGGCATCGAGAAAGGCTTCAAGCAGAAAGAAAAGATCGAAGGCCTCATCAGCAAGGCGGGCGAAATCATCGAGTTCCTCGACACCGCGCAGCGCGGCCGCGAAGACCCGGTGCAGGCGGCCCAGGCGCTCTCGATGTATCTCAATCTCGTCGGCGGCATCGCCGGCAAGGTGCCAGGCATCGGCGAGTTCGTCAGCATGTATGCCAAGGGCGTCGAGAACATGGTGCAGGATCTGAAAACCATACAGACGCGCCAGAATCTGACCGGCCAGACGATCCGCGACATCAACGATTTCACCGTCGACCTGACGGGTGAGCGCGTGCCTGCGGAAACGGCCGCCAGCGGTCCGCAGCCGAGCGCTTCGCCGTCAAAGCTGGATGCGGATGCGGTCAACCGCTACAACGGCACGCGCGCCGAAAACGACCGCCTGAAACAGACCACGGACGATTTGAAGAGCACCGAAAAATGCATCGACCGCTGCCGCGCCCGCATCGAGGCACTGCACCGCGCGATCGATGAAATGCGCGTCAGCCGTGCGCACCTCGGCACCGAAAAAGACCTGGCCACGAACCTCGACGAGATGGCCCGTGACCGTGAATACTTTCTGCAGTACCGTGCGAAGCACGGCGAGAATGCATCGCCGCCCAACAACGCGGATAACGCGCGTTTTTATAACGGTCGCGAAGCGACCGGCCCCCGCATGGTCGATGCCCGCGCGCGGCTGGCCAAACTGCGTGCCATCGAGCCCCGCATCCAGAAGGCGCTCGACGAGATCGCGCAACTGCAGAAGCGGCTCGAGGACTGCAACAAGCGGCTCGCCGGCGAACAGCGCGCGTACTTGCAGTCGCTGCGCGCGTTCGTGGAGAAGGATGAGTATCTGCGTCTGATCGGCGCCGAGAGAATGGATCCCGGTCCGGCCCTGCAGCAGGCAAAGGCGATTGCGGAGCAGATTCCGCTTGAGCCTACGCCGCCGGGTACCGTCGTCAACAGCGGCGGAAGCTGCGGCACCGTGTCGGTCATCCAGGTCTGCGAAGAAACGCGCTTCAGCATCCCCCGCCATCCCGGGCCACCGGTGGCTGCATCGGGCCCGAAAAGCGATACGGCCGCGAAGCAACCGCCGCCGCTCGATTTCGGCAAGCCGAACAACGTCACCGTGAATCGCGCACAACAGCAGCGCGAGACCGGGCAGGGCAGTCGATGAAAACGCCTGAAGCCCGGCGCCGGACCGGCATTGCCGTCTTGCTGCTGACCTGCGCGCTGCCGCTGGTCGCGGCGCCCTTCCTCGACACCCGCGGCACTTGGGGCCAGGCCTACGACGATCTGTGGGGCCTGAAGCGCATCGGCCTCGGCGCCACGCCGCCGTCGGCACCCGCGGGCGCGCCCGTCATCGTCGCCGTGATCGATTCCGGACTCGATTATTTCCACCCCGACCTGCGCGGCGACAGCGTCTGGCGCAATCCGAAGGAAATCGTCAACGGCAAGGACGACGACGGCAACGGCTACGTGGACGACGTCATCGGCTGGGACTTTGCCGACAACGACAACGATCCGTTCGACTTTACCGGCCATGGCACGTTTGTCGCCGGCGTCATCGTCGCGTCGCCGCTGAACGGCGCCGGCGTGCTGGGGGTCAACCCGAACGTGCAGATCATGCCGCTGCGAGTGATGAATTCGATCGGGCGCAACTATCCCACGCGCACGGCGGCGGCGATTTACTACGCGGTCCAGAACGGCGCGAGAATCATCAACCTCAGTCTTGCGTCACAGCAGTTGTCGGCGTCGGAAAAACGCGCAGTGGATTACGCCGCGAGCAAGGGCGTCCTGGTGATCGCCGCCGCCGGCAACGACGGCCGCGACGTGAAGGACTATTCGCCAGCTTCCCTGGAAAATGTGTTGACCGTCGCGGCCACCGACCCGCAGGACCGGCGCGCGGGCTTCTCCAACTTCGGCGGCGCGATCGACATCGCGGCACCCGGAGTAGACATCCTCTCGTTGCGCGCGCGGCAGACCGACTTCATGCTGTTCGCCGGCGTGAAAGGCTACAAACCGGGCGCGAACTTCGTCGGCGCGCCGGAGAACCGCTACTACCGCGCGGACGGCACCTCTTTCGCCGCGCCATTCGTCACCGGCGTGGCCTCCCTGGTCCTCGCCGCACGCCCGACCCTGACTGCGGCCGAGGTGCGACGCATGCTGCTGCAGTCCGCCCGCGACATCGACCAGCCGGGCGTGGATGGGAACACCGGCTACGGGCTGCTCGATGCGAAGGCGGCGCTGGCGGCCGATCCGGCGTTTTTCGTCGAGGCCGGGATCACGGCGCTGGGGGTAGTCCGCAAGGACGACGGTCAGTACGTGCGCGTCAGCGGCACCGCGGCGGCCGACCGCTTCAAGGAAGCGGTCGTCGAAATCGGCGAGGGAGAAAATCCCGGTGTCTGGCAGAAGGTCGGCACGACTCTCCAAGCCCCTGTTTCGGCGGGTATTTTGGCGGAGATCCCGGCGTCGACCTTCCGCACTGCAAAAATCTGGACAGTACGTGTTGTATCCGAGCACACCAACGGCCGGAAAAGAGAGGGCAGATTCGTGCTGAAGCTTGGCTGACCCGCCCGCGGGCGGCTATGCTCATCGCATAAGTCGCACCGGTCTCACGCGTTGCACCCGCTGCACCCGCCCGTCCCGTCCGGGACCCATCAAGCTAGGGGAGCGTCATGACACGGCACCACCACTTACTCGGCCTTTGCGGCCTCCTGCTGGGATTCCTGTTCGGGGGACCCGCGTTCGCGACCGGCAACTTGGAAGTTACTGGCGCCGGCGCCCAGGTCGCGGAGACCACCATTACCCTCGAAGACGAAAAGAGTGGCCAGAAGCTCAAGGAGGACGAAGACAGCGACCGCCGGCGCGGGCTATGGTGGTGGCGCAACCGCGTCGCCGGCTATTACCTGTTGCGCACGATCATCGCCGGTCAGCAGGTTGGCACGCCCCAGCGCGTGGAAGTCAAAGATGGCGAAACCACCCGCTATCGCGTGGACACCGCCACCGGCGTCGCCACCCTCGTCGCGGCCACGCTCATCGGAAGGCAACAACAGCAGCAGAACATGTTCTGGCTGGGCGGCATGCTGGGCTACAGCTATACCCACAGCGACAACAGTATCAGTTCGCCCTTCGGCGCGGCCTCGTCCGGCATCAACGGCGGCGGCTTCACCGGCGGCCTGGAACTGACGGTCAATCCCTTCGCGCGCCGCATGAACCAGCTCGCCAACGTCTTCTTTTTCGCCAGTGTGATCGGCGACAACACCGATGAAAGCAAGACCTACGTGAGTTTCCATCCGACGCCCGGACTGGATTCCGGCGGCTCGGTGGACATCAAGTACTCCGTGCGGGGCGGCGCGGGCATGCGCTTCACGGTGGCGCCGGACACGGCACTCGCCGTCATGGCGGGACTCGCCTACAGCCGCGCCAAATCCACCACCTCCACCGACGAGAGCGGCGGCGGCGGCGTCATGAACCAGTTCTCGAAAACCCAGGGGCTGTGGGGACCGATGCTCGGGCTCGAGCTGGCGTATGGCCTGCGCATGTTCCAGGGCGTGGGTTCGCAGGTATTCATGCGCGCCGAGCGCACGTGGATGACGGGCGACACCAATATCGCCGGAACCTCCACCCTCGGTTTCGCCTACAACGGAACCAGCGACATCAAGTACACCGACCGCTTCATGCTGGGCCTGCGTTTCGCCCTGAAATAGCCGGTTCCAGAACCGTCTTGCCGGCGTCCGTGGAACTGTCGCTGCACGGCCGCCGGTTTAGCGCCTGTTGGCTCGCCGCCGCGCTGGCCGGCTGCGCGTCCCTCGGGCCGGACGGTCCGCGCACGCTCGAACAGGAAGTGCAGGCCGGCGTGGAACGCTCGCCCTCGCCCGTCGCCCTGCCCGTCTGCCACGGCTACGGCTGCTACGGGCGCACCCTGGTGACCCTGAGTGCGGCGGAATGGCGCGAGGTGCGGGCGATGTTTTCGCCGCCACCCGCCGACGGCACGACCGAACGCGCGCGTATCGCCGAGACCGTGGGACTGCTGGAACGGATGATCGGGCCCAAGACGGGCACCGCCGGCGACCTGCCCGGCACGCCGTTCGCGATGAATGACCTCGGGCAGCTCGACTGCGTGGACGAGTCGATCAACACCTCGACCTACCTTCACCTCATGGAACAGAGCGGGCTGCTGCGCTACAACACCGTGCGCGACCTCCGTCGCCGGACGCGCTTCTTCGGTCTTGCGCAGCACTACACCGCCGTGGTGGAGGACAAGGCAACGGGACGGCAGTACGCGATCGACTCGTGGTTTCACGCCAACGGCAAACCCGCCGAAGTCGTGGAACTCGACCGCTGGCTGGCGGGCTGGGACCCCGGGGACGACGTGCAGGCGGCCCGCCGGGACTGAAGCGTGTTCAGTGCCCGGGCAAGCCGAGCACGTACTTGGCCATGATGTTGCGCTGGACCTCGTTCGACCCGCCGTAGATGGTGCCCGGCCGCGCGTAGTAGAACGGCGTGAGGAAATCGGTGTTGACGCCGTCGATGTCGTGCTCCCCCGGTACCACGCCCTCTTCCGCGCCGGTTTCCACCAGCAGCTCGGTCAGGCTCTGCCAAGTGTCCATCGCCCAGATCTTGAGCATGGACACGTCGGGCCCCAGCGTTTCGCCGCGCTTGGCGATCGCGACGTAGCGCCCATACAGCGAGGACAGGTCCTCGATGTCGAGCTTGAGCGTGGTAAACCGATCGACGAAACCGGAATCGTCGAACAGGCCCTTGGCGCGCGCGATCATCTCCAGCCGGCGCAGCGCGTACTGCGGCCGGCGGGGGCTGCCGATGGACAGACGCTCGAAACCGAGCAGCGCTTTCGCCACCGTCCAGCCCGCGTTTAATTTGCCGACCAACGTATCGAGCGGCACCCGCGCCTTGTCGAAGAACACCTCGCAGAACTCCTCGTGCCCCGCGATGTTGCGGATGGGCCGGATGGTGATGCCCGGGGTCTTCAGGTCGATCAGCAGGAAACTGATGCCTTCCTGCTTCTTCTTCGCCTGCTTGTCGGTGCGCACCAGCGTGTAGATGTGCGTCGCGTCGTGCGCCATCGTCGTCCAGATCTTCTGGCCGGTGATGACGAATTCGTCGCCTTCGATCAGGGCTTCGGTGCGCAGGCTGGCGAGATCGGAGCCGGCATTCGGTTCCGAGTAGCCCTGGCACCAGATGAACTCGCCGCTCAGGGTCGGCTCGAGGTAGTGCTTTTTCTGCGCGTCGGTGCCGTACTGCATGATGATCGGGCCGACCTGCACCACGCCCTGGTCCGGTGGGCGCGCCACGCCGAAGCGCTCCACCTCCTCCAGCCAGCTCACCATCTTGTCGGCGTCGAGCCCCATGCCGCCGTGTTCGCGCGGCCAGTTGGGGCCGGCCCAGCCCTGGCGGTAGAGCGCGTTCCACCAGCCGCGCATTTCGCTCATGCGCCCCTTGCGCAGCAGGTAGCGGAATTCGGCCGGATATTCCTTTTCGAAGAAGACGCGGACTTCCTGACGGAAGTCCTCGTCGCTCATGACGTTGTAGTCGCGGGATTCAGCCATGCTCGCTTACTCCTCGGCGGGCGCCAGGGCCGCATAGCGGCGCCGGTGCGCGTGGGCGTTGCCGAGCCACGCCGCGAGCACCATCGCCCGCTTGGTATAGAGCCCGACGTCGTATTCATCCGTGAAACCGATCGCGCCGTGAATCTGGATCGCTTCGCGCGTCACGCGCGTGCCGGCTTCCGCGCAGCGCGCCTTCAGGCGGCTGGCCAGCACGGCGCGGCGCGCGGGCG
>JBOIEQ010000002.1:0-84163 GCA_050741255.1 Burkholderiales bacterium | reverse complement strand
ACAGATGCCGGAACGCGCCCCGGCTTCGATCGCCATGTTGCACACCGTCAGCCGGCCTTCCATGCTCAGCGCGCGGATGGTCGAGCCGGCGAACTCGATGGTGTGGCCGGTGGCGCCGGCGGTGCCGATCTTCGCGATGATCGCCAGCACGATGTCCTTGGCGGTGACCCCGGGCGGGAGCGCGCCATCCACGCGGATGCGCAGGGTCTTCGGTTTCTTCTGCCACAGGCACTGCGTCGCCAGCACCTGTTTCAGCTGGGAGGCGCCGATGCCGAAGGCGAACGCGCCGAGCGCGCCGTGGGTGGAGGTGTGCGAGTCGCCGCAGGAGAGCGTGATGCCGGGCAGGGTGAGGCCCAGCTCGGGGCCGACCACGTGCACGATGCCCTGCTGCGGGTGGTCGATGCCGTAATAGTGCGCGATGCCGTTGGTCCTGGCGTTGTGATCGAACAACTCGATCATGTTCAGCATTTCGGCATCGGTGACGGCGGCGATGCCCTGCTCGCGGTTTCGCGTCGGCACGTAGTGGTCGGCGGTGGCGACGGTCTGGTGCGGTTTGCGGACCTTGCGGCCCTCCGCGGCCAGTGCGCCAAAGGCATGAAACGAGCCTTCGTGCACGAAGTTGCGGTCGATGTGCAGCAATGCCTCGTTCTCGCCACGCTTCACGATCACGTGGCGGTCCCAGATTTTCTCGAACATGGTTTTCGGTGTGGTCATATTTAACCTTTAAATCAATTCAATTAGCCGCAGAGACGCAGAGAGCGCAGAGGAAAACCAATATTCAGGAAACATGATCGCCTGAATACTTTCTGGTTTTTCTTATTCTCGCCTTTTGTCTTCTCTGCGCTCTCTGCGCTCTCTGCGTCTCTGCGGCTATTTTCGTTCTAGAAGCCGTATAGTTTCGCTGGGTTATCCACCAGCACCTTCTTCAGCCGCGCCGCATCGGGCACCCAGTCGCTTAATCGGTCGCACATGATGCCGTCGTTCGGCATGTCGCTTTCATGCTTGGGGTGCGGCCAGTCGGTGCCCCACACCACGCGGTCTGGGTTCGCCTCCACCAGCGCGTGCGCGATCGGCGTGACATCGGCGTAAGGGAGCCGCTTCTCCGCCGAGATGCGGTAGGCACCGGTGAATTTGACCCAGCAGCGGCCGCCTTTCAGCAGTCGCAGGAATCCCTGGAACCCGGGATTCTGTATGCCCTTGGCCGCTTTCATGTAGCCGAAGTGATCGATCACGATGTCGGTCGGAAAACCGTCGAACATCTTTTCCAGGTCCGGGTATTCGTCGACGTGCATCAGGAACTGCACATGCCAACCCAGCGGCTTGACCTTGTTCGCCAGCCGGCGCACGGCGTCCATCGGCAGCTTGCCCTTGTCGGTGGCGACATCCACGACGTTGAAGCGCACGCCGCGCACGCCCAGCTTGTGCATGCGCTCCAGCTCGGCGTCGGCAATGTCGTCCTCGACCACTACCACCGCTCGCCAGGTGTCGCGCATCGCTTCCAGCGCGCCCAGCGTCACCGTGTTGTCGGTGCCGTAGACGGACGGTTGCACGATGACGCCGCGCTGGACGCACAGCGTCCTGGCCAGGTGCTGCCAGTCGACGAGGAGGGAGTCGGGCGGCGTGTAGATGCGGTTGTCCGCGTAGGGATATTTCGCCCCCGGTCCGAAGATGTGGAAGTGGCAGTCGGTCGCGCCCGCGGGCAGTTTGAGTTTGGGTGTGGCGGGCTGCCGGTCGGGCCCGGCGCAGAGCGGCGCGTGGGCGGGGATGGTGCTCATGCGGTTACTTCCTTTGCGTTATTGCGCGGCGATGCCCGCGTCTTTCATGACCTTTGCCCAGCGGGCGAGGTCTTCCTTGATGTAGTCGCCGAACCAGGCCGGTGTGCTGCCGATCACTTCGGCGCTGAGTTCGGCGAAGCGCTGCTTGATCACCGGCTGGTTGATGACCTTCACGGCGGCCGCGTTCAGTCGGTCGACGATGTCCTTGGGCGTACCGGCCGCCGCGACCAGCCCGGTGATCGTGGTGGCATCGAAGCCTTTGAGCCCCTGCTCGGCGAGCGTCGGCACATCCGGCAGTTGCGACGAGCGCTTGTCGGTCGTGACGCCGACGGCGCGGATGCGGCCGCTCTTGATGTAGCCGATGGAGGCGGTGAGCTGGTCCACGTGCGAGTCCACCTGCCCGCCCAGCAGATCGATCAGCGCGGGGCCGCTGCCCTTGTACGGGATGGAGGCCATCTTGGTGCCGGTGGACAGCTGGATCAGTTCGCCGACGAGATGGTTGGAGGTGCCGACGCCGGCGTTGGCGAGCGTCATCTTGCCGGGACGCGACTTTTCGATGGCGACGAATTCCTTGAGCGTCTTCGCCGGCACCGACGGATGGATCACCAGCACGAAGGGCACGCTCGTCAGCGCCACGATGGGCGTGAAGTCGCGGATCGGGTTGTAGAGCGGCTTGGCGAACACATTGGGCGCAACGCTGTACACGCTGTTGGAGAACATGCCGAGCGTGTAGCCGTCCGGCGGCGACTTGGCGACGATCTCCGCGCCGATCATGCCGCCGGCGCCGCCGCGGTTGTCGACCACCACGGACTGGCCGAGCAACTCGGTCATGCCGGGCGCGACGGCGCGCGCGTTGATGTCCACGTTGCCGCCGGGCGCGAAGGGCACCACGACGCGGATGGTCTTGGCGGGATAGGCCTGCGCGAGTGCGGCGCCGCTCAACAGGGTCAGTGCAGCCGTCAGGGCGGCTTTTAGCGTTGTGTTCATGGTCTCCTCCGGGCTTTTTTTGGTGGGTGCGGGATTATCCGGGCAGCGTCACCGGCACGTCGAGAAAAACCTGATAGCGCTGGCTCTTGGGTTTGGCCAGGTCTTCGGGTTTGACGTAGGCGATGGACGATTTGCCCAGCAGCGCGCGCGGCAGCAGCATGACGCGGACGAACGCGGACGGCTCCGTTTCGGACGCGGCGGCGTAGACCGGGTCCGGCCCGGCCTCGAACCAGGCACCGAGCGGACCGTAGTGATGGGTGTGGCCCTGCGTCTCGATGCGGATGCCGCCGAACAGCAGGCAGCGCGTGCCGCCGCCCTGGTGTGTGTGCAGCAGCGCCTCGCCTTTGGGCGGGAAGTCCACGCGGTCGCAGCGCAGCAGCCAGTCGGCGTTGCGGTCGAGCGCCATCGGCGCCGCCAGCAGGCGCGAGCTGGAAAGGCCCTCGCCGGTCGGGAAACTGTCGAGGGCGTCGTCCTTCGTAAGCTCCCAGCGTAAGGCCACGGTCGGCAGGTTGCCGCCGGTCACGGCCAGCGCGGCTGTCGTATGAAACGCACTGTTCGCGCCGAACGCGGCGCTGAGGCCGCCGGTCTGGGTGCGCACACCTCCGGAGACGACGTAGATCGCACGCGCGGGCGCGGCACGGAGCGCGAGCTTTGCGCCAGGCGCGATGCCGTCCTGATGGAGCCGCAGTTCGAAGGCCATGGGACGCTTACAGGGATGCGCGCCGGTCCTCGGCCACGCCGTACTTCGCTTCCAGTTTCTGGATCTCCGGCAGTTGCGCGACCTCCGTGAACTTCTTGAAGTCCGCCATCTCGCCGAGCAGGTGCCCGACGGTGCCGGTTTTCTTGAGTTCGGCGAGCATCCGTTCGATGACCGGAATGGCGCACAGCATCACGTAGTTCGGATAGATCGCGAGCTTGAAGCCGAGCTTGCCGAGTTCCTCCGCCGGGATGTGCGGCGTCTTGCCGCTGGCGGCCATGTTGTAGAGCAGCGGCACGCCCTTGAAGTGCTTCGCCACGCGCTCGACCTCCGCGCGGCCGACCGGCGCTTCGATGAACAGCATGTCGGCACCGGCCTCGCGGTACCGCTCGCCGCGCTCCAGTGCGGCTTCGAGGCCCTCGACGGCGATGGCGTCGGTGCGCGTGATGATCGCGAAGTCGGCGTCATGGCGCGCATCCACCGCGGCCTTGATCTTGGACACCATGTCGTCGGTGGTGATCACGCGCTTGCCGGCGAGGTGGCCGCAGCGCTTGGGCCAGTCCTGGTCCTCGATGTGCACGGCGGCGACGCCGGCTTTTTCGTACTCGCGGATGGTGCGGCGCATGTTCATCGGGTTGCCGTAACCGGTATCGGCGTCGGCGATGACGGGCAGGCCCGTCGCTTCCACGATGCGCGCGGCGTTGTCGACCATCTCGCTCATGGTCAGCAGCCCGATGTCGGCCATGCCCAGCCGCGTCATGCTGGTGCCGAAGCCGGTCATGTAGACGGCGTCGAAGCCCGCGCGGGCGACGAGGCGCGCGGCCAGCCCTTCGGCGACGCCCGGAGCAACGGTGCAACCGGGGCGGGCGAGCAGTGTGCGCAGTCGGGTGGTAACGCGATCGGTCATGACGTGGAACTCCTCTAAGTGTGCAGCTTGGGCGCTGCTTCAGATGTCGATCTGCCAGCCGGCGCCCGGTGCGGACGGCGGCAGGAAACGCACGGGTGTGGCGTTGGCGACGGGTTCGCGCGACTCCGGAATGGCGAGTGTGCGACAGAGGACACGATACACGCCCGAGTGCGAGACGACGAGCGGCGTGCCCCGCGGCGGAATCGCGGCGAGGCCGCGCAGCACGCGCGCGGCGTAGGCCTCGTAGGTTTCCGCGCCCTCCGGCACCGTCCCGCGCACCCTTTGGCCCTGCGGCTGGCCTTCCAGCACACCCCAGCAGCGTTCCTGCAGGTCGTCCAGCAGCGTGACCGGCAGGCCGAGCGCGGCGGCGATCGTCTCCGCTGTGTGGCGGGCGCGCTGCAGCGGGCTGGCATAAATGGCGGTGATATCGCCGCCGGTCAGCGCGCGGGCCGCGGCCTGTGCCTGCTCGCGGCCGCGCGCGGTCAACGGCACGTCGAGTGAACCGGCGACGATGCGGCGCACGTTGCTGTCGGTCTCGCCGTGGCGGAGGTATACGAAGGGTCGTGCGAACAACGGAACGGTAAGCGTCATGTCAGAACGTGAGCGGGTCTTCAAGATGGACGCGGGCCGGCGCAAAGGCGGTCTTCCAGGCGGCGCGGTAGCGGCTGGCGTCGCCGAAGGCGGGCACGATGGTGCGGGCGCCGGTGTCGCGCACGAGCTGGACGTTATCGGCCAGCCGCGGATGCACGTTCCAGCGCAGGTAACGCGCGCGGCCGCTGTCGGTCAGCGTTTGTGCCGGGGTGCCGGGCGGCAGGTAGCCGGTGAAGACGAACGCGGGAACTGCATCCCAGCGCCAGCGTTCTAGCAGCAGCGCGCTGGCGCCGGCGGTGCCGTCGGCGATACCGGCGAGCATGACGCGGTCCGGCGCGTCGATCGCGGGGCAGTCGTTCGCGAGCCGTTCGAGCTCGGGCGCGATGCCCGACCGCAGGCAGTCGCGGTCCGTCGTGACGAGCGCCCGCAGCGAATCGCGCAATGCGTCGTCGATGGCGGGCAGCGCGCGCTGCGTTTGCGCGGCGTGCAGCGCGATCTCGGGTCCGCGGCCCGCGGGCGGGATCGGCAGCAACACCGGTCCCGCGGTGTAGTGCTGCGCGAACTCATCGGCGCGATCGGACAAGGTCACCGCGTAATCGCCGTACGAACAGTCGAGGATCGCCACGTCGGCCCTGGGCGGCGCGTCGTGGGCGTAGAGCGCCGACTCCACGCTGTTGTCGCCCATGTAGAGCAGCCCGCCGCCGATGGCGAGGTGCAGCCACACGCCGCCCGGCGCGTGGCCGCTGCGGCCGGTCGTCACGCTGACACCTGCGATGGTCGTTGTCCCCTGCAGCGGCAGCGAGTGCTGTGTGTGGTCCGCCGGCAGTCTCCGCCGCACGGTGTCGGTCGCGTAGACCGGCGGCTCGCCGATCTGCGCACGCAGCTTCATGCCGCCGGCGTGATCGCGGTGGCTGTGCGAAAGCAGCAGGGCGTCCACCTTGCCGACGCCGGAAACGTCCGGCCACAGCCCCGGCTGCGGGCCATAACCGAGGTCGAGCATGAGGCGCGCGCCGCCGGTATCGACGACGAAGCAGGCGGGGCCCTTGGCGCCGCCGCCGGAGACGATCGTTAGCGACGGCACGGCTAATTCATCTTTTCGTGGGGATAGGACTTCTGATTGCGCAACAGTTTAGTGTCCGATCTGGACTCAACACACCTAAGCAGTCAGACAAATGCGGGACGAGGAACATCCGGCATAAGCTCGTATGCCTTCAAAATTACCTCAAGTGGGTGGAGATTCTTATCAGGATGCCAAAATACAATTTTCAGCCATTGCGCGGCTCGTGCGTATTGGCCGTGATTAAGCCAATTACCTTGAAGATTCGCTCGTAGAACTCTCGTTCCGATCTTTCGATACTCATCGGTACGGCTACTACCGCGCGTTCCTTCTCTACACACCCAATATCCGAAATGGATATCGGTCTGGACTCGACTATCGAGAAGGTCGGTTTTACCCCCTATGCGTTCATAGAGGGCCGCACCCTTCTCGAACTCCTCGCACTGAATGCAGTTTGCTAAATAGTCGGCCAAGCTTCCTCTGAGAATTTCCCTATTTTCGAAGGGGACTCCTCTAACGTAGTCGTCTTCGAATCGTTGAGTTTCCTTGTTGAACTGGAACTTTGGCCCTTTCTTGAGCCTCTTCCCTTCGTTCTGGAAATGGAGGTCGTAGCTCGTCAGTGCTTCCCGATACGCGTCCGTACAGTTAGCGCCCTCAATCATCCATTGGCACAGGCCGTATGCTTCGCTACGTAGTGCTGCTGAAAAGTGAGGCGCATCGCCGAACTTCTCTTGACGAGAGATGGAGTCTTCAAGCCATTCCTTCGTTTGCAATAGTGCCGGTCGTAACTGAGTCTCAAAACCTACGAGCCATCCAGACAGGATACGTTGCACGCGATGATAAGCAGCGTTTCCTACAGCTGTTGGCATGAATTGCTCGATCGTTTGCTCTGGCTCATATTTGAGAGCAAAGGTCTCGAACGTTGCCCTGTTCGTATCTGGTTCGAAAATCCGACTCACATAGAAACCTTATCTCGTGTAAAGCTTATTCCGGCGTGGCGCCGGAAGCCTTTACCACCTTGCCCCATTTCGAAACTTCGCTCTTGAGGTAGCTGCCGAACTCGGCAGGCGAGGACGGCGTCGTGTCCACGCCCTGCACGCTGAACTGTTCCTTCACGAAGGGCTGCGCGAGCACCTTTGCCGTTTCCGCGTTCAGGCGGTCGATGACGGCCTTCGGCGTGCCCGCGGGTACCAAGAGGCCATACCAGGTGCTGAACTCGTAGCCCTTCACGCCGGCCTCGTTCATGGTCGGCACCTCGGGAAAGAAAGGCGAGCGTTGCAGCGTGGTGACGGCCACCGGCCGCAGCTTGCCGGCTTTCAGTTGCGGCAGCGCGGAGGCCATCGTCGAGATGATCAGCGTCAGCCGTCCACCGATGAGATCGGTGAGCGCGGGGCCCAGGCCCTTGTACGGCACGTGGGCCATGTCGGTTTTCGTCATGAGCTTCAGCAGCTCTGTGGAGAGATGTGAAGCAGTGCCGACACCGCCGGAGCCGTAGGTGAGTTGCCCGGGCTTCGCGCGCGCGAGGTCGAGCAGGTCCTGCATCGTCTTCACGGGGACGCCGGGATGCACGACGAGGATGTTGGGCTGGCGGCCGACCAGTGTGACCGGCGCGAGATCTTTCAGCGTGTCGTAGGGCAGCTTGGGGATCAGCGTCGCGTTGACGGCGAGGCTGATGTTGTTGATCAGGAGCGTGTAGCCGTCGGGCGGCGCCTTGGCCGTCATGTCGGTGCCGATCGTGCCGCCGGCGCCGCCGCGGTTGTCCACGACCACCGACTGGTTGAGCGCTTCGCCGAGCTTTAGCGCGACGACGCGGCCGACGATGTCGTTGCCGCCGCCGGGCGGGAAGGGCACGATAAAGCGGATCGGGCGGCTGGGATAGTCGGCGGCGAACACCGGTGCGGTGAGCGCCAGCAGGACCAGCACGGACAGGCGGTGGGTGCCCTTCATTCGATTTTGGCTCCCGAGGCTTTCACGACCCTGGCCCATTTCGGCATCTGTTCGCGCACGTACTGCGCAAGCTCTTCCGGCGTGCCGGCGATCACGTCCACGCCCTGGTCGTTCAGGCGCTTCTTCATTTCGGGCGTGGTCAGCACGGAGACGTAGGCGGTGTTGAGCCGCGTCACGATCTCTCTCGGTGTATTCGCCGGCGCGAACAGCCCGTAGAAGCCGCTCGCCTCGAAGCCGCGCAGGCCGGCCTCGCTGACCGTCGGCAGTTCGGGCATGACGGCGGAACGCTGCGCCCCGGCGACCGCCAGCGCGCGCAGCTTGCCCGCCTTGATGAAGGGCAGGAGGGCGAGCAAGGTGTTGAACTGCATCTCGACTTGGCCCGCCAGCAGGTCGGTCAGCGCGGGACCGCCCCCCTTGTACGGGATGTTGGCGACATCTACGCCGGCCATGGTCTTGAACAATTCGACCGCGAGAAACTGCGAGGTGCCGGCGGACGAACCGAAATTGAGTTTGCCTGGACGCGCCTTCGCGAGCGCGATCAGCTCCTTGACGGACTTCGCCGGCAGCGATGGGTGCACGACCAGCCCGTTCTGCACGACGGCGAGCCGGCACACCGGCACGAAATCCGTGACCGGATCGAAAGGGAGCTTCGCGAACAGGCTGGGGTTGATGACGTGCGGGCTGCTCGCCATCAGCAGCGTGTAGCCGTCGGGCGCAGCGCGCGCCACCAATTCGGCGCCGATGTTGGTCGCGGCGCCAGGCCGGTTGTCGATGATGATCTGCTGGCCCAGCAGTTCGGTGACCCTGGGGCCCAGCGTGCGGCCGAGGATGTCGGTGCCGCCGCCCGCAGCCGCGCCGATGACGACGCGGATGGGTTTGGACGGGTAAGCCTGTCCTGAGCCTGTCGAAGCGGTCTGGGCCGCGACCGGGCCGCAGCAAAATACGGCAGCTGCGAGCAACGCGGAGCTACGCACGGGAAATCAGCCCGCGGCGCGTGCGCGCGGCGAACCGGTTTCGTAGACGACGCTTTTCAGCTTGTCGGTGGCCCAGAGCTGCTCGAGCAGCGCCTTCGCGCCGGCTTCGCCGATCACCGGCATCGCGAGTTCGATGAACTTGTCGTTCACTTCCTCGTCCGTCAGCAACTGCTCCGGATCGCCTTTGCGGTGCGGCTGGAAGTAGGAGTGCGTGCGGCCGTCGTTGGTCTCGATGTGCACGCGCGCGGCACGCTGGTTGGGATAGCCGGCGGACAGTTCGGGATCGGAAATGATCTCGAACTTCGGCATCATGCCGCGCACCGCCGGGTCCTGCATGCGCTCGGGAGAGAAGGCGTTCAGCCGCACGCTGCCATGCACCAGCGCATGCGCCACGGTGTAGGGCAGGCTGAACTTCGCCTGGTACTCGCCTTCCGGATTGGCGTTGCCGACAATGTCCATGCCGGCCTTGTAGCTCTCGATCTTCACTTTCTTCACATCGGCGGCCTTGAAGCCGTGCAGCTTCTGCAGGTGCAGTGCGCCGTCGATGGACGGGAAGTTGTGGCCGCAGCAGCCGTGATTTTTGAAGGTGACGCGCGTGATGTGGTAATCGACGCCGAGGTCTTTGGTCGCTTTCGTCCAGTCCACCTGGCCGCTCATGGCGTTGCCGAAGCCCGACGGGCCTTCAAGAATGTCGAGCGCGCCGGTGAGGCCGCGGACGGCGCTCAGCGCCGCCATCACGCCGACGTCCGCCGCATGGCCGCCGTGCAGGGGCTTCGACATGGCCTGCGACAGGAAGGCCTGCTTGAGGCCGGAGGCAAAGGTGGTTGCCGTTGCCACCGCGTGGGCGAACTGCTCCGGCGTCGCGCGCAGGATGGTTGCCGCTGCCGCAGCGGCGCCGAGCGCGCCGATGGTGCCGGTGGTGTGCCAGAACTTGTAGTGCGCGGGCATCACCGACTCGCCCAGGCGCGTGGAGGTTTCGTAGCCGACGATGACGCCGCGCAGGAACAGCTCGCCGCTCGCGCCGGTGGCTTGCGCCACGGCCAGCGCCGCCGAGATCACCGGACTGCCCGGGTGGTAGCCCGCGTCGCGGTAAATGTCGTCGAACTCGACCGAGTGCGAGGCCGCGCCGTTGATCAGCGCCGCGGCACGCGTCGCCGCCGGGCGGCCGGTGGCGAGCCGCGCCTTGCCGCGGTCCAGTTCGTCGGCCAGCGCTTTTTCCAGAATCGTGGCGGGTTCGACGATGCTTCCCGGCAGCAGGCAGGCGTACCAGTCGATGACCGCGCGCTTGGCGTGATGCCAGACATCGGCGGGCAACTGGGATGTCTGTTCGCGATGGGCGTATTCGGCGATCTGCTGGAGCAGCATGGGAACCTCCTCGGTCTAGGGTGTGTTGCTCGGGGCCGGCACGGTGAGAGGCGCGCGGGAGGCGCGTCACTCTCGACCGGGTAGTCTGGAGCGGACGGTAATTATACGAGTGCGGGGTCAGCCGGCGAGCACGATGAGCCCGTCCACCGCCACCACGCCCTGGCCTTCCGGGCGCACCAGCAGCGGATTGATCTCGGCTTCGGACACCGTCGGTTCGACGGCGGCGAGCTGCGACACGGCGGCCACCGTGCGGGCCAGCGCTTCCGTGTCGCCGCGCACCATCCCGCGGTAGCCGCGGATGGTCGCCAGGCCTTTGACTTCCTCGATCATGGCGCGCGCCGTCTCGATGCTGACGGGCGCCAGCCGCAGCGCGTAGTCGTGATAGATCTCGGCCAGCACGCCGCCGACGCCGAGCACCACGACGGGGCCGACCTGCGCGTCGCGCTTGAAGCC
This sequence comes from Burkholderiales bacterium, assembly GCA_050741255.1. Lineage (GTDB taxonomy): Bacteria > Pseudomonadota > Gammaproteobacteria > Burkholderiales > SG8-41 > CAZXNF01. Next base: position 73,410 of record JBOIEQ010000002.1, on the reverse strand, counting down.
GACGATCACCTCGGCAAGGCCCTTCTCCATCGGCTGCACAAGGATGCCGTCGAGCTTGGCGTCCGGATGCGCCTTCTTTACGCGCGTGAAGATCTGTTCCACGGCGGTGGACAGTGCTGCGCGGTCGGCGATATTGAGGACGACGCCGCCGATGTTCGTTTTGTGCGCGATGTCCGGTGAGAGGATTTTGGCAACCACCGGGAAGGGCAGTTGCACCGGGTCACCGGGGCCCTGCACGACCTGGGTCTTGGCGACGGGTACTTCCAGTGCCGCGAACACGCGCGAGGCCTCGTATTCGGAAAGCGTTTTGCCGCGGGCGTGGCCGAGGGCGCGGCCCGCTGCGTCCAGCGCCGCCTGGTTGGGCTTCACTTCCGGCGTCGGCGCTTTCCAGTCGCGCCACGCGCGGATTGAATCGGCGCCGGCCTCCGGTGTGCGGAAGCCGGCAAGCCCCGACTGCGCCAGCAGCTTAAGCGACATCTCCGCCTGCGGCGCGAGGAAGGCCGCGAGCGGCTTGCCGTGGCGTTCTGCTTCGATGACCGGCGCGACGGCGATCTCCGGCTGGAACTGCGCGGAGCTGCCGGCGACGGCGAGCACCAGGTCGCAATGGTCGGAGGCGAGCAGTTCGTTCAGCACCGCGCTGTAGATTTCCTTCTTGGCGCCGGCGAGCGTCAGGTCGGTCAGCCGCGCCTTGTTGATCGTGATCTTCTTCGCGGCGAGGTTGGCCACGACTTTGTCGGTCGGCGGCACCACGTCGAGGCCATACACGCCGAGGCGGTCCACCACGCAGGCGGCGCCGCCGCCCGTTGTCGTCATCACGGCCACGCGATGCGTGCTGCGCGGCTTCTGGCCGTTGAGCAGTGCCGGCAGTTCGAACAGGCTCTCGATCTGGTCCACGCGCAGCATGCCGTGGGTACGGAAGAAGGCGTCGGCGACTTCATCCGCGCCGGCCATAGCACCCGTGTGCGAGGCGGCGAGGTCCTGGCCGACTTCGGAACGGCCGAGCTTGTAGACGATGACGGGTTTGCCTGCGGCGTAACAGCGCCGCGCGGCGTGCGCGAGGCGGTCGGCGTCGCGCAGCGTTTCCATGAACAGCAGCACCGCGCCGGTGGCGGGATCGTCCGCGAGGAAATCCGTCAGTTCGCCCACGCTGAGATCGCATTCGTTGCCGACGGACACCAGCTTGGAGAAGCCGACGCCACGGCCGAGGCCGCGCGACATCAGGCCGCCCATCATGCTGCCGCTCTGCGAGACGATCGCGAGCGGGCCGGGCGTGATGTCCATCTTTTCCAGCACGGCGTTGACCGACAGCACGCAGGACGGCTGGATCGACAGCATGCCGATGCAGTTGGGGCCCAGCAGCCGGACGCCGCCGGCCCTGGCGATCGCTACCAGCCGCTCCTGCTTCACGCGGCCTTCCGCGCCGGTTTCCGCAAAACCGTCGCTGTAGATCGTGGCGACCGGCACCTTCTTGGCGACGCACTGCTCGACGGCGGCAGCGACGGCATCGGTGGGCACCATGATGAAGGCGTGATCGACGTCCTCCGGGATCGAGACGAGGTCCGGATAGGCCTTGTCGCCGAAGATCTCGTCGCGGCCCTTGTTCACCGGGATGATCTTGCCGGTGTAGCCGTGCTTGCGCAGGAAGCGCTGCGGGCGGGAAGTGTTCTTCGCGGCGTCGCCAGAGGCGCCAACGAGCGCGACGGTGCGGGGGGCGAAGAGGGCCTGCGCGAGTTTGCTGTCGGACATGGTGGACCTGATGTTATTGAACGATCTACAACTACAAAAACGGAATTAGCCGCAGAGACGCAGAGAGCGCAGAGTTACATCAATTTTGTTATTCTGCGGCCTCTGCGGCTCATTTATGCTTTAGGCGCCTTGGGTGGCCGTTGCGAGAACGACCGCTCGAACACGCCTTCCGCGATGCGGTTCTTGAGGATCTCCAGCGAGCCGCCGGCGATCATCCAGCCGCGGCATTTGCGGAAGCAGAACTCCACCAGCGATTCGTCGGTGTAGCCGATGCCGCCCATGATCTGCATCGCCTCGTTGCAGATGTCGAAGCCGGCCTGGTTGCAGTAGGCCTTGGCGATCGCGGTGTCCTGCGCCGAGGGGATGCCGCTGTCGGCATTGATCGCCGCCTTGTAGAGTAGCAGCTGGCCGGCATCGAGCTTGATCTTCATCTCGGCGAACTTCCACTGGATGCCCTGGAACTCGCACAGGAGCCGCCCGAACTGCTTGCGGTTCATCGCCCACTTGCGCGCGTCCTCGTAGGCGTAGCGGCCGAAGGCGAGCGAGCGCGCCGTGTTGCCGATGCGCTCCACGTTGAAGCCGGCGATCTGCTTCTTGAAGCCGCCTTCCTTCAGCAGCACGTTTTCCGGGCCGACGTAGACGTTGTCCAGGTAGGTCTGCACCCAGTCCTCGCCGTTCAGGAACTTGCCGGGCGCGCCCTGCTTGAAGCCGGGCGCGTCGCGCGGGATCAGCACCGAGCCGATGCCGCCGACGCCGGGGCCGAAGCGCACGTAGGTCAGCATCACTTCCGCGAAATTGGCGTGCGTCTGGAACACCTTCACGCCGTTGATGCGGTAGCCGTCACCGTCCGGCGTGGCGGAGGTGACGAGGTCGGTGACCGCGCTGCCGGCTTCGGGCTCGGTCATACCGACGGTGATGACGGATTCGCCGGCGAGAATCTTCGACAGGTAGCGCTTCTTCTGGTCGGGCGTGCCGTACTCGGCCAGCACGCGGATCGCGCCGAAGTTGCCGGCCTGGATGATGTCCGCGCTCTTCGGGCAGACCAGCGCGACGGTCTCGATCGCGATCACCGCATCCATGAGCGCGCCGCCCTGGCCGCCGTCCTCTTCCTTCATGGTGATGCCGAACAAGCCCTGCTCGGCCATCAGCTTGGCGATGTCCCAGGGATATTCCTCCTGGTGCGCGCGCTTCAGCGCGCCGGCGGCAAGGTGGCGCTCGGCGAACCCGCGCACGGAGTCGCGGAACATCTTCTGGTCTTCGGTCAGCTCGAAATTCATGGTGATCTCGCTCGTTGTCGTTCAGTCCGGACGCATGCCGGTCGCCTTCACCACTTCGGCGAAGCGTGCGATCTGCGTCTTGATGTAAGCCGTGAATTCCTGCGGCGTGTTCGTCACCAGTTCGACGCCCTGTGCGGTGGCCTGTTCGCGGATCGCGGGGTTGTTGCCGATTCTCACGATCTCGGCGTTGAGTCGCGCGACGATGGGCTGGGGCGTGCGGGCGGGCGCGAGGACGCCGTTCCAGGCGCCGATGTCGAAGCCCGGCACACCGGACTCCGCAACGGTCGGCACCTCCGGAATCGCGGGCGAGCGCTTCGGGCTGCCGATGGCCAGCAGGCGCAGCCGGCCGGCCTGCGCATGCGGCAAGGCCACGGGCATGGTGATGAAGCTCATCTGGACTTCGCCCGCGATCAGCGCCGTGACCTGGCCCGCCGAACCCTTGTAAGGCACCTGCACGATGTTGGTACCCGTCATCAGCTTGAACAGCTCGGCACCGAAATGCGCGGACGTGCCGGTGGTGCCCGAGGCGTAGTTGAGTTTGCCCGGCTGCGCCTTCGCCAGCGCGATCAGTTCCTTCACCGACTTCACCGGCACGCCCGGGTTCACCAGCAGGAGGCTGTGCGTGAGCGCCACCAGGCTGATGGGCGAGAAGTCCTTGATGGGATCGAACGGCAGTTTCGTGTGCAGGCTGGGCATCACCGAGTGCGCGGTGTTCGAGAGCAGGATGGTATAGCCGTCGGACGGCGCCTTCGCCAGCGTCTCGGTGGCGATGATGCCCCCGCCGCCGGGCTTGTTGTCGATGACCACGGTCTGGCCCAGGCTGTCCGTCATCGCGCGCCCGACCATGCGGGCCAGCATGTCCGTGCTGCCGGCCGGCGCGGAGATCACGATCATGCGGATCGGCTTGGTGGGATATGGTTGCGCTTGCGCGCCAATGGCGAAAAGACTGCCGCAGATACACGCGGATAAACGCAGATATAGCGGGAGAACTGCCCAGCCAGCAGGGGGCGCTCCCCGTCCGCATCGAGTAACGGTTCTTTGCTCAGTATCAGCGTTCATCTGCGTGTATCTGCGGCTCGATCGAGTGAATCTCTCAGGCCCGCAGCAGCGGCCGCAGCGACCGCACGTCTTTCACCCCGTCCAGCGCCCACACCGCGTCGCACAGCTTGCGCGCGCGCGTCTTGCCGAGAATGGGCGCCAGCAGGTCGAAGGACTTGGTGTCCACCTCGCTGCGCGGCATCGGGTTCTGCGCGGTGCCGCGCACCGCTTCGATGTGCTTGCGCAACTGGCGGCCATCCTTAAGCAGCACTTCCACGATGCCCTGCCGGCTCGGCATGCGGCGCGTCAGCTCGTCGTCGCCGTAGAGCTCCACTTTCGCCCGCAATGCCTGGACTTTCGGATGGCGCATGCGCTTCACGTCGTGCGTGGTCTTGAAACTGACCGTGCCGTCGATCACCATCACCGACACCAGGTGCTGCATGCAGATGTCCGGCATGTCGCGGTTGTTCACCGTGTTCGCGCCCTGGTGCGTCACGCGCACCACCATCTTTTCCACGTCTTCGGCGCGGAACGGTTGCTCGGCCAGCAGCACATCAAGCGCATCCAGCGGCGCCTGGATCGGCGAACCCACCGACCAGCGCTTGATGTTGGTGTTCATGATCTCGTAGGTTTCGCCCAGTTCACGTACGAGTTCGCCCGGGTTCGGCTGGCGGCCGAAGGCGACGTAGAAATTGCGCTCGCCGGAGAACACGTCTTCCACGCCGGTGAAACCGGACGCCACCATCGTCGCGGCGGCGACGCCGTTGCGGGCAGGCATGCCACCGAAGTCGAACGCTTTTTCGATATGGTCGGGGTCGCGCATCCAGCACGACACGCCGGAGGACTGCTGCGCCGTATACGACAGCACGTGGCGCACGCGCCGCGCGTCGAAACGCATCAGTGCGGTTGACGCTGCCGCCGCGCCGAACATCGGCCCGAAGCTGTGCGTGGAGTGGCCGTCTTCGCGGAATTCGTAGGCGTTCAGCGACAGCGTCAGCCGGCAGCCGATGTCGTAGCCCAGCGCCACCGCGCGGATCAGTTCGCGGCCGGAGCGGCGTTCGCGTTCACCGACCGCCAGCGCCGCGGGCACGACACCGCAGCCGGGATGCGTGAGCGAGGGCGCGTGGGAATCGTCGGTCTCGTCGGCATGGCCCAGCATGCCGCCGGCCAGCGCAGCGTTGATCGCGGTGGTCACGAGGCCGCTGCCGGGTATGCACGCCTCTTTCGTGCCGCCCAGTGTCTTTGCGTACTTGAGCGCGTAAAGGCCGGGCTCGAGCCGCGAACCGGAGATCATGGCCGCGAGTGTGTCGAGGATGTGGTGCTTGGTTTTTTCGACGACCGCGGGCGGCAGTGCGCGCTTGGGCGCGGCGGCGATGTACGCCGCCAGTGTCGCCATCGTGGGGGAAATACCGGTCTTGCCGCTGCTGCCCTTGCTCACGGCATCAATCCTCCGCCGTTGAGATGAATCGACTGCCCGGTGATATAGCGCGCATCCGGGCCGCACAGCATGCGCACCATGGCGGCGATTTCCTCCGGCAGTCCGCGCCGGCCGAGCGGCGGCAGCGTGACGCGGTGGCCGGGCCGCGCGGGCGCGCCCGGCAGTCCGCGCACGGTGTCCACCGTGCCGGGTACCACGCAGTTGACCGTGATGCCGTCGCCCGCGAGGTCCACGGCCAGCGCCTTGGTGAAACCAGCGAGGCCGGCCTTGGCGGTCACCACATGCGAGCGCTCCAGCGCGCCCTTGTGGCCGGTGAGCCCGCCGATGTTGACGATCGCGCCCGCGCCCGAGGTCCGCAGGTGCGGCAGCGCGGCCTGCGCGGAGAGGAAGGCGCCGTCGAGCACCACGCCCAGCACCTTGTGCCATTCGGCGAGCGTGATTTTGTCGAAAGGGGTCTCGGCGCGCACGGCGGCGTTGCATACCAGCAGGTCGAGCCGGCCGAAGGCGGCGAGCGTGGCCTCGATCATCTGTTTGACGGCGGCGGGGTCGGTCACGTCGCCGATGACGTGCGCGGCGCGGCCGCCCGCCTCGATGATCATGCGCACGGTTTCCTCGGCCTCGGCCCTGGATGTGTTGGCGTTGACCATGACCGCGGCACCGCCGGTAGCGAGTGAACGGGCGATGGCGCGGCCGATGTTGCGGGCGCCGCCGGTGACGAGGGCAACGCGCCCGGCGAGTTCATCGCCTTTGCGCAGACCGGGGACGGTTGAGGGAATAGGAGTCATCAGGAATCCAGACAGTCAGAGGAAGGCGATAGAGACCAGCGACCAGCGGTGTGCAATGCCGACATCCCCATCGCGTGGTTTTCCCGGGGCGAGGATGCGTGACGAGGGTGCGTATTTTTGCCTTGAGTTTAGCAGCGGCCGCCACCCGCTCCAAGCCGTGCGGACGCGTACCGCCGGATCGGTTGACGATCACCGAGTCGCTCCCGCATTCTTCGGCTGGGTCCTCCTGTTTTCCGTCACCCTTGCATGGCCGCAGGGTTTCCCCATCCATCCATTGCATGCTGATCGAAGACCCGCGCGCCTTCACGCTGATCGTGCCGAACCACAACGGTACGGCCTTTCTACGCCGGGCGCTGGACTATCTGGCTGCCGAGGGTTATCGGGGCGCACTGGCCGTTGCCGACAGCAGTGCGCCGGAGGCACAGGCCCAGGTGCGGGCCTGCGCAGGCCAATACCCCGGGTTAAGGATCGACCTGCAGACCTATCCTTCCGAGATCGGTTTCTTCGACAAGCTGGCCGCGACGCTCGAGCGCCTGGAGTCGCGCGCCGTAATGGTGTGCGCGAACGACGACTACGTCATGCTCGACGCGCTGGAAGGCTGCGTCGAAATGCTGGAGGCGGACAGCGGCCTGGCGGTCGCGCGCGGGCGGCACATGATGTTCGAGATGCAGCAGGGCGCAGAGGCCGCCGCCGCGCCCGAATGGCGGCTGCGGTCGTATCCCATGCGCGCCTACGCCGAAGCCGATCCCTTCGAGCGGCTGCTGGGCTGCGTGAACCAGTATTCGACCACCTTCAATTCGGTGCACCGGCGGGAACTGCTGCTGGAGGCCACGCGCGCGACCATCGCCGGCAGCGAAAACATGATCTTCGTCCAGTATTTGCTATCGGTGCTGGGTGTGGTGCAGGGGAAGGTTGCGTGTGTCGACGAGCTGTTCTACGTGCGCCAAGGCCATGCAAAAAGTACCAGCGCACAGGCGCGCGCCGCGGATTACGAACACTGGCCGCTGCTCATTACCCATCCGCGCTTCACCGAGTACTACCAGCGGTTCCGGGTGGCGGTCGCAAGTTTCTACGCCACGCGCGCCACGCTCCCTCTCGACTTCGAGACCCGGTTCGATGAGGCTGCGGTGGGCCTCATGATTCGTGGCTATTGCGGCCACGAGTCAGACAACTTCGAGGAGGTCCGTTTTCTCGAGCGGTCGCGCGATCGCGCCTCGCCCGAGTATGCGCGGGTCGACGCGTGCGCGAAATTCACGGCGCGTTACCCGGACACCTACTAGCGCGGCTGCCATGAATTTTCCTCTCATCGACGATCCGGACGCGTTCTCTCTGATCATCCCTTCTCACAACAGCGCGCGCTTTCTGCGCCGACTGCTCTCATATCTGCGTCGGATCGAGTATCAGGGAAGGATCCATCTCGTCGACAGCAGCACCGGGGAAGATCGCGCCGTGGTAGAACGCGCACAGGTGGATTGGCCCGAGCTGTGGCTGGAGCCGTTTTTCTACCCCAACACATTGAGTTTTCCGGCGAAACTGATCGACGCACTAGGCCGCATCAGCTCGCCGGTCGTCATGTTATGCGCAGACGATGATTTCGTGGTGCCGGAAACGCTCGAGCGCTGCGTAGCTTTTTTGCGCGACCATCCTGATCATGTGGTCGCCCGCGGCAAATCGGCTGCCTTCAACCTTAATCGTCTGCAGAAAGCGGGCGTAGAAGGCAAAACCCAAGCAACTTTCACCGTGCAGCCTATGCACGCCTATCCGCAGATCGAAACGGTCGAGCGCCTGCTCGCTTTCATGCGCCGATATTCGTCGACGTTTTATTCGGTCGGAAGGCGCGTGGCCATGCGCGACGCTCTCGTCGCGACGTGTGCAGTAACAGAGAACATCATCTTCTTCCAATATTTGTGGTCGTGTCTGACGGTGGCGCAAGGCATGGTCTGGACCACGCCAGAGCTGCTCTATATCCGGCATATGCGGCCATCGAGCATCAGCTCGGTGATGAGCCGCGAGAGCTACGAGCATTGGCCGCTCCTCATAACAGCGCCAGATTTTGCGGCGCAATACGCAGGTTTCCGTGCCGGGTTGATCGACTGGGTCGGATCGCATGTTTCAGGGACGGACCCGGAGGTGCTGGGAAAGATGCTCGACCACGCTTCGGTCGATCTGTTCCGGCGCAGTTTCTGTGGCCAGGAGAAATGGGCCCCCGATGAAAAGCGCTTCTTCAGCGAGCTCAACCGGGCCGGTTCGCGCGAGAATGCCCAGTTGCGGCGCGCCCTCGATCTGGCGCATGAACACACCGATACGTACTAGATTGTTCCGGTGCGGGTATAAAATGCGCCCTTCACCATGAATCCGCCGCCAGCGTGACTTCCACCCGAAAAAAATCCTCTGCGCTCGTCGGCGTGGTGATGGGCAGCCAGAGCGACTGGGCGGTGATGCAGCACGCGGTCGAGCAGCTCAAGGCTTTCGGCGTGCCGTGCGAGGCGCGCGTCGTGTCCGCGCACCGCACGCCCGACCTCCTGTATCAGTACGCGGAATCCGCCGAACGGCGCGGCCTGCGGATCATCATCGCGGGCGCCGGCGGTTCGGCGCATCTGCCGGGCATGCTCGCCGCCAAGACCATCGTGCCGGTGCTGGGCGTGCCGGTCACCTCGCGCGCGCTCGGCGGCCTCGATTCCCTGCTGTCCATCGTGCAGATGCCGAAAGGCGTGCCGGTCGCCACCTTCGCCGTCGGCGAAGCGGGCGCGGCCAACGCGGGCCTGTTCGCGGTGGCGGTGCTGGCGCGTGACGATCCGAAACTCGCGCGCAGGCTTGCCGCGTTCCGCCGCAAGCAGGCGGCCAAAGTACGCCAGATGAAACTGCCCGCGGTGAAACGCAAGTGATTTTGCCCGACGCCATGCTCGGCATGCTGGGCGGCGGCCAGCTCGGCCGCATGTTCACGCTCGCCGCACACGGCATGGGCTACCGCGTCACCGTGCTCGATCCCGACCCGCTGTCCCCGGCCGGCAGCATCGCCGACGTGCACATCAAGGCCGCCTACCAGGATCGCGAAGCGCTGCAGCAGCTCGCCGACGCCTGCGATGCGGTGACGACCGAGTTCGAGAACGTGCCCGCGGACAGCCTGCGCTGGCTGGCCGCGCACGGTCCCGTGAGTCCGGCCGGCGACAGCGTCGCCGTGGCGCAGGACCGCATTCGCGAGAAGAACTTCCTGGCGCAGCACGGCTTCGGCACCGCGCCGTTCGCCGTCATCGAAAACGAGGCTGACCTCGACCGCGCCGCAGCAGCGCTGTATCCGGGCGTGCTGAAGCGGGCCCGCTTCGGTTACGACGGCAAGGGCCAGGCGCGCATCGCGAACGCCGCGGAAGCAAAGACCGCGTTCCGCAAGATGGGCGGCGAGGCCTGCGTGCTGGAAAAGCTGGTCGCGCTCGCGAAGGAGCTCTCGGTCGTTGTTGCGCGCGGCGCGGACGGCAGGAGCGTCGCCTTCCCGGTCGCCGAGAACAAACACGTGGACGGCATCCTCGACGTGTCGATCGTGCCGGCGCGCGTGTCGCCGGAACTCGCGCGCGAAGCCGAGAAACGGGCGCTGGGCGTGGCGGAGCAGCTGGGCTATGTCGGCGTGCTGGCCGTGGAGTTCTTCGTGCTGGCGGACGGCGCGCTGGTCGCCAACGAAATCGCGCCGCGCCCGCACAACAGCGGCCACTACACGATCGACGCCTGCGCGACTTCGCAATTCGAGCAGCAGGCGCGCGCCATGTGCGGCCTGCCCTTCGGCGCGACCCGTCTGTTGTCACCGGTGGTAATGGTCAACCTGCTGGGCGACCTGTGGGCCAACGGCGCACCGCCCTGGCAGGAGGTGTTCACTTCGCCCGACGCGAAGCTCCACCTCTACGGCAAGCACGAAGCGCGTCCGGGCCGGAAAATGGGCCACTACACCGTGCTCGGCGCGACCGCCGACGCCGCGCTCGCCGCGGCGCTCGGCATCCGCGCGAAGCTGCAGCCGGTGCTGCCGCGTGCCGCTGCCAATGGTTAACGATCGCAAAGCTGGAACCACAGAGGCACAGAGGCACGGAGAAAACCATCCGCCCGAAATGGAACCAAGCGCCATCTGCGCGTAGCGCATTCCCCTTGTCTCTGAAGGTGACCGGCGTTTGCCGTTCTCCGTGACTCTGTGCCTCTGTGGTTCAACCGTTCCCATCACTATATGAACACTCCCGTCTCCCTCTTCGAATCCAGCCTCAAGAGCCTGCCCTTCCTGCATCGCGGCAAGGTGCGCGATCTCTACGCCGTGGGCGATGACAAGCTGCTCGTCATCCAGACCGACCGCCTGTCCGCCTTCGACGTCATCCTGCCGACGCCGATCCCGGGCAAGGGCCGCGTGCTCACCACGCTGTCGAATTTCTGGTTCGAGAAACTGCAGCACCTCGGCCCCAACCACCTGACCGGCGTCGCGCCGGAGTCGGTGGTGAGCGGCGCCGCCGAACGCGAGCAGGTCGCCGGTCGCGCGATGGTCGTGCACAAGTTCAAGCCCCTGCTGGTGGAAGCGGTGGTGCGCGGCTATGTCGCGGGTTCGGGGTGGAAGGATTACCAGGCCACCGGCGAGATTTGTGGCATCAAGCTGCCGGCGGGGCTCCAGCAGGCACAGAAACTCGACCAGCCGATCTTCACCGCCGCGTCCAAGGCGCCGGCCGGCGAACACGACGAGAATATTTCCTATGCCGTGGTGGAAGAGACGATCGGCGCCGCCTATGCCGCGCAGGTGCGCGACATCGCGATCAAGCTTTACACCGAGGCTGCCGCCTACGCGGAAACGCGAGGCGTGATCATCGCCGACACCAAGTTCGAATTCGGCGTGGACGCGGCGGGCAAGCTGTACCTGATCGACGAGGCGCTGACGCCGGATTCATCGCGCTTCTGGCCGAAAGACCAGTACCGCACGGGCATCTCGCCGCCGTCCTTCGACAAGCAGTTCGTGCGCGACTGGCTGGAAACGCAGCCGTGGAACAAGAAACATCCCGCGCCGGCGCTGCCGCCGGATATCCTGGCGAAGACCTCCGAGAAGTACCAGGAGGCTTTGCACATGCTCACAGGCAACTAAATCGACAATAGCCGCAGAGACGCAGAGAACGCAGAGGAAACGCGAACAAGCAATAACGGCGATTTATTCGGAAAGACCTCTTTTTTTGCCGTCATTCCGCTTTCTCTGCGCTCTCTGCGTCTCTGCGGCTAACTTCGAATGAATGCCTTGGAGATCGAAAAAGCGGTAGCCGCCCTCCGCCAGGGCCGCCTCGTCGCGTTTCCCACCGAGACGGTCTATGGCCTCGGCTGCGATGCTGCGAATCCCGACGCCATCCGCCGCCTCTACGCCGCGAAGGGCCGGCCGGCCGACCATCCAGTGATCGTACACGTCGCCGACGTGGTGCAGATGCCGCTCTGGGCGCGCGACATTCCCGCACCCGCGTATACGCTGGCAGCGAAGTTCTGGCCCGGCCCGCTGACGCTCATCCTGAAAAAACAGCCGCAGGTCACCGGCCTCGTCACCGGCGGGCAGGACAGCGTCGGCTTGCGGGTGCCCGCGCATCCGGTGGCGCACGCGCTGCTCGCGGCGTTCGGCGGCGGCATCGCGGCACCTTCCGCCAACAAGTTCGGCCGCGTCAGCGCCACGCGGGCGGACGACGTGCGCCGTGACCTGGGCGATGCGGTGGACGTGGTGCTGGATGGAGAATTGCCGGAAGTCGGTATCGAATCGACGATCGTGGATCTCACGGGCGCAGGGCCCCGCGTGCTGAGGCCCGGGGCGATTACGCCGGCGATGATCGAAGAGGTACTGGGCATTCCGGTGGGCATCGGAGGTTCGGACGCGCCGCGCGCTTCCGGCACGCTGGCGTCGCACTACGCGCCGGCGACGCCGCTCATGTTGATGGCAGCGGACCTGATGCTGGAACTGGCCACAAGCCTTTCCCGGCAGGGCAAGCAAGTCGCGGTCCTCGCGCACACCGCAGCGCAACCGCCCGGTTCAAGTGATGCCTGGATCACAGCGCCGCAGGACGCCGCGGGCTATGCGCACGCTCTCTATGCGAACCTGCGCGCGCTCGATGCCGCAGGCCGCGACGTGATCCTGGTGGAGGCACTGCCACAGACGCCGGAGTGGGCAGCGGTACGGGACCGTCTCAAGCGCGCTGCAACGAGCGCGAACGAGCGCTAGCCGAAGGTTTTATGCCGCCGAGCGGACGTCGACGCTCTTCACCAGTATGGGCGGCCGTAAGGCGTCGAAATCCGCCCATTTGCCGGCTTCCCACCGGCCTTGCGCGCGCTCGATTTCATGCGCGCCCGCGCGCTGGAGGAGGTCGATGACCAGACGTTCGTCATCCGCGCTGCGGGTCTGCACGGCCACCAGTACGCCGCTTTCGCGCACACGCACGCGCTCGCCCTCCTCGCCGCCCAGCTGATTGAGCGCGCCCACGAGCGAGCCTACGTAGGCGCCTACGCCTGCGCCGCCCACGGCTGCCGCCGGCCCGGCCAGCGGCGTGGCCGCAAGACCGACGCCAAGACCGATCGCGCCGCCGATGGCCGCGCCTTTCGCGGCGCCGCCATCGGCGCCCTTGGCGCCGGGTGATTCGTCGCGGTCACCGCCGATGGGAAACCGGTCGTGATGCCCCGGCGGATTGACGAAGAAGCTCGTAAACCGGTCCGCGGGGAAGCCGACGTGCAGCAACTGGTGGATCGCCTCGTCCGCGCTCTTCTGCGCATCGAAACGCCCGGCGATGATGATGGCCGTGGTGTTGTTCATGCGGCTCCCCTAAATGCGCCCAGTGAGCAGCAGGATTAGCAGGATGAGCACCAGCAGGCCCAGCCCGCCGCTCGGGTAGTAGCCCCAGGAGCCGCTGTACGACCACGTCGGCAACGCCCCGATCAGCAGCAGAACCAGCACAACCAGCAGGATGGTGGAGATCATGGTCGGACCCCTTCAAAAGGACGGGTTACCATTGCCCGCCTGATGCCTGCATTCTGGAGAGCGCGCTGTCGGCGGCCTGTCGGGGTCCCGGCGTTTACCCTGTAGGAAGCGGCTGACCGTGTTCATGCGCATCGCAGACGACATCGCCTGGACCAATACGCGGCCGTGGAATCCGGTGCCGACGGGCGGGCTGATCTTTGCTTTCGCGTTCGCGGGCTTCATCGCGTATCGCGCGTTTTTCGCCGGCGGCTGGGTGCCGCTGGTGGACGACGCCAACTTCGCCGTGCACGAAGCGGGACATCCCCTCGTCGGTATGTTCAGCAATCGTCTGGCCGTCTACGGCGGTACGTTCGCGCAGATCGTCTTTCCGCTGATCTGCATGTTCGAGTTCTGGCGTCGCCGCTGGACGATGTCGTACGGGCTCAGCAGCATCTGGCTGGGACAGAGCCTGCTGAGCGTGGCGATCTATATGGCGGATGCGCGCGCGCGGGTGCTGCCGCTCGCGGGCTTCGGCAAGGATCCCCAGCATGACTGGAACACGATCCTGCTGCGTTGGGGACTGCTCAACCAAGACATCACGCTCGCGAACGCGTTGCGTGTAATCGCGTGGATCGTAATCGCGGGGGCGCTGGGGTTTCTGGTGTGGCGGTGGGCGCGGGAGGTGCGGGAGACTGTGTCGGACGCGGGCTAAGCCGACCAGTCAGCGCTTCGAAACCGAGAACCGGCCGCCGCCCGGTGTCATACGCGCTTGATCGGGTTGCGGATCACGCCGATTCCCTCGATTTCCGACTCCAGCACTTTCTTGCCGTTGTTGATATCGATTTTTCCGAGCTTGGCTTTCTTTCTTTCCGGCGCGAGAGGCGTGGTGGCGCTGAGGATCACGTCACCGGGCTCGAGCGTGTGCGCCTTGGAGAAGTAGGCGATCAGCTGGAAGAAGTTGAAGACCATGTCCGCGGTCGTTCCCGTCTGGTCGAGTTCGCCGTCGACGCGGGCGTCCATGCGGCAGTTATGGATGTCGATTTCATCCGCCGTCACCAGCCAGGGTCCCATGGGACAGAAGGTGTCGAGACACTTGTAGCGGGCGGCCGAGGAAATCCGGATCTGTTCGCCGCCGGTGGGGGACTTCACCAGCACCCATTCCTGCTTGTCCCGCATGTCGAGGGCGGTCAGATCGTTGGCCACCGTGTAGCCGAAGATGTACTCCGCCGCCTTGTTCTCGGGGATGTTCTTGCCTTTTTTCCCGATGATCAACGCCGCTTCCACCTCGGAGATGACGCCACCGATGTCCGGAATCTCGATCGGGTCGAAGGGTCCGGTGACCGCGGTACTCAGCTTGATCGCATAGAAAGGATGCGGTTCGCCGGGCGGCCGGATGATCCGCGCCTGGTCTTCCTTCGAATTCCAGTTCGGGCCGAGGATTTTCGGTGGCCGGGGTACAGGTGCTTTCAGCCGCACCTCCTTGATCGCGTGAAAGAGCTTTTCCCCGCGCGGACCCGAGGCCTGCGGGTTGGCTTTTGCATATTGCTCGGCCTTGCGCAGCGCATCCAGGGAAGAAGCACCGCCTTCGATGATCGCCAGCATGGAGGGGGGCGTCAGTACATCCGCCAGCGCGTAGGCCTTGGTTTCTCCCTGGACATGCAGGTATGCGGCGCAAGCGATGGTGGCATCGGCCAGGCGATCCTTGTCGAGTATCACCCCGACTCGCGTCAGTCCCTGGATTTCATAACTGCACAGCTTCATTCCCTCTCCCTGTCTGGTTTTCTGTCGATCCGGCAATTCGCCCGCGGGCGCTCAGCGGCTCGCGGTTTCAAGCTTGATGTTGCGTTCCTGGATGAGCTTGGCCCACTTCGCAACCTCCACCCGGATATGCTCGGCCAGTTGCTGCGGCGTGCCGGCCACGATCATGCTGCCGTCCGTCGCGTAACGCTCCCTGACGTCCGGCGCCTGCAGCAGCGCCACGATCTCGCGGTTGAGGAGTACAACGATGTCGCGCGGCGTCTTTGCCGGCGCGAGGATCGCGTTCCAGCCGCTGACGGAATAGCCCGGGACACCGGACTCCGAGACCGTCGGCACCTCGGGCAGCGCGGTTGCGCGCACCGTGGTGGTGACCGCGAGCGGCCGCAGCTGGCCGTTCCTGACCATGGGCAGGGTCGAGATGATGGTGCCGAAATCGAGCTGCACCTGGTTGGACAGCAGGTCGACCATGTTCGACGCGCCGCCCTTGTAGGGGACGTGCACGATATCGACACCGGCCATGCCCTTGAACAACTCCACCGCGAGATGCTGGCTACCGCCCACGCCCGCCGACGAGTAATTGAGCTTGCCGGGATTCGCCTTGGCGTACGCGATCAGTTCCTTGATCGTCTTGATCGGCACCTTGGCATTCGTCACGACCAGGAACGGCTGCTGGCTCACCTGCGTGATGGGCTCGAAGCCGGTCACCGGGTCGTACGACAGTTTGTAAAGGCTCGGATTGGCGGCATAGCCGCTCGACACGATCAGCAGCGTGTAGCCGTCGGGCGCGGCCTTGGCGACGAGTTCGATGCCGAGGTTGCCGCCGGCGCCCGCGCGATTGTCGACGACGACGTTCTGATTCAGTCGCTCGGACAGCTTGCTGGCGATCGTGCGTCCCGAGATATCGGTACCGCCGCCGGTCGCGAACGGCACGACCAGGCGGATGGGCCGGTTAGGGTACGGTTGCTGCGCGTGCGCCGCGCCGCTCGCCACTAACGATGCCCCGAGCAGGAGCATCTCAATCGACAATTTGCTGGTCACCAGGAGTTCCTCATTCTGCGTCCGTGAATATGCAATAGATTCAGTAGGCTTAACAAGAACTTTTGCGGGCGGCGCGGCGCCTACTTCGCGGCGCTCAGCGCCTCGTCCAGAAACTCCAGCCGGTCCTGGCCCCAGAACAGCGTCTTGTTGAACACCCAGGTTGGCGTGCCGAAGACGCCGTACGACTCCGCTTCCTGCTCGCTCGCGCGCCAGGCGTCCATCATCTCGGGCGTGTCCTGCATCGCGAGCAGTTTCGCGCCATCGAGGCCGAGCTTGTTTGCGACAGCCACGCGCACGTTCGCGTCCTTGACGTCCAGTTCCTCGCTCCACAGCGCGTACAGCAGTGCGTGGCTCAGCGCCAGCGCGTCCCAGCCGAGCTTGTCGGCGGCGATCACCATGCGTGCGGAGAATTCGTTTTGCGTCGGGTAGTGCTTGGGCCGCAGCACGAGCGGCATGTTGAGGCGCTTGCGCCAGCGGTCGAGTTCCACCTCGTGATAACGCTGGCGCGCATCGGGCCGGCTGCGCAGCGGAATGCCGCCGTTGGGTTGAACGATGCGCGTGGGACGCACCACCACGTCGAGATCGTGTTTTTTGATCAGCGCCTGAAAGCGCGGCCAGCCCAGATAGGCCCAGGGCGAGGACAGGGAATGGAAGTAGATGACGCTTTTCTTCAAGGCTTGATGCTCCGGAGGGTTAGCGGGGGACCGCGGCGCGGGCGAGCTTGCCGACGTCGTCGAGATCGCCGACTTTCCAGCACAGACCAATCACTTCCTCGATCTGCGCCGGCGGCAGCACACCGGTGACGAGGCCGCGGAACTTGTTTTCGAGATCGGCGTCGCTCATCGGGCGCTGCACGGTGCCCAGCGCGTGGGGGACGTGGCGGGTCAGCACCGTGCCGTTGCGCAGCGTGATCTTCACGTGCGCTTCGAGCTTGCCCACGGACGCATCTGCCGTCGCAGTGACGCGATCGCGCAGGGCAGTCACGCGCGGATCGCGCACGACGGATTCGCTGAACTCGGACTCGTTCGCCGTGCCGTAAATCAGCGCGATCGCGGCAGCGTGGTAGATGCTGAACTTGCCTTCGAGGCCGGTCCGCGGTTTCTGGTTGCCGGTGAGCTCGAGCACCATCGGCCACACAATGAGGTCCACCCGCTCGATGTCTTCCGGTTTCAGCTGATGCTCGCGCCGCAGCTCGACGCAGCCGTCGATCGAGGCATGCACGACCAGGCCGCAGGCGTAGGGTTTGTACATGTTCGAAGAAAGTTCGTAGCGCCGCCCCAGATCGCCGGTGATCATGGTCGGGTCGAACTTCGTGGACAGTACGTGGCCGAAGCCGCGCGGGGCCTCGATCGCGCGTTCCGAACTCGTGAAGTTCTTCGAGGCCAGCTGCGCGGCGATGAGGCCGTTGCGCGCGGCGTGTCCCGGGTGAAAGCTCTTGCACATGGTGCCGAACATCTCGCGCAGTCCCGAGGACTGGGTGGCGGCGATGCCGAGCGCCCACCGCATCTGCTGTTCGTTCAGGCCCAGCAGTTTGCCGGTGGCCGCGGCGGCGCCGAACACCCCGGCGGTGCCGGTGATGTGCCAGCCGACGTTGTAATGCTCGGGGAACACGGAAATGCCGACGCGGCATTCCGCGTCCACGCCGAGCACGAAGGCGTGCACGAACTGCGCGCCGCCCAGCTTCTTCCATTCCGACAACGCCAGGATCGCCGGCAGCACCGGCGCGCTGGGATGCACGGTGCGCGCGTGCGTGTCGTCGAAGTCCAGCACGTGCGAGCTGATGCCGTTGATCATCGCCGCGTGCAGTACGTCGGTGCGTTCGCGGCGGCCGACGAGCGACGCCTGCTCCGCGCCGGCAAAGGGGGCGAGCGCCGCCCAGGCGTATTCGATTGTTTCGTGGTTGGCGGCGCCGATCGCGCAGCCCAGCCAGTTCAGCACCGCGCGGGCGGCCTCGTGCCGGACCGGCGCGGGAATATCCTCGTAGCGAGACTGTACGAGGAAGCGGGCGAGGGTGGCGGTGACGTCCTTGTCGTCATCCTTCATTCCGCACGCACTCCGGATGCTTTCAATACTTTCTCCCATTTGCGGGTCTCCGCCTGGATGTAGGCGGCGAACTGCTCCGGGGTATTGCCGATGGGGATGGCGCCCTGGTCGGCGAGCATGCGCTGCGTGTCGGGATGCCGCAGCGCCTTGATCAACTCATCATGCACCTTCGCGATGGCCTCCTTCGGCGTGCCCGCCGGCGCGAGCAGACCGAACCACGTCTCGGCCTCCAGGCCGGGATAGCCGGCCTCGGCGACCGTCGGGATGTTCGGCGCGGCGGGCGAGCGCTGCTTGGTCGTGATCACCAGCGCACGCAGCTTGTTCTCGCGGACCTGCGGAATGACGGACAGCATGTTGCCGAAGAACATCTCCACGTGGCCGCCGAGCAGATCCGTCATGGCGGGGGCGCTGCCCTTGTAGGGGATGTGCACGATGTTGACGCCGGTCTGCAGCCGGAACAGTTCCGCGGTGAGATGGGGCAGGGTGCCGCTGCCGGTGGAGGCGTAGTTGATCGCGCCGGGCTTCGCGCGCGCGAGTGCGACCAGTTCTTTCATGGTCTTGACCGGCAGCGTCGGATGCACGACGAGCAGGCTGGGCACCGAGGCGACCAGGGTGATCGGCATGAAATCGCGTGCGACGTTGTAGGACACCTTGCTCATCACCGGCACGACGGTCAGCAGCCCGGCGGTGCCCATCAGCAGGTTGTAGCCGTCCGCCGGCGCCTTGGCCGCGACTTCGGCGCCCACGATGCCGCCCGCGCCCGCGCGGTTGTCCGCGACGAATTGCTGGCCCATCTGTTCCGACAGCCGCGGCGTGACGATGCGGGTGACGATGTCCACGCCCGCGCCCGGCGGGAACGGCACGATGACGCGCACGGGCTTGCTGGGGTAAGTCTGGGCGAGCGCGGCGCTGGAGGCTGCGAGCGCGGCAGCGGCAATCGTCACCATTGTGAGCGCGGTGGAGGTCAAGGCGCGCATGGTCTTCTCCTGGCTGAACCGGGTGCGAAAAGACCGCAATTGTAACGGCTGGTGCGTGCGCGGACGGCAGGCACCTGCTGCGCGGGCTTACCGGAAGACGCGGTCGAGCCAGGTCCGCACGTGGCCCACCATCTGCGCCTCGCGGCCATCGAACAGATGATTGGCGCCCGCGACTTCGACCTGCGCGGATCCGCGCAGCAGCCGGATGTCGCCCGCGCGCTTCTCGGCGTTCTGCACGAGCGGCGGATAGTCGCGTTCCGCGTACAGGTCCAGCACCGGCAGGCGCAACCTGGCAGCGTCGGTGAATACGCCGCCGGAGATGGCGATGGACGCCCAGGCGTTGACGCCCGGCTGTGCTTCGCGCACGAGGAAGTGGTTCACCATGCGTCCGCCCAGGTCGTAGGAAACGACCGCCACCTTCTCCAGTCCGGATGCGCGCAGGAAGGCGACCGCTGCACGCAGGCGCGTGACCGCGTCGGGGAACACCGCCGCGTAATCCTCCGGCCGGCTGTTTTCCGGCAGCAGCGGCATCTGTATGGACAGGGTGGTGTAGCCGGCCGCCGGCAACTGGGTGCGCAGCGTGCTGATGAGTCCCCAGTCCGGATGCGCGCCCAGGCCGTGCACCAGCACGACACCGCCGCGCGGTTTGGCGGCCGGCGCGCCGCGGACTTCGGCCGCGGGTGCGCCGCGGACTTCGGCCGCGGGTGTAAGGATGGCGAAGAAAGGCCCGCCGGCGGGCCGTTGCAGCGACAGCGGTTCGCCGACGATAACAGTCTGCCGGATGTCCTCCGCGCTGCGCCGTTCGAGTTCGGTATCGCCCTGCGCATACAATGGCAGCGCGAGGAGCAGCAACGCCACGCCGCAACACCGTCTGCAAAGCCCGGACATGCGCTTACCGGCCGCTGAACGCGGGTTTGCGTTTGGCGAGAAAGGCCGCAACGCCTTCGCGGTAGTCCCCGGTGTCGAAGCAGGCGAAACCCTCTTCCCATTCCGCGGGGCCGACCTCCGGGATGACGCCCAGGCGGGCGATGTACTGCTTGTGCCACCGCGCGACGAGGGGCGCGCCGTCCGCGATGCGCTGCGCGAGCGCGTAGGACTCGCGCTCGACGGCGTCGTCGGGCACGACCCGGTTGACGAGACGCTTGGCGAGCGCTTCCCGCGCATCGAACACCCGGCCTTCGAGCAGGATCTCGGTGGCGACGGCTTTCCCCACGAGCGCGAGCAGGCCCTGCAGTTCGCCGTAACCCATCGTCAAACCCAGTTTGGCGATCGGCACGCCGAAGCGGCTGGATTCGCCGCAGACGCGGAAGTCGCAACACGCCGCGATTTCGAGACCGCCGCCGACGCAGGCGCCCTCGATCAGCGCAACGACCGGATGGCGGCAGCGCGCGACCGCCTGCATGGTCGCGTGGATGAGGTTGCCGTAGCCGCTGGCCTGCGCGCGGTCCGCGCGCTCGGTGGCGAACTCGGCGATGTCGGCGCCGGCAGCGAAGGCCTTGTGGCCCGCGCCGCGCAGCACCACGCAGCGCATTGCGTCGTCCGCGGACAAGGCGCGCATCGTGTCGCCGAGCCCGACCCACATCGCGCGGTTGAGCGCGTTCAGGCGCTCCGGGTGGTTGAGGGTGACGGTGGCGATCGCACCGTCGCGGGCGACGAGCACGGGTGCAGCGGGGGCATTCATGGCCCGGATTCTAACCGTGCCCCGCCCCCGCCCGCAGACCCTTACTCGACGGTGACGTTCGCCGCCTTCACGAGCTTGGTGTACTTCACGATCTCGCTGCGGATGAAGGCGTCGAAAGCCTCCGGGGTGCCGCCGCTGATCTCGGTACCGACATCCACCAGCCGTTTGCGCACGGTCGGATCCTGCAACGCCTTGTTGAGGTCGGCATTGACCTTGGCGATGATGTCCTTAGGCACGGCGGCAGGCCCCACGACGCCGTACCAGTTCGTCATCTCGAAGCCTTTCAGCCCGGTTTCCTCCAGCGTCGGGACGTCCGGCAATTGCGCCGCACGTTTGGGCGTGGTGACCGCCAGCGCGCGCAGCCGCCCGCCCCGGATGTGGTCGATGACCGGCGGCATGGTATCGAAGTTCATGCCGACCTGGCCGGCGACGAGGTCGACGATGGCCTGCCCGCTGCCCTTGTACGGCACGTGGATGATCTTCACGCCGGTCAGCGTCATGTACATCTCCAGCGCGAGATGCTGGGTGCTGCCGGTGCCGGAGGACGCGCAGGTCAGTTCACCCGGCTTCGCTTTCGCCAGCGCGGTGAGTTCCTTCACGGTTTTCACCGGCAGCGATGGATGCACGGTCAGCACGTTGGGCACGTAGCCGACGTAGGTGATCGCCGCGAAGTCTTTCGGCGATTCATAGGGCAGCTTCTTGAACAGCGTCGGCGCGATGGCGTTGGAATTTACGTGCCCCATCAGCAGCGTGTAGCCGTCGGGCGCGGCCTTGGCGACGAAGTCCGCGCCGATGGTGCCCGTGGCGCCCGCGCGGTTTTCCACCACGACCTGCTGGCCCCACCACTCCGACAGTTTGGCGCCGAGCACGCGGGCGACGATGTCGGTGCCGCCGCCGGGTGCGAAGCCGACCACCATGCGGACCGGCCGGGCCGGGTAAGTCTGGGCGACTGCCGCGCCCGCGCAGGCGGCGATCAGCGCCCCTGCCGTCCATCGCATCCACTTCATGGGTAACTCCTACTGTTGAGAACGAATTATTCGGCGCGCACGCCGGCGGTTTTGATGACGTCGGACCACTTGGCCAGCTCGCCCTTGATGAAAACGGTGAACTCCTCCGGCGTGTTTGCAACGATGTCGCTGCCCTGGCCGGCGATCTGGCTTTTGGCCTCCGGGGATTGCAGGGCCTTCACGATCTCCCGGTGCAGGACGACCATCACCGGTTTCGGCGTGCGGACGATCGTGACGATGCCCTGCCACGAATTCGCCTCATACCCGGGGTAGCCGGATTCGGCGATCGTCGGCAGGTCCGGCACGGCGGCGGAGCGGGTGGCGGTGGTGACGGCGAGCGCGCGCAGGCGGCCGGTCTTCACGTGCGGCAGGGCGGGCAGGATGTTGTTCAGCATCATCTGCACCTGGCCCGCGACGATATCGACGGTGGCCGGGCCAGAACCCTTGTAGGGGACATGAATCAGCTTCACGCCGCTGCGGATCGCGAACAACTCGGTGGCGAGATGCAGCCCGCTGCCGGTGCCGCTGGAGGCAAAGGTCAGCATGCCCGGTTTGGCCTTGGCCATGGTGACCAGTTCGCCGACCGACTTCGCCGCTACTCCTGGGTGCACGACCAGCACGTACGGCGAGGTGGAGATCAGGGTGACCGGCGCGAAGTCGCGCAGCACGTCGTAGCCGGGTTTGTTCGGCATCGACGGCAGCACTGCGAGCGTGCTGATCGAGCCGAGCAGGAGCGTGTAGCCGTCGGCGGGCGCCTTGACGGAGATTTCGAAACCGATCGCGCCCGCCGCGCCGGGACGATTGTCCACCACCACGGTCTGGCCCAGCGACTCGGTGAGCTTCATGCCGATCAGCCGCGCCTGGATGTCGTTCTGACCGCCCGCGGTCTGCGGCACGATGAGGCGGATCGATTTGGTCGGGAACGTTTGCGCGAATGCGCCCGCGCTGCACGCAAGCGCGAACGCCGCCACGAAGGCTCTTGCCATGGTCACTCCTCCAGCTGCTGGGGGCGGCTCTGCGGCCGCTCGGCAGCTTGTTATACCGCGACGCCCGCGGCTTTGGCTTTATTCAACTGGTACTCGCGCCCGGCCAACATGTCGTCGAGCGTGCCGAACGCGTTCATGTAATGGCCCTTGAACTCTTTTTTGGCCTCGATGCGCCTGAACAGGTGGCCGAAGTCGAAGTCGCCCTTGCCCGGCAGCAGGTGTTCTTCCTTGCCGAGGCGAAAGCAGTCGGCGAGCCGCACCTCGCCCACGCGTGAGAAGTCGATGGCGTCGATGAAGCCGTCCACGCCGTCGGGCACCAGGTGCGCGTGGTTGGCGGTGAACGACATGCGGAAGTGGTCGGCCTTGATGCGGTCGAAGTAGTACATCCACTCCTCGACGGTGTGCGCGAGGTAATGCACCTCGGCGTCCGGCGGCTCGTTGTTCAGGTTCTCGAGGTAGAGGACCGCGCCCTTCTTGCCGGCGTAATCCACCATGCGCTTCAACCGCTCGCAGCCGGCTTCCATGCGCAGCTTCACGTCGGAGGTGAAGTGATAGCCGGCGTGGACCACGATCCAGTGCGCGCCGAGCTTGGGGAAAATGTCGATGTAGCTTTTGAGGTACTGGTCGACCGCTTCACCCACGTAGGGCGAATACTCGGCAACGTTCACCGCCGACAGCGTGTGCAGCCCGAGCGTGATGCCGTGCCTCTCGGTGAGCGCGCGTATGGCGTCACAGCGCTTGTCGTCGAACGTGGTCACCGCGTTGTGCGCGGTATCGAGCTGGATGTCGACATAGCGGACGCCGTTCTTTGCCGCCCATTCGATGCCGTCTTCCAGCCTGGCGCGGCGGCCGATGTCGACGCCGATGCGGTCTTTCAGGCTTGCCATTGATCCCCTCCGAGGTTGTCAGGCGCTCTTGGTTCGCCCATCAAACCCATTGAACCACAGAGGCACAGAGACACGGAGAAAACCCCGATTCGAAGTTCGTTTTCCTTGCCGTCCTCTGTGCCTCTGTGCCTCTGTGGTTCATTTGTTTTTGCTTTCCTTCCGCATCCATTCCAGGCGAACGGCCTCGCATTCGGTCTGCAGCACGCCGGTGATGATCTCCAGCGGGCGGCCGGTGAATTCGCGGAAGGACTCCACCGTGTAGCGGCCCAGGTCGGTGCGCCCGATGCCGGCATAGCGGCCGCCCAGCACGACCCGGGTGATCTTCGCTTCCTGCATGCACCAGAAGCACATGGGACAGCATTCGAGCGTGGAATACAGCGTGCTGCCGGAGAGGTCGATGGTCTTCAGCTTCGCGCCGGCCTCGCGGATGGCGGCGACCTCGGCGTGCGCGCTCGGATCGTGGTCGCTCAGCATGGTGTTGACGCCGCTGCCGATGACCTCGCCGTCGCGGACGATGAGGGAGGCAACCGGCCGGTTGCCCGAGTCCATGGACTTGCGCGCGAGGTCCAGCGCGCGCTGCATGTAGGTCAGATGTGTAAGGGCGTCGGTACTCATGCGGGTCCGGCCTATTCGGCGCGGGCGCCGGTGGCCTTCACCACCTTGCCCCACTTGTCGACTTCGGACTTGAGGTATTCGCCGAAAGCCTCGGGCGTGGAGGACAGCGGGTCGAGGCCTTGCGTGGAGAACTTGTCCGCGATATCGGGTACCTTCGAAATGCGCGCCAGTTCGGCGTTGAGTTTCTGGATGATGGGCCTGGGCGTGCCGGCCGGCGCAAGCATGGCGTACCACGTCGTGAATTCGAAGCCGGGCACGCCGGCTTCGATCATCGTCGGCACCTCCGGCGCGGCCGGAGAACGCGCGGCGCTGGTGACGCCCAGCGCGCGCAGCTTGCCCGCCTTCGCATGCGGCAGCGCGGAGGCCATGGTGGAGACCATCATCTGCACCTGGCCGCCCAGCAGATCGACCACCGCCGGACCCGTGCCCTTGTAGGGCACGTGGATGAGGTTGACCTTCGTCAGCAGGATCAGCAGTTCGGCGGCGAGATGCGAACCACTGCCCACGCCGCCGGAGGCGTAGGTGATCTGGCCGGGCCGGGCACGTGCGAGTTTCAGAAACTCGGCGACGCTCTTCACCGGCAGGGACGGGTGCACGACGAACAGGTTGGGTTGTGTCGCGACCAGGCTGATGGGCGCCAGATCCTTCAGTGTGTCGTAAGGCAGCTTCTGGTAGAGCGTTGCATTGAAGGCGAGGCCGATGTTGTTGAGGACGATGGTGTAGCCGTCGGGTGGCGCCTTGGCCGTGAGATCGGTGCCGAGCGTACTGCCGGCGCCGGCGCGGTTGTCGATCACCACCGGCTGGCCGAGGCCCTTGCTCAGTTCCACGCCGATCAGCCGCGCGACGATGTCGCTGCCGCCGCCAGGGGCGAAGGGCACGATCATGCGAATGGCGCGCGATGGGTAGTTCGGCGCCTGGGCGTGCACACAAGTGATGCACAACGCCCCGGCGGCCACGAGTGCCGAACGGATCAGGTTTTTCATCGGGTCTCCTCCGGCGCGATGATCGATGCTGCCGCGCGGGTTGTCCAGCACGCAGTGCCTATTCGGCGGTGACGCCTGCCTCCTTGACGATCTTCGCGTAGCGGGCGACTTCTGACTTGATGTAGGCGCCGAACTCTTCCGGCGTCGCGGTCGGAAAGGCGACGATGCCGAGCCCGGCCAGCCGCTCCTTCACGTCGCGCTGGTTGAGCGTGTCGCTGATGTCGCGGTGCTGTTTGACGACGATGGCGCGGGGCAGGCCGGCCGGCGCCACCACGCCGTACCAGTTGTCGACGGCGAAGCCGGGCAGGCCGCTTTCCGCGATGGTGGGAATGTCGGGAAAGAACTCCGAGCGTTTCGCCGCCGTCATGCCGAGCGGACGGATCTTGCCGGCCTTGACGTGCACGATGGCGGTGGACACGGTGGAAAATATCAGCTGGATGTTGCCGCCCAGCAGATCGACCATCGCCGGCGCACCGCCCTTGTACGGCACGTGCTGCATGGGGACGCCGGTCATCTTGCTGAAGATTTCGCCGGCGAGATGGTCTGCCCGCCCGGCGCCCGACGAGCCGTAATTGAGTTTGGCGTTCGAGGTCTTGCCGTAGGCGATCAGTTCCTTTACCGAGGTCGCGGGCACCGAGGGATGCACGACGAGCATGTTGAGCGCGTTGGCCGCGCGCACGATGGGTGTGAAGTCCTTGACCGGATCGTAGGGCGGCTTCTTGTAGATGCTGGGCGCGACGGCCACCGGGCCGATGCCGCCGAGCACCAGGGTGTAGCCGTCGGGCCGGGCGTTGGCCGCGATTTCCATGCCGACCACGCCGCCGGCGCCGGCGCGGGTGTCGACGATGACCTGCTGGCCCCACTTTTCGGTGAGTTTCTGGGCGATCGCCCGTGCCGTGATGTCGGAGCCGCCGCCGGGCGGCGACAGCACGATAAAGCGGACCGGCCGGTCGGGATAGGCAGGCGCCACGTCGGCCGCGGGCACCGCAGTGGAACACAGCAGGAGGAGAAGCGGTGCAAGCTTGTGCATGGAAGCCTCGTTGAAGCGAATCGGGGGATGCCCCCCGCCGGCTAGTGAGTTCCTAGCAAGTTCGGTTCCATGCGGCCTTGCCGCGCGCGGTCAGGCCGCCGCGCGTGTCTTCAGTGCCTCGCTGCCGCCGAGATATTCCATGGCCGCCGCGACGCCGCCTTTCTTGTGCGGAACCCCCGCGAGGCCGAGGCCCATCTCCACGCCGGCCAGCGTGCCGATCAGCGTGAGGTCGTTGAAAGATCCGAGGTGGCCGATGCGGAACACCTTGCCCGCGACCTTGCCGAGCCCGCTGCCGAGCGACATGTCGAAGTGCTCGAGCACGACCTTGCGGTAGGCCGCTTCATCGTGGCCGGCGGGCATCAGCACGGCGGTCAGCGCGCTCGAATATTCGGCCGGGTTCTGGCACAGGATCTCCAGGCCCCACGCGCGCACCGCGCGGCGCGTGGCTTCGGCGTGGCGGTCGTGGCGCTTGAACACGTTTTCCAGGCCTTCTTCCTCGACCAGCATCGTGAGCGCCTCGCGCAGACCGTAGAGCAGGTTGGTGGCCGGCGTGTAGGGGAAGAAGCCATTCTTGTTCGGCGCGAGCATCTCGTCCCAGCTCCAGTACGACCGCGGCAGCTTCGCGGTCTTGCCGGCGGCGAGCGCCTTGTCGCTCACGGCGTTGAACGACAAGCCGGGCGGCAGCATCAGGCCCTTCTGCGAGCCGGCGACGGTGACGTCCACGCCCCATTCGTCGTGGCGGTAGTCGATGGAGGCGAGGGAAGAGATCGTATCCACCATGAACAGCGCGGGATGTTTCGCACGATCGATAGCCTTGCGGATCTCGCCGATGCGTGAAGTCGCGCCCGTGGAGGTTTCGTTGTGCACGACGCACACGGCCTTGATCGTGTGGCCCTTGTCTTCCGCGAGCCTGGCTTCGATGGCCGCCGGATCGGCGCCGCGGCGCCAGTCGCCGGGGATGAAATCGGGCACCAGGGCGAGCCGCTTCGCCATGCCTTCCCACAGCGTCGCGAAATGGCCGGTCTCGGCCATCAGCACCCGGTCGCCGGGCGACAGCGTGTTGACGAGCGCGGCTTCCCACGCGCCGGTGCCGGATGCCGGAAAGATCACGACCGTGCCCCTGGTCTTGAACACGGGCTTCAGACCCGCGAGTACGGCCTGGCCCAGTTGCTGGAACTCGGGCCCGCGGTGGTCGATAGTCGCGCTGTCGATGGCGCGCAGCACGCGGTCGGGCACGTTGGTCGGGCCGGGGATTTGCAGAAAATGGCGTCCGGTGTGCAGGGTCATGGCAGCTCCTGAGCGTGGAGCGCGATGGTAGCTTAGAGCACCTAACAGTGTGAAACGCGCGTGCGTTACGGCCAGAATTGTCGGGCACGCGAAGCCCGATGGGGGGCGTATGTCAATACGGCCCCCGGAGGGCGACAAAGTGAGCGGCGATTCTGGCCGTAACCCTCCGGGCTGGCACGAGTTTGGCCCATGGCGTCGTTATCTGCCTTGACCGTATACCCCATACGGCCGGTGGCAGATGCCTCGCCCTGAGCCAAACCCGTGACAGCGCACGTGCGTTTCACGCTGTTAGGCGCTCTGAGGCGCTTCAGTGTGCGATACGGTTATCATTCCGCGGCATGAACGCGCCCGTCCATCCCCTCCGCCTGCATCCCCGTGCCGACGACAGTGCGCTCGCGCAGCGGCTGAAGCGCGAACTGGAAGGCGAAGTCCTGTTCGACGCTGCTTCGCGCGGCCGTTACTCGACCGACGCCTCGATCTACCAGATCGAGCCCGTTGGCGTGGTGGTGCCGAAGACCGAACGCGACGCGCAGATCGCGCTGCAGATCGCCGTGGAGGAGGGCATCCCGGTGCTGCCGCGCGGCGGCGGCACGTCGCAATGCGGGCAGACCGTCGGTGCGGCGCTGGTCATCGACCACTCAAAGTATCTGAACCGGCTCGTCAGCTTTGACCAGGACAGCAAGGTCGCCGTCGTGCAGCCCGGCATGGTGCTCGATCATCTGAACGCGCACCTCAAGCCGCACGGCCTGTGGTATCCGGTGGACGTGTCCACCAGCGCGCAGGCGACGCTCGGCGGCATGGCCGGCAACAACTCCTGCGGTTCGCGTTCCATTCAGTACGGCAACATGGTGCACAACGTCGCCGGGATCGAGGCGGTGATGGCCGACGGCGCGGAGTATGCCTTCGGCGACGTGCCGGCGGACCTGTCGCAGCTCGGCGGCCCCGCGGGTTACCGCGAGCTGGTGCAGAAGATCCGCGGCATCTTCGTGCGCGAGGCCGAGGAGATCGAACACCGCTATCCGAAAGTGCTGCGCAAGGTCGCCGGCTACAACCTCGATATGCTCGCGGCGCCCGCTTTCAACATGGCGCACCTGCTGGTCGGCTCCGAAGGCACCCTGGCGTATTCGAAGCGGCTGCATCTCAATCTGTCGCCGCTGCCGAAGCACAAGACGCTCGGCATCTGCCATTTCCCGACGTTCTACCGCGCGATGGAGGCGCCGCAGCAGATCGTGCAACTGAAGCCGGTCGCCGTGGAACTGGTGGACCGCACGATGATCGGGCTCGCACGCTCCAACCCCGCGTTCCGGCCCATCGTCGACCAGTGCGTGAAAGGCGACCCGGACGCGATCCTGCTGGTGGAGTTTGCCGGCGAGAACCGCGACGAGCAGCTCGCGAAGCTGAAACAACTGGTCGAACTGATGGCGGACTTCGGCCTGCCCGGCAGCGTGGTCGAGGTGATCGATCCGGCTGTGCAACGCGACTTCTGGGAGGTGCGCAAGGCCGGCCTCAACATCATGATGTCGATGAAGGGCGACGGCAAACCCGTGTCCTTCATCGAGGACTGCGCGGTGCCGCTCGAACATCTCGCCGCGTACACCGAACGCCTGACGAGTGTCTTCGAAAAGCACGGCACGCGCGGCACCTGGTACGCGCACGCGTCCGTCGGCACACTGCACGTGCGGCCCATCCTCAACATGCGCGACGATGGGGCCGGAAAAATGCGGGCCATCGCCGAGGAGGCCGCCGAGCTGGTGAAAGAATACAAGGGCGCCTACTCCGGCGAGCATGGCGACGGCCTGGTGCGCTCCGAATGGATCGCGCCTTTCTACGGGCCCAAGCTCGTCGCCGCGTTCGAGGAGATCAAGGGGATCTTCGACCCGAAGGGGCTGCTCAACCCCGGCAAGATCGTGCATCCGTCCAAGCAGGACGACCGCACGCTGTTCCGCTTCAAGCCCGGCTACACCGTGCCGAAGATCGCCACCGCGCTCGACTGGAGCGAGTGGGGCGGCTTCGACAAGGCCGTCGAGATGTGCAACAACAACGGCCACTGCCGCAAGTTCGACGCGGGCACGATGTGTCCGTCGTTCCGCGCCACCGGCAACGAGAAGGACCTCACGCGCGGCCGCGCGAATACGCTGCGGCTCGCCATTTCCGGCCAACTCGGCCCGGACGCGCTACTTTCCGACGACGTGCGCGACGCGATGGACCTGTGCGTGCAGTGCAAGGGGTGCAAGCGCGAATGTCCGACCGGCGTGGACATGGCGAAGATGAAGACGGAGTTCCTGTATCACTACCGCAAGCGTCATGGTCTCAGCCTCAGGGACCGGCTCGTCGCCTTCCTGCCGCGCTACGCCGCGTGGGGCGCGCGCCTCCCGTGGCTATTCAATCTGCGCGACACGATTCCAGGGCTCGCCGCGCTGTCCGAGACGCTGCTGGGCTTTTCCGCGAAGCGCGGCCTGCCGCGGTGGCGCGGCGATCCCTTCCTTGATGGTCAACGCACGGCACGCCCGGGCCAGGGCGCGGGCGAAGTCGTGCTGTTCGCGGACACCTTCAACAACAGCTTCGAACCGGACAATCTGCGCGCGGCGCTCCGCGTGCTGGAAGCGGCGGGCTACCAGGTGCATGTGGCACGCGCGGAGGACGGGGCCCGCCCGCTGTGCTGCGGTCGCACCTTTCTCGCTACCGGGCTGGTCGATGAAGCGAAGGCCGAGGCGCGGCGCACGCTCGCGGCGCTGATGCCCTACGTCGAGCGTGGCATCCCCATCATCGGGCTGGAACCCTCCTGCATCCTCGGACTGCGCGACGAATTTCTCTCCATGCTGCCGGGAGAAGACGCGACAAGGCTTGCCGCGCAGGCGATGCTGTTCGAGGAGTTTCTCGCGCGCGAACACGCCGCGGGTCGCCTCGACCTCAAGCTCAAGCCCCTGCCGGAAAAGCAGGCGCTGCTGCACGGCCACTGCCACCAGAAAGCGTTCGCCGCGATGCCGGCGGTGGAGCGCGTGCTGAAGCTGGTACCCGGGCTCGAGGTGAAGACCGTCGAGTCGAGTTGCTGCGGCATGGCGGGCAGCTTCGGCTTCGACGCCGATCACTACGACGTGTCCATGAAAATGGCCGAAGCGAGCCTGCTGCCGGCGGTGCGCGAGGCCGCCGCCGAAACCTTACTGATTGCTGACGGCACGAGTTGCCGGCACCAGATCCACGACGGCGCTGGTCGGGACGCCATCCACGTCGCGAAAGTCCTCGCTGCCGCGCTTGCCTGATCCGGCTTGACACACCCGCGGGCACCCCCTAGCCTGCGGGCGGTTTCATCACCACAACGAGACGCTCATCATGAGCGCAGTCATCGAGCGCGCCCAATATCAGCGCGTGGAGGGGGCGGCGGATGCCGCAGCGCCGGGCGGCGCGGAATGGCTGCTCGACGTGGAGGATCTCCACGTTCATTTCGTGACCTCGCGCGGCGTCGTGCGCGCCGTGGAGGGCATTTCCTATCGCGTCCGGCCCGGTGAAGTCGTGGCGCTCGTCGGCGAATCCGGCTGCGGCAAATCGGTCTCCTCGCTCGCGATCATGCGTTTGCTGGCCAAACCCGCGGGCCGCGTCGTCGGCGGCAGCATCCGTTTCCAGGGCCGCGACCTGCTGCAGCTTCCCGAGGAAGGGATGCGCGAGATCCGCGGCCGCGACATCGCGATGATCTTCCAGGAGCCGATGACTTCGCTCAACCCGGTGCTGACCATCGGCTTCCAGATCATGGAACCGCTGCTGATCCACCTGCAGATGAGCGAAGTCCAGGCGCGCGCGCGGGCGCTGGAGCTGCTCCAGCGCGTCGGCATCCCCGATCCGGAACGGCGGCTCGACCAGTACCCGCACCAGTTTTCGGGCGGCATGCGCCAGCGCGTGATGATCGCGATCGGACTGGCGTGCAACCCCAGGCTCATCATCGCGGACGAACCGACCACCGCGCTAGACGTCACGATCCAGGCGCAGATCCTGCAGCTTATGAAGGACCTGTCGCGCGACCTCGGCATCGCGATGGTCATCATCACGCACAACCTCGGCATCGTCGCCCGCTATGCCGACCGCGTGAACGTGATGTACGCGGCACGCATCATCGAACAGGCGAAGGCGGCGGAACTGTTCGCGCGACCGTTGCACCCGTACACGGCGGGCCTGCTGCGGTCCGTGCCGCGGCTCGACCGGCCGCGCGGCCTGAAGCTCGAGACCATCGAGGGCACGCCACCTAATCTGCTCGACCCGCCGCCCGGCTGCCGTTTCGCGCCGCGCTGCCTGGCCCGCCTGGACGCGTGCACCGCCGAAGTGCCGCCGCTGGTGGAAGCCGCTGCGGGCCATCATTCCGCCTGCCTGCGCGCGCCGGAAATGGCGCGCGGCACGCCGATCGGTCTGCAGGACCGCACGGATGCCTCACCGCGCGCCAAGACCATCGACCGCACGGCGCCGCTGATGCGCCTGCACGAGCTGCGCACCTACTTCGAGGTCGCCACCGGCCTGCGGATCACCGGCGGCTCGCACGCCGAGGTGCGCGCGGTCGACGGACTGTCGATCGAACTCTATCCGGGTGAGACCGTCGGACTGGTCGGCGAATCCGGCTGCGGCAAGACCACGGTCGGGCGCACGCTCTTGCGGCTGGAGGAGGCCACGTCCGGTGAAATCGTCTACGCGGGCCGCAACGTCACTCGCGCGAAGGGGGCGCCGCTCAAGGCTTACCGGCGCGCCGTGCAGGTGATCTTCCAGGATCCGTATAGCTCGCTCAACCCGCGCATGACCATCGGCGAAATCATCGCCGAGCCGATGCGCGTGTACGGCCTGCAGCCGGACCGCCGCGCCGCGCGCTTGCGTGTCGGCGAGCTGCTGGAGAACGTGGGCCTGTTCGACTACATGGCCGAGCGCTACCCGCACGAACTGTCGGGCGGGCAGCGCCAGCGCGTCGGCATCGCGCGCGCGCTGGCCATGGAGCCGCACTTCATCGTGTGCGATGAGCCGGTGTCCGCGCTCGACGTGTCGATCCAGGCGCAGATCATCAACCTGCTGGAGGAACTCCAGCAGCGGCTCGGACTGACCTACCTCTTCATCGCGCACGACCTCGCGGTGGTGCGCCACATCTCGGACCGCGTGGTCGTGATGTATCTCGGCAAGGTCATGGAAGTCGCCGACCGCGATGCGCTGTACGCCAACCCGCGCCATCCCTACACCCGTGCCCTGCTCGACGCGGTGCCGGTGCCCGATCCGGTGCTGGAGGCCGGGCGCGAGCACCGCGTGCTGGGCGGCGAGGTGCCGAGCCCGCTCGCGCCGCCCGCGGGCTGCGTGTTTCATACGCGCTGCCCGTTGGCGTCCGAGGAATGCCGGCGCATCATTCCGGAGCTGCGCGAGGTCGGCGCGGGCCATCGCGCCGCGTGCCTGAAGGTCTGACCCTGTTTCCGCACTGCAAACAACGAACGAAGGAGGAGCCATGAAACATACCTGGATGGGGATTGCCGCGATTGCCCTTGCCCTCATGCTCGGCGCCGGGACGGGAGCCGCGTTCGCCCAGACGCCCGTTCCGGGCGGTCTGCTCAAGTTCGCGGTCGGTGCGGAGCCGCCGAACTACGATTGCCACGCGCAGTCGTCGTTCGCGTTCATCCACCCGGTGCGCCCGCACTACTCGACGCTGCTCAAGTTCGACACCGCGAAGTATCCCTCGGTGAAGGGTGACCTTGCCGAGTCGTGGACGGTGTCCAAGGACGGGCTGACCTATACCTTCAAGCTGAAGAAAGGCGTCAAGTTCCACGACGGCTCGAATTTCACCTCTGAGGACATCAAGGCGACCTACGACCGCATCCGCAAGCCGCCGCCGGGCGTCAGGTCGCTGCGCGAGGAGGGTTACGCCGACATCGCGACCATCGACACGCCCGATCCGCTCACGGTCGTGTTCAAGCTGAAAAAGCCCAACGCCTCGATGCTGGCGAACTTCGCGAGCCCCTGGGACTGCGTCTACAGCGCGGCGAAGCTGAAGCAGGACCCGCGCTGGCCCGAGCGCAACGTCATGGGCACCGGGCCCTTCACCTTCGTCGAGCACGTCGCCGGTTCGCACTGGACCGGCAAGCGCTTCGACGGCTATTTTGAGAAGGGCAAGCCGTACCTGAATGGTTTCATGGCGCTCTTCACGCAGGGTGCGCCGATGGTCAACGCGCTGTCGGCGGGCGAAGTGCTCGCGGAATTCCGCGGCCATTCGCCGGCGGACCGCGACCGCATCGTGAAGACCCTGGGCGACAAGGCGGTGGTGATGGAGTCGCCGTGGGTGTGCAGCCTGGTGGTGACGTTCAACACCAGGAAGAAGCCCTTCGACGACCCGCGCGTGCGCAAGGCGCTGTCGCTCGCCATCGACCGCTGGGCCGGCGCCGAGGCGCTGTCCAAGGTGGCGCTGGTGCGGCATGTCGGCGGCCTGCTGCGGCCGGGTTACGAGTACGCATTGCCGGAAGCGGAACTCGTCAAGCTGCCGGGCTTCGCGAAGGACATCAATGCGTCGCGGGCGGAAGCGAAGAAGCTGCTGGCCGACGCCGGTGTTCCCAACCTCACCTTCACGCTGACCAATCGCAACGTGGCGATGCCGTACACGCCGGTCGGCGTGTTCCTGATCGACCAGTGGCGGCAGCTCGGCGTCAACGTCAAGCACGAGCAGCTCGAAACGCGCCTGTATCTGGCCGCGCAGCAGCGCGACAACCCGACCTTCGACGCCGCGCTCGATTTCAACTGCGATTACATGGACGAGCCCAACCTGCAGCTGCAGAAGTTCCTCTCGCACGACAAGTCGGCCATCAACTACGCGGGCCAGACCGACCGTGTGCTGGACGACCTCTACGACAAGCAGTCCGGCGAGCTCGACAAGAAGAAGCGCACCGCGCTGCTGCGCGAGTTCGAGAAGCGCGCGCTGGAGCAGGCCTACACCGTTCCCACCATCTGGTGGCACCGCATCATCGTGCTGAACCGCAAGCTGAAGGGCTGGCAAATGACGCCCTCGCATTACGTGGGGCAGGACCTGACGGACGTATGGCTGGACCAGTAATCGGTGAGGAGTGAGGCGGGAGGGGTGAGGCGATCCAGACCGTTACCCCTCACGCTTCACGCCTGACGCCTCACGCAACCCATGCTGCGCTACATCGCCCAACGCCTGCTGCTGATGATCCCGACGCTGATCGGGGTCGCGCTGCTGGTGTTCTTCATGCTGCGGGCGATGCCGGGCGATCCGGTGCAGATCATGCTCGAGGGCGCCAACGTGCCGAAGCACGTGGTGGAAGAGGAGCGGGCGCGGCTGGGCCTCGACCGGCCGGTGGCGATCCAGTTCGTGAAATGGTTCGGCGGCATCCTGCAGGGGGACTTCGGCTACTCGATGTGGACCGGCAAGCCGGTGGCCTACGAGATCGGCATCCGGCTCGAGCTGTCCCTGCAGGTGGCGGTGATGGCGACCATTCTCGCCATCCTGCTGGCGCTGCCCTTAGGCACCCTGTCGGCGATCTTCAAGGACACCTGGATCGACCAGTCCATCCGCGTGTTCTCGATCGCCGGGCTGGCGGTGCCGTCGTTCTGGCTCGGCATGATCATCATCCTGCTGCTGCTGACCTACTTCTCGTGGATCCCGCCGCTGACCTTCACGCCGTTCCGCGAGGATCCCTGGGCCAATCTGTCGCAGCTCATCTGGCCGGCCATCGCCGTGGGCTACCGCTACTCCTCGGTGGCCACGCGGATGATGCGGTCCTCCATCCTCGAAGTCCTGCAGGAGGATTACATCCGCACCGCCCGCGCCAAGGGCGTCTACGAGCGGCTGGTGGTGGCGCGCCACGCCATGCGCAACGCGCTGCTGCCGGTCATCACCGTGGTCGGGCTCGAGTTCGCCTTCCTGATCGGCGGGCTGGTGGTGACGGAACAGGTGTTCAACCTGAACGGCATCGGCAAACTGTTCGTGCAGGCCGTCTCGCGCGGGGACTACACCATGATCCAGGCGCTCGTCCTGCTGGTCGCGGTGTTCTTCGTGCTCATCAACTTCGCGATCGACCTGCTCTACGCGGTGTTCGACCCGCGGATCCGCTACCGCTGAGCGTGGTGATGAGTAATGAGTCATGGGTGATGAGTAAGCACCGGCGCCGGGGTTGTTCCCATTACCCATTACCCATTACCCATTACCTTCTCCGGTGTTGGCAGCTGCGGTGATCCAGCCTCACATGACAACAACCGCCACCACCTACACCGTCCCCAAGCGCCGCCATCCGGTGCTGCGCTTCATCGGCCAGCAGTCGCTCGGTGCGGCGGGGCTGGTCTTCATCGTGCTGATGGCGGTATGCGCGCTCTTCGCGCCGTGGGTGGCGCCGTACGATCCGCTGACCGTGGATTACGCATCGATGCTGGCCGCGCCCTCGCGCGCGCACTGGCTGGGCACCGACTCCTTCGGGCGCGACGTGCTCTCGCGCATCATCTACGGCGCGCGCACCGCGCTCGCGGTGGGCTTTCTCGCGTCGTTCTGGGGGGCGACGCTCGGCGCCGTGATCGGCATCGTGTCCGCCTATTTCGGCGGCCGCACCGACATGGCGATCCAGCGCGTGATGGACGTGCTGCTGTCCTTTCCGATCATCGTGCTGGCGATCACGGTGGTCGCGATCCTCGGCAAGAACGTGGTACTCGGCGTCGACGTGAACCTGGTGGTCGCGATCGGCCTGCCGATGGTGCCCAAGGTGGCGCGCGTGGTGCGCGCCTCGGCGCTGTCGATCCGCGAGATGCCCTACATCGATGCCGCGCGCACGGCCGGGTTCTCGCACACCCGCATCATCTTCCGGCACATCGCGCCGAACGTGGTTGCGCCGTACCTCATCATGCTGACGGCGTTCGTGGCGCAGGCCATCCTCGCCGAGGCCTCGCTGTCCTTCCTCGGCCTCGGCGTCACCGAACCGACGCCGTCGTGGGGCCTGATGCTGTCGGGATCGGCGGCGGACTTCTACCAGCAGGCGCCCTGGATGATCATCTTTCCGGGCATCGCGATCAGTCTCGCGGTGTTCGCGTTCAACCTCTTCGGCGACAGCCTGCGCGACTGGCTCGACCCGAAGATCAAACTCTAGAGCCAATGACAACTCTCGCGGAACTGAAAAACTCGACCAAAGTGGTGATGTTCGACCAGTACGGCACGGTCGTGGACATGCAGGGCGGCCTGATCGAGGCGGTCACCCCGTATCTGAAGCGCAAGGGCTGGCAGGGGCGCCCCGATGCCTTCGTGACGTGGTGGCGCCGCACCCACTTCGAGAACTCGATGATCGACGGGCTGCTGCACCGGGAGCACATCACCTACCGCCGCATCGGCGAGATCTCGGTCGACACCACCCTGACGCGGGCGGAGATTCCGCACACGGACCAGGAGGTGAGCGCACTGGTGGCGGAGATCGAAAAGCTGCGCCCGTTCCCCGACGTGCCGGCGGCGATGGACCGTCTGCGCACGCGCTACAAGCTCGCGGTGCTGTCGAACGGCGACCCGGACATGCTGGAAGCTGCGCGCCCGTACCACGGCATCGCGTTCGACCACATCATTTCAGTGGCGGTGGCGGGCGCGTTCAAGCCGCACGTAGCGACCTACACCAAGGCCGCAGAGATCACGGGGGTGTCCATGGACCAGGTGTTGTTTGTCGCCAACCACGCCTTCGACTGCGTGGGTGCGAAGGCGGCGGGCATGCGCACCGCGTTCGTCGACCGCCGCAAACGGCCGTTCGGGAACTGGCCCTACCAGCCCGACCTGATCGTGGCGGACTTCAAGGAACTGGCGGAACGGCTGGCGTAGATCGGTCGGATCAGCATTTCAGCGTGTAGCGCCGCACCTTCGCCTCGTCCACCTCGAAGCCGAGGCCCGCGCCCGACGGCACCTGCGCGTGCCCATCGACGATGGCCAGCGGTGCCCGCACCACGTCATCCGCCAGGTACTGGCTCGACAGGCTGACGCCCCAGTCCACCGACGGCAGCGCCGCGGCGAGGTGCAGTACGCCCGATGTGGCGATGCCCGATTCGGCGATCTTGCAGGCGAGGTTGATCTTCATGCCAAGTCGTTCGCACAACGCGCCCGCGTCCATCACCGGCCGCAGGCCGCCGAGCTTGATCGTCTTGAGACTGACGCCCGCTGCGGCTTTCATCGCGTGGTGGCGTTCGATGTCCGCGAGGCTGTGCGCGCCTTCGTCGAAGCCGATGAGCACGCGGCTAGCCGCGGCCACCGTGGCCATCCCGGCGAGGTCGTCGCCCATCACCGGCTGCTCGAAGAAATCCAGTCGCGTGTCGGCGACCGCTTTCACGTAGGCGACGGCCTGTTCGACGGACCAGCCCTGGTTGGCGTCGGCGGAAATCAGGTGGCCGGCACCCAGCGCGTCGCAGATGCGGCGCGTGCGCTCGGCATCGCGCAGCGGATCGTCCACGCCGACCTTGATCTTGTAGGCGATAACCCCGGCATCCCGCTTGGCGCGCGCTTCTGCCACGTCGCCGTCTGCGCTGCCGGTGCCGAGCAGCCACAGCACGGGTACGCGATCGCGGCGTTTGCCGCCCAGCAGTTCGTACACGGGCTTGCCGGCCGCGCGTCCCAGGGCATCGTGCAGCGCCATTTCGATCGCGGATTTGCCCGCCAGGTTGCCGTAGATCGCGCGCTTCATGGCGGCGACGACGGCGGCGACGTTCTCCGCGGCCAGGCCTTCCAGCGCGGGCACGATGCAGCGCGCGGCGGCCGTCATGCCCTCGACCGTCTCCCCGGTCATGTTCGGCGCCGAGGCGGCCTCGCCCCAGCCGACGTGCCCGCTGTCCGTTTCCAGCCGCACCAGCAGGTTGTCGGCGGCGCGGATTTCGACGCCGGCCATCTTCATGGGCTTCAGCATCGGCAGGCTGACGGGAATCGGCTCGATGCGCTTGATCTTCATGTGCGGAGGCGGGGGAGGCGAGGGAGACGGGAAGCGCGATGCTACCGGCAAACGGGCGCCATCGCATCGACGCCGCGCGTGGAGTTCCTTATCATGACGCCCTTAAGTCCCTCCGGAGTCGCGCATGTCCGTTCGCCGCCAGTCCCGTGTGTTGCCGGCGCTCATCGCCCTGGCCGCGGCGTCGCTCCCGGCCATGGGCCACGCGCAGGGCGCGGCGACTTACCCCGACAAGCCGGTACGCTTCGTGGTGCCGTTCCCGCCCGGCGGCGGCACCGACATCCTCGCGCGCCTGATCGGCCAGAAACTCGGCGAACGCTGGGGCCAGACCTTCGTGATCGACAACCGCGGCGGCGCCGCGGGCGCGATCGGCGCGGAACTGGTCGCCAAATCCCTGCCCGACGGCTACACGCTCATGATGGCCTTCGGCAGTCACGCCAGCAACGCGACGCTGTATCCCAAGCTGCCTTTCGACCCGGTCAACGATTTCGCGATGATCTCGCTCGCGGTCATCTCGCCGATGATGCTGGTGGTGCATCCGTCGCTGCCGGTGAAGAACGTGAAGGAACTGGTCGCCTACGCCAAAACCAAGCCGGCCTCCTACGGGTCGTCGGGCAACGGCAGCCCGCCGCACCTGGCGATGGAGCTGCTGAAGCAGAGCGCCGGCTTCGACATGGTGCACGTGCCCTACAAGGGCATCGCGCCGGCGACCACCGCGCAGCTCGGCAACGAAGTGCAGGCGGCGTTCACGGTGCTGATCGTCAGCATTCCGCACCACAAGTCGGGACGCCTGCGGGGTATCGCGGTCAGCACGGCGAAGCGCTTTCCGACGCTGCCGGATATTCCCACCGTCGCCGAATCCGGCGTGCCGGGCTTCGATGCGCCGACCTGGTACGGCATCATGGCGCCGGCGAAAACGCCGCCCGCCGTGGTCGCCAAGCTGCACAAGGAAATCGCCTCAGTGCTGAATGCGCCGGACATGCGCGAGCGCCTGCTGAACGAGGGCAACGAGCCGGTAGTCAGCACGCCGGAGGAGTTCCGCAGGTTCCTGCAGGTCGACATCGAGAAGTGGGCGAAGATCATCAAGCTCACCGGCGCCAAGCCCGACTGATTTTCGTCCCACCCCACCGTTCCACGCCACCGGAGTCCGCAGGTGTTCAATCCGTTCCAGCCGCTCGCCCACATCAAGACCGAAGTCTTCATGTCCATGCCCGCGAAGTTCCGCAAGAAGCAGCGGACGGCGTGGTCCGACCCGAATCGCCAGAACGCGGAAGTCGAATGCTTCCTGGAGGGGCCGTCCTTCGATCGCGACGGCAACCTGTGGTTCTGCGACATTCCCTTCGGCCGCATTTTCCGCATTACCCCCAAGGGTGACTGGGAACTCGTCACGCAGTACGACGGCTGGCCCAACGGGCTGAAGATCCACAAGGACGGCCGCATCTTCATCTGCGACTACAAGGAAGGCCTGCTGGTGCTCGATCCGAAGACCGGCAAAATGGAGACCGTCCTGCGCACCGCATTCAGCGAGGGCTTCAAGGGCCTGAACGACCTGCACTTCGCCTCCAACGGCGACCTCTACTTCACCGACCAGGGCCAGACCGGCATCGCCGACCCGACCGGGCGCGTGTTCCGCCTGTCCGCCGCGGGACGGCTCGACCGCCTGTGCGACAACGTGCCGAGCCCCAACGGCATCACGCTGTCCACGGTGGAGAAGCATTGCTACGTCGGCGTCACCCGCTCGCAGCAGATCTGGCGGCTGCCGCTGATGGCCGACGGCACCATTTCCAAGACCGGCGTCGCGGTGCAACTCTCCGGTGGCGTCGGCGGCCCCGACGGCATCGAGATGGACGCTGAAAACGGCCTGCTGGTGTGTCAGCTCGGCGTCGGCATCTGGCGCTTCGACAGCAACATGCTGCCCACGCACCTGATTTCCTCGGACGACCACAAGCACCACCACCTCGCCAACATCGCCTTCGGCGGCCCGGACCTGAAAACGCTCTACATCACGGAATCGCTCTCCGGCGACATCCTGATGGCGAAGCTGCCGGTCGCGGGCAAGAAACTTTACGCACATCAATAGGCCCCGGGGTTACGTACACCATGCTTGATCTCAAGGGCAAGATCGCATTCGTTGCCGGCGCCGGCACCGTGGGCCCCGGCTGGGGCAACGGCAAGGCCACCGCCGTGCTGCTGGCGCGCCAGGGCGCGACGGTGTTCGCTACGGACCTCGACGAGGCGGCGGCGCTGGAAACCCGCGACATCATCGAGAAGGAAGGCGGCGTCTGCGTCGTCCACCGCTGCGACATGACGAAGGCGGCGGAAGTGAAGGCGGCCGTCGAGGCCTGCACCGCCCGTTTCGGGCGCGTCGACATCCTCGTCAACAACGTGGGCGGTTCCGCGGCGGGCGATCCGGTATCGATGACGGAGGAAGTCTGGGACCGCCAGCTCGACTTCAACCTCAAGACGGCGTTCATGGGCTGCAAGTTCGTGCTGCCGGTGATGGAGAAGCAGCAGGCGGGCGTCATCGTGAACATTTCTTCCATCGCGGGCTTTCGCAGCCAGGTCGGCGGCCGGGTCAACGTGGCCTACAGCACCGCGAAGGCCGGGCTAGCGGCCTTCAGCCGCTCGACGGCCATGGCGTATGTGAAGAAGGGCATCCGCTGCAACACGGTGGTGGTGGGCACCATGCACACGCCATTGGTGGAGCAGCGCCTGGTCAAACAGCTGTCCGCCGGCAGTGCGGCGGAACTGATCGCCAAGCGCCACGCGGCGGTGCCGATGGGACGCATGGGCACCGGCTGGGACACGGCGCACGCCGTGCTGTTCCTGGTCTCGGACGAGGCGGCCTACATCACCGGAACCGAGCTGACGGTCGACGGCGGGATCAGCGCCGCGCGGAGGGACTGACATGAAGCCTCCTTCGACCGCCGCCGCCGGACGCTCCTCCGTGCGCAGCCTGCTGGCCCTGATCGCGCTCGCGGTGGCGAGCTGCGCCACGCTCCGTCAGGACACCGAACTGAACAAGCTCTACGGGCCGGCGAATCCCGCGCGCTTCGACGTGCCCGTCGCGCCGGCGCCGGGACAGCCGCGCTGGGCGGACGTGAAGCCCATCCTCGACAACCGCTGCGTGGTCTGCCACGCGTGTTACGACGCGCCCTGCCAGGTCAAGTTCACCGCGTGGGAGGGCGTCGCGCGCGGCGCGAGCACCGCGGTCGTCTACGACAGCGGGCGCCTGGACGAGGCACCGCTGACCCGCCTGTTCGTGGACGCGCACCTGCCGTCGCAGTGGCGTCAGAAGGGCTTCACCGCGATCCTGAACGAGCGCCCTGCGCCCGAGGGCAACCTCGCGGCAAGCGTGATCTTCCGCAGCCTCGCGCTCAAGCAGAAACATCCGCTGCCTGCGGAGCCGCTGCTGCCGAAAGCGGTCACGCTGGGACTCGACCGCAGCCAGCGTTGCCCGGCCGTCGAGGCGTACGCCGGGTTCGAAAAGGACAATCCGCTGTGGGGCATGCCG
Organism: Burkholderiales bacterium; assembly: GCA_050741255.1. Classification (GTDB taxonomy): domain Bacteria; phylum Pseudomonadota; class Gammaproteobacteria; order Burkholderiales; family SG8-41; genus CAZXNF01. The sequence goes on along the minus strand of JBOIEQ010000002.1, from coordinate 31,470 downwards.
TATGGATTACCGGGTCTCAATGCGCGGGAAATGGACGTCATCACGCGCTGGCTCGCCGCCGGCGCGCCCTTCGAAGGCGTGGCGCCACTGCCGGCCGCGGCCGTGCGGCAGGTGCAGGCCTGGGAGATTTTTCTTAACGGGAATTCGCTGAAAGAGCGGCTGATGAGCCGTTATCTCTACGAGCACCTGTATCTGGGCCAGTTGATATTCGAGGATGACGTGGCCCGCATGGGTTTCCGGCTCGTGCGTTCCACCACGCCGCCGGGCAAACCGGTGGCGCAGGTGGCGACGCGCCGGCCGTATGACGATCCCGGCGTGGCGCGGGTGTATTACCGGCTGGTGCCGGAGCTGGAGACCCCCGTCGGCAAGACCTACATGCCGTACGTGCTGGGCGCCGCGCGCATGGACAAGTATCGCGCGTGGTTCCTGACGCCCGACTTTAACGTGGCCGCCATGCCCTCGTATGCGCTCAAGATGGCGAGCAACCCCTTCATCACCTTTCGGGACCTGCCGCAGGAATCGCGCTACCGTTTCCTGCTCGATGAGGCGCAGTTTTTCATCATGAACTTCATCAAGGGTTCGGTGTGCCGCGGTCAGATTGCGGTGAACGTGATCGAGGACCGCTTCTGGGTCGTGTTCACCGATCCCCGCTTCGATGCCAACAGCGCGTATGCGGAGCTCGTGGTGCGCGAGACGGGCGATCTTACGCTGCCGGCGGCCTACGGCAGCGACGCGGGCATCATCACGCCGTGGCTGCATTTCGCCGACGAAGAGAAGAAGTACCTGCGCGAGAAAAGTCGCGTTCTCGAGCAGGCCTTCGCCAAGCCGGGCGCGCTCAACCTGTCGACGATCTGGGATGGCGACGGGCGCAACCCGAACGCCGCGCTCACCATCATCCGCAACTTCGACAATGCCACGGTGGTGAAGGGTTTCGTCGGCACGCCGCCGAAGACGAGCTGGGTCATCGGTTACCCGTTGTTCGAACGGTTGTATTACCTGCTGGTCGCGGGCTACGACGTCTACGGCAACGCCGGCCACCAGCTGAACTCGCGGCTCTACATGGACTTCATGCGCATGGAGGGCGAGTACAATTTTCTGTTGTTCCTGCCGGAGGCCGTGCGCAAGCCCACGGCCGATTACTGGTATCGCGACGCGCGGGATGTGGTGAAGGAATACATCTACGGGCGCAACGCGACGTTCGACCGCCAGACCGGCATCGACTACCGCACCAAGGACCCGCAGCTCGAGCTCTACGGCCTGCTGAAGGCGCGGCTCGCGCCGGTGCTCGACAAGCGCTACGACCTGGCGACGGTGCCGGATGAAGCGCTGCGCCGCGATCTCGAGATTCTGACGGCGGTACGCGGTCGCAGCCTGAAGTGGCTGCCGGAGATGACCGTGATGCGCGTCGACGATCCGGTGGGTCCGCCCCGCTGGTTCACGCTGCTCCGCGACACCGCGCACGCCAATGTGAGCCATCTGTTCCGCGAGGCGTCCGAACTGCGGCCAGACGAGGACACGCTCACGCTGGTGCCCGGCTTCATCGGGGACTACCCGAATGCGTTCTACCGCCTGCAGCGCGCCGAACTGCCCGCGTTCACCGCTGCCGTCCGCGGGCTGAAATCGGAGGCCGATTACCGGGCGCTGGCTACGCGTTTCGCGGTCCGCCGCACCAACCCGGCGTTCTGGGCCCACAGCGACGCGGTGCGGGACGCCTACCGGCAGTGGGCGCCCGACGAGGCGGCGCTGTTCGACCTCAACCGGTTCGAGAACCGCTGATCGTCTGCACGACCTACTCGGCGGCCTGGATGCCGGCCGCCTTGATGACCTTGGCCGCCCGCGCCATGTCGACCTGCATGAAGCTCGCGAACTCCTCGGGGGTGCCGGGGGCCACGTCAAAGCCGATCGCGGTCAGGCGGTCTTTCAACTCGCCTGCGGAGAGCGCCGCCACCGATTCCCGGTTGAGCTTGTCGATGATCGCCCGCGGCGTTCCCGCGCGCGTGACCACGCCGAACCACGTGCCCGCGTAGTAACCCTTGAGCCCGGCTTCGCCAGTGGAAGGAACGTCGGGCCAGCCCGGGTGACGCTGGTCGGCGCCGATGGCGAGAAGCTTCAGCTTGCCCGCCCTCCCGTGGGGCGCGGCGGTGGCGATACCGGTGATGACGAAGTCCACCTCGCCGCCGAGCGCCGCCGTCGTCGCGGGCCCCGAGCCCTTGTAGGGGATGTGCAGCAGCTTGATGCCCGCCATGGACTCGAGGAGTGCCCCGGCAACGTGGTTGCTGGAGGCCGTGCCGGGCGACGAGTACTTGATCGTGCCGGGCTTGGCCTTCGCCAGCGCGATCAGCTCGGGCATAGTGTTGACCGGCAACGACGGATGGGCGGCGATCATGAAGGGCACGTTGACCGCGAAGGTGATCGGCGCGAAATCCTTTGCCGCGTCGTACGGCAGCTTGGGCACGACCTGCGGATTGATCGACATCGTGGTGGCGGTGGTCAGCAGCAGCGTGTAGCCGTCCGGCAGGGACTTGGCGACCGCGTCCGCGCCGATGATGGTGCTGGCGCCGCCGCGGTTGTCGATGACTACCTGCTGGCCGAAGCGCTCGGCAAGCTTCATGCCGATGCCGCGCGCGACGATGTCGGTGGTCCCGCCGGGCGGATAGGGCACCACGAAGCGGATGGACTTGTTCGGGTAGGTCGCGGCGGCGTTCTGGGCGGCCGCGGGCAGGGCGACGGGAGCCGAGGCCAGGAACGCGGCCAGCACGGCGGGGGTGCGATTCACGATGGTTCTCCTCCTTGTTATCGGTGCCCGGCCTATCCGCATGCCGCTGCCAGGGCGTCGCCGTGATTATGGCGCATTGCCCAGCGCGTATCATCCGGCTTTTCCCCGCTTCCCCCATGCCCGGCACCATCGACGTCACCCGCGACGGCGTCATCGCCACCGTCGCCATCGCCAATCCCGGCAAGCTCAACGCGCTGACCGTCGCCATGTGGCGCGCGCTGGCGGAGGCGGTGCGCGCGCTGTCGGCGGACGATGGCCTGCGCTGCGTCATCCTGCGCGGGGCGGGTGACGCGGCGTTTGCGGCCGGCGCGGACATCGCGGAGTTCGCCACCGAGCGCAACGACCGGGATCAGGGGCGGCACTATCACGGGGCGCTGGTGGGCGGCGCGCTCCGGGCGGTTGGCGAATGCCGGCATCCGGTGGTGGCGATGATCCACGGGCCCTGTGTGGGCGGCGGGCTGGAACTCGCCTGCCAGTGCGACCTGCGCATCGCCGGGCGCTCGGCACGCTTCGGCGTGCCGATCAATCGGCTGGGTTTCGCGATCGCCTACGACGAACTGGCGGGGCTGCTGGCGCTCGCCGGCCCGGCGGTTGCGGCGGAGATCCTGCTCGAGGGCCGCGTGTGGGACGCGGAGGAAGCGCTGGCCAAAGGCCTGCTCACGCGGCTCGTGGACGACGGCGCGCTGGCCGCGGAAGTGCGCGCCACGGCGGCACGCATCGCCGACGGCGCACCGCTGGTGCATCGCTGGCACAAGCAGTTCATCCGCCGTCTGACGCCGCGGGCGGCGTTGCTGACGGCGGCGGAAGTCGAGGCGAATTTCGACTACTTCGACACGGAGGATTACCGCATCGGCTACGATGCGTTCATGCAAAAGAAGAAACCGAAGTTCACGGGCCGATAAATTTTCCGCCAAGGCGCCAAGAGGTCGTGAGTGCACTGGCGTTACGCATTTCCTTGGCGCTCTTGGCGTCTTGGCGGCCAACCTGATGATGGAGTGAACATGGCAGGACCGTTATCCCATATCCGCGTGCTCGACCTCTCGCGCGTGCTCGCCGGGCCGTGGGCCGGGCAGAATCTCGCCGACCTCGGCGCGGATGTCATCAAGGTCGAGCGCCCGGGCAAGGGCGACGACTCGCGCGCGTTCGGTCCGCCCTGGTTGAAGGATGCCGAGGGCCGCGACACCACGGAATCCGCGTACTTCGCCGCCGCCAACCGCGCCAAGCGGTCCGTCACGGTCAACCTCGCCAGACCGGAGGGCCAGGCGCTGGTGCGCCGGCTGGCGGCGAAGTGCGATGTGCTCATCGAAAACTACAAGGTCGGCGACCTTGCGCGCTACGGGCTGGGCTACGAAGACCTGCGCAAGGACAACCCCGGGCTTATTTACTGCTCGGTCACCGGCTTCGGCCAGACCGGGCCGTACAAGGATCGTCCCGGCTACGACTTCATGGCGCAGGGCATGGGCGGGCTGATGAGTGTGACCGGCGAACAGGATCACCTGCCCGGGGGCGGTCCGCAGCGCGTGGGTGTGCCGATCGTGGACATGATGACCGGCATGTACGCGACGATTGCGATCTGCGCCGCGCTCGCGCACCGCGCCCGCACGGGCGAGGGCAACTACATCGATGTGGCGTTGCTCGACACGCAGGTGGCCTTCCTCGCCAATCAGGGCATGAACTACCTCGCCACCGGCGAAGCACCCGGCCGTATCGGCAACGCGCATCCGAACATCGTGCCCTACCAGACGTTCAAGACACAGGACGGCGCGATCATCCTCGCCTGCGGCAACGACAACCTGTTCGCCAGGTTCTGCGAGATCGCCGGCTGCGGCGAACTGGCGGCCGACCCGCGCTTCGCCACCAACGGCAAGCGGGTCGAAAACCGCGTGGCGATCACCGCGTTGCTCGAAAAAATCTTCGCGCAGCGCACGACGCAGGCCTGGTGCGAGGCGCTCGACGCGGGCGGCGTGGCGAACGGCCCAATCAACACGATCGACCAGGTGTTCCGCGAGCCGCAGGTGGTGGCGCGGGGTTTGAAGTTCGAGCTGCCGCACCCGCTCGCGGGCAAGGTGCCGCTCGTACGCAGTCCCATGCGCTTCAGCGGCACGCCGATCGCGCACGAAACGCCGCCGCCGGTGCTGGGGCAGCACACGGACTCGGTCTTGCAGGAGATGCTGGAACTGTCTGCCGCCGACTGCGACAAGCTGCGCAAGGCTGGCGCAATTTAGATTTAATTTCATATACTTACGGGAATTTTCGCCACCCTCTTGCCAGTCTAGCCAGCGCGAGTAATATTTCTCGCCTCGGCAACGCGTGGGCAAGACCTGCAGGAGGGAGCATGCAGCGGACGATTTGTCGTTGGATCATCGGTACGGCGCTGGCGGCGGCCGGCTTTCCCGTCTGCGCGCAGCAACCGACGGCCATGCTGGTGTTGCGGGTCCCGATCGGCGGCACCGGGGCCGAGCAGGAACCAGCACAATTCGGCTTCACCCTGGGCTATTCGCGCCCGCAGGCCACGCTGGGCCCGCCGCCCGCATCGGTGCGACCGCCTTCCCTGGAGTTCAATTTCAACCGCGATGGTTTCGACGGGTTGCGGGTGGGCGGCTACAACACGCAGCGCTTCCTCGGGGCCGGCAAGCCGCAAGGCCGGGAGTCGGCACCGTCACTGCGATTCGAGGAGCGGGTGACTGCCGGTGAGTTTTCTCCGGGCGAGTGGCGCGCGACGCAGCCGGCGTTGCCCACGGTCGGCATCGGTCTGCGGCCGAGTCCGCAGGGCGCCGAAGCACTGGCCCCCGCCCTCGCGCTGCCGCCCGAGGAACCGCAGCCCTAGAGCCTGTTATGGACCTAAACGTGCGCGGCGTTGAGCCAAAAGGGCGCGGTTGCAAGGCGTGAGGAGGCCGCGGTGACCCTCACTGCCACGAGCAACGACGCAGACGGGCGCTTCTGGCTCAACCCGAAGGGAACGCGGGATTCGGGGTCCATTGCGTTGTCGCCGCCCGCTTGCAGTGTCCGGCACTGCGGCGCGAGCGGCTCCTAGCACTGAACCCCGACTCCCGCCGCAACCGTTTAGGTCCATAACAGGCTCTAGCTTCCGCCCGTTTTCCCCAACAAGCCTTTGAGGTAGGTCCACTCCGCCGGATCGACCGGCGTGATCGACAGCCGGTTGCCGCGCTGCAGAGTGCGCATGTTCTTCAGCGCCGGATGCTTGCGCAACTCGTCCAGCGACACGAGCGGTGTCTTGCGCACGAATTTCACGTCGACATGCAGCCAGCGCGGGTTGTCCCGGGTCGCCGCCTTGTCGTAGTACGGACTCTTGCGGTCGAACTGGGTTTCGTCGGGATAAGCCTTCCGGCTCACCGCGGCGATGCCCACGATGCCCGGTTCCTCGCAACTGGAGTGGTAATACAGGACGCCGTCGCCGATCTGCATCTGGTCGCGCATGAAATTGCGGGCCTGGTAGTTGCGCACACCGACCCAGGCGGTCGTCTTGTCACGCTGCAGGTCGTCGATCGAGTAGGCGTCCGGTTCGGACTTCATCAGCCAGTAGCGCATGTGGCCCTCACCAAGAAAAACGCGGTGGCGCGCGAGAGTCAGCGGCGCCACCGCGTTCCGGAATCGAGGCCCCCGCAGATGCCGTTAGGCCGGCATCTTGAACCGCAGGTCAAGAAGGTCGCCTTCCGGACGCTTTGGGCGCTTCCAGGTAGGAGCGCACACCCGCGCCACATAGGTCGGCAACCGCGGATCAAGTCATTGGTTCAAAGAATTTACGACCCTGACGAACACCGCAGTAGGCCAAACGAGTTTAGAGCCAAACAGCGGAAGGGACAACTGCGGGAACAACGGCGATGCGCGGCAACAACGTTGTGTTGCGCGGAAGGGGACTAGAACAGCTCGTCCTGATCGGCCATCGCCTGATCGATGGCGCTTTCCATGCCGGAGATCCGGCGCTTGACGTCGGCGACGTCGGCGCCGGAGCCGCCCACGCGGGTGGTGAGGTACTCGTGCGCGATGTTCAGCGCGGCCATGATGGCGATGCGGTCGAGCCCGCTCACCTTGCTGCGGTCCCGGATTTCTTCCATCTTGCCGTTCAGGTATTCGACCGCGGCGGTGAGCTGCGGTCGTTCCTCGTCCGTGCAGGCCACGCGGAACTCGCGGCCCATGATGCTGACCGGCATCGTCTTCCCTTCGGCGCTCATGTGGGCTTATCCCGCCGAGCCGACCGATTCATCGTCCGGGATCTGGCTGACCAGTGTTTCAAGACGGTTACGTGCCTGCGTGATTGTTTCAGCGAGGTGCTTGCTGTCGTTCAGCGCGCTGGCCAGTTGCTGGCGCAACGCATGGTTGTCGCCACGCAAGCGCAGACACAGCGTGACCAGCTGGTCGAGCTTGCCCTCAAGCGATTTGAGCTCCGCCTCCATCGGTACACTATAGGCGTGAAAATCTCGTTAAGTCAACCGCTAAGGGCCGTTTTTGAATGTTGTTTCCATGCAAGTGTGGCTTTGGGTGTGAGCGCAAGCTAACAAATGTGTGAGTGCCCGCTTCAGATTGATCTATCCAAGCAATCAAGGGCCTATTAGGAAGCTGCGAATGGAACCGAATCGGCTATGATCGGCGCGCCCGGCGGGAATGCTCCACCGGGCCCGATCGAGGTGCCCGTGCCGGTTTCGCCGGCCGGGATAATCGGGAAACAGGTGCGGAAAGCAGGATGCAGGATTCGGGATGCGGGATTCAGTGGTGGGTTTACTGGATCCTGACTCCTGTATCCCGAATCCTGCTCCCAATTCCTGTGCTGCCCCCGCAACGGTAGGCGAGTGCGGGCGCGCCACGAAGCCACTGTGCAACCAGCTTGCGCGGGAAGGCGGCGCGCCAAGACTCGCGAGCCCGTAGACCGGCCTCAGTCGGCGGTTGGGAACCGCTGTGTGGATGACTCATCCCCGGCGTTCCCTTACGCAACCGCATGCGGAGGGCATGCGTCCGACTGGGAGTTCTTTTCATGCAGCACGTCCTGTTCCGCGCCCTCGCATCCGCCGGCGCGTTTTCCGCATTGTTGTCCTGCAACCTCTACGCCGGCGAACCCGTGCCGCGGGCGCCCGAAGTGGTCGTCACCGCCACCCGCTTTCCGGCCGACGAGGAACGTCTGCCGATCGGGGTGACCGTCGTGTCCGCGGCCGACATCCGCAATTCCGCCGCGCGCACGGTGCCCGAACTGCTGGGCCAGCTGGCTGGCATCCGGGTGCGCGACACCGGCAATCCCAATTTCCAAGTCGATATGCGCGGCTTCGGCTCGACCGGCGACCAGAACACGCTGGTGCTGGTCGACGGCCAGCGTGTGTCGGAAAACGAACAGACCACGGTGAACTGGTCCGCGATCCCGCTGGAGGCGGTGGAACGAATCGAAATCCTCTACGGCAGCGGCGCGGTGCTCTATGGCGGCGGCGCCACCGGCGGCACCATCAACATCATCACCAAGTCGCCCTCGGCGCAGCGCAGCCAGGTGACGCTGGGCGGCGGGGTGGCGAGTTACAACACGCTTACCGGTAGCGCCGCTTTCAACTACGCCGGCGAGAATTTCGAGGCGGCCGCGATCGGCACCTACGAGAACGGCAACGGCTATCGCGATAACAACAGCTTTCGCAATCGCTCGGCGCTCGCCGACCTGCGCTGGGGCAACAGCCGCAACGGGGTGTCCCTCAAGCTGGGCGGCAACGACCAGGCGTTCGGGCTGCCCGGCGCCATCAGCCAGGCGCAGATTGCCGCCAACCCGCGCCAGGCGCTGTTTGCCTACGACAACGGCACCCTCGCCACCGGTTACGCCAACCTGGGCGGCAACGTCTCGGTGGGCGACGCCGATCTGGCGGCCAACCTGACCTACCGCCAGCGCGTCTCCCACGGCCGGTTCTTCCTGGGCACGGCCTTCGGCCCCAGCCTGAGCGATGCGCAAAGCGACGTGTGGACCTTCGCGCCGCGCGTCCGGCTGCCGTTTTCCGCCGGCGGCGTCGACCAGGTGGTGATCGGCGGTGTGGACTGGGAAAACTGGAACTATCAGGCGACGAATTCCACTCCCGCCTTCGGCATCCTGAACGTGCCGGAAGGCTTCCAGCGTTCGCTGGCGGGCTATGCGCAGTACACCGCGCGCTTCGCGACCGCCACCACGCTGTCCGCCGGCGGCCGTATCCAGCGCACGGACTACGGCGCGAGCAATCCGGTGCCGGCCTTTTCCACCAGCCAGACGCCCACGCTGTCGGCGTGGGAGCTCGCCGCGCGGCAGGACGTGGGCAAGGGCGTGTCGCTGCTCGCCAAGGCGGGCTTCAGTTTCCGCCTGCCCAACATCAACGACAACTTCAACATCTTCACCGGCGCGATCAACCTGCTGCAGCCGCAGAAATCCCACCAGCAGGAACTGGGCACCGAGTGGAACGGCGGCGCCTACGGTGCGCGCATCGCGCTCTACAACATCGAGACCAGCAACGAGATCCACCTCAACCCGTTCACCGGCAATAACGTGAACCTGCCGCCGACGCGCCGGCGTGGCGTGGAAATCTCCGGCCGCGCCAATCTCGGGGAAAGCGTCACGGTGTCGGCCAACTACACCTACGCGGATTCGGAGTTTGTGTCCGGGGCGGTGGGCGGCGTGCCGCTCGCCGGCAACGAGGTGCCGCTGGTGCCGCGCAACGCGGCCAACGCGAGCATCACCTGGCGGGCGCTCGACCGCCTGCGCCTCTCCGGGCAGGTGAGCTACGTCGGCCAGCAGCGTTTCGACAGCGACGAGACCAACACCTTCAACCAGATGATGCCGGCCTATACGGTGGTCGACCTGAAGGCCGTCTACGAGATCAAGACATGGCTGCTGACCGCGGGGATCAAGAACCTGTTCGACGAAAAATACTTCTCGTACGGCGTGTTCACGGGCTTCCCGACGTTCTCGGCCTATCCGTCGCCGCAGCGGAATTTCTTCATGACCGCGCAGTACGCTTTCCGCTGAGGCACCAACGCATTCCGCCCGAGGCGGAAGCGCGCCTCCCGCAGTAGGGGAAACAGGCGGCCTCGGGTTGCGAACCCGGGGCCGTTCCGCTATGGTGCGGACGCCGGATTGACCGGCGTTTTCACCCTTCTCACTTCGCGCGCCCCCCGCCGCCCGCATGGCAGCGCCAGAACTGACCAGCACCCAACTCTACTTCCGCCTGCTGCGTTACGTGACGCCGCACTGGCGCATTTTCGCGCTCGCCATCGCCGGCATGGTGCTCGTCGCGCTGACCGAGCCGGCGCTGCCCGCCCTGATGAAGCCGCTGCTCGACGGCACCTTCGTGGACAAGGACCCAGCGCTGATGCGCTGGATGCCGTGGCTGATCCTCGCCATCGCCGCGGTGCGTGGGCTCGGCACTTATGTGGGCTCGCATGCGATCGCCTGGGTCGGCAACCGGCTGGTGACGGACCTGCGCGAGGAAATGTTCGGCAAACTGCTGCAACTGCCCGCGCGTTACTACGGTGACCAGCCTACCGGCAACCTCATTTCCAAGATCACGTTCGACGTCACGCAGGTCACGGGTGCCGCCACCGCGGTGCTGACGGTGGTCTTCAAGGACACGCTGGCGGCCATCGGGCTGCTCGCGTGGATGTTCTGGCTCAACTGGAAGCTGTCGCTGCTGTCGCTGGTGATGACGCCGCTGATCGTGCTGGTGGTGCGCCTGCTGTCCAACCGCCTGCGCCGCTCCTCGCGCGACGTGCAGAAGGCGATGGGCGACATGACCCAGGTCATCGAAGAGGCGATCGAGGGTCACAAGGTGGTCAAGCTGTTCGGCGGCCAGGCCTACGAGGCGAAGCGTTTCGCGGACGAGGCGGGCCGCGTGCGCCACTACTCGATGAAACAGGCGATCGCCGCCGCCGCCAACGTGCCGATCACGCAGTTGATCGCGTCGAGCGCGATGGCGGTGATCGTCGCCATCGCGATTTCCCAGTCCGGGCAGGATGAGCTGACCGTCGGTGGTTTCGTCTCCTTCGTCGGCGCGATGCTGATGCTGACCGCGCCGCTGAAGCGCCTGACCAGCGTCAACGAGCCGCTGCAGAAGGGGCTGGCGGCAGCCGAAAGCCTGTTCGCGCTGATCGACGAGCCGCCCGAGACCGACGGCGGTACCTTTGCCCTGGGCCGCGCGCGCGGGGAGATCCGCTTCGAGAACGTGAGTTTTCGCTATTCGCCGGACCGGCCGCCAGCACTGACGGAGGTCACGCTCACGGTGGCGCCTGGCGAAACCGTGGCACTGGTGGGCTCGTCGGGCGCCGGCAAGACGACCTTCGCCAACCTGGTGCCGCGCTTCTACGGGGTCAGCGAGGGCCGTATCCTGGTTGACGGCGACGACATCGAAACGCTCACGCTGGCCTCGCTGCGCGCCAACATCGCGCTGGTGTCGCAGGACGTGGTGCTGTTCAACGACACCCTGGCGGCGAACATTGCCTATGGCGCGCTCCGCGCCGCGCCGCGCGCGGACATCGAGGCCGCCGCGGTCGCCGCGCACGTCACCGAGTTCGTGCGCGAGCTGCCGCAGGGCCTCGACACCCTGATCGGCGAGAACGGCGTCAAGCTGTCCGGCGGCCAGCGCCAGCGGCTGGCCATCGCCCGCGCCCTGCTGAAGAACGCACCCATCCTGATTCTCGACGAGGCGACCTCCGCGCTCGACTCCGAGTCCGAGCGCCATGTGCAGGCCGCGCTGGAAGTGCTGATGCGGGGGCGCACCACGCTGGTCATCGCGCACCGGCTGTCCACCATCGAGCGCGCGAACCGCATCGTGGTGCTGGAGCGGGGTCGCCTCGCGGAGACCGGGACGCACCGCGAACTGCTGGCGCGCGACGGCATTTATGCGAAACTCCATCGCATCCAGTTTGCCGACCAGTCCCGGACGAGTTGATTCATGGCGCATCTGTCGGTGGTGGTTCCGGTCTATCGCGGCGAGCACACGCTCGACGAGCTGTACCGCCGGCTCGTCGCGGCGCTCGAACCGGTCACCCCGGATTTCGAACTGGTGCTGGTGGAGGACTGTGGCGGGGACCGCTCGTGGGAGAAGATCGTGGCGCTCGCGGCGCGCGATCCGCGCGTGAAGGGTCTGCAGTTCAGCCGCAACTTCGGCCAGCACTATGGGATCACCGCCGGGCTCGACCATTGCGACGGCGACTGGGTGGTGGTGATGGACTGCGACCTGCAGGACCGCCCCGAGGAAATTCCGCGGCTGTATGCGAAGGCGAAGGAAGGCTACGACGTCGTGCTGGCGCTACGCGGCCGGCGGGCGGATGCGCCCCTGAAGCGGGCCGGCTCGTGGCTGTTCTACCGGCTCTTCAGCTGGCTGGCCGATACCGATTACGACGGCGACGCCGGCAATTTCCGCATCATTTCGCGCAAGGTGGTGGTCCAGTGCCGCCGCATGCGCGAGCAACTGCGGTTTTTCGGCGGCCTGATCAACTGGATGGGGTTTTCGGCGGCGGCCATCGAGGTGCAGCATGACTCGCGTCACGAGGGCCGGTCCACCTACACGTTTGCCAAGCTGTGGACGCTCGCGGCGGACACCATCATCGCCTATTCGGACAAGCCGTTGCGGCTGGCCGTTCGTTTCGGCTTCGTCCTGTCGGCGCTGGCGTTCGCTTTCGGGCTGTACATCATCGTGCATCACTGGCTGTACGGCTCCCCGGTGATCGGCTGGGCCAGTCTGATGGTTTCCATCTACTTCATCGGCGGCGTGATCATCAGCATTCTCGGTATCATCGGCATCTACCTCGGCAAGACCTTCGACGAAACCAAGAAGCGGCCGCTCTACATCGTGAGCCGCATGACCTACGAACCACGGCAACTTTCGACAGATTCATGAGCGACTTCATCCACGATTTCTGGCAGTCCCAGGCCGTCAAGCACGGCGCCTCCCACGAAGCCTCGTGGGGCGATCACCACATGGTGGAACTCGAGATCGAGACCATCGGCCGGCACCTGGCCGACGGCGCCGAAGTGCTGGATGTCGGTTGCGCCAACGGCTATGCCACCTTCGAGCAACTGGCCCGTCGCCGGCCCAAGCATGTCACCGGCGTGGACTTCGCGGCACAGATGATCGAGGTGGCGCAAACCGAACGCCTCCGGCGCAAGCTGGAGGCGCGCTGCACCTTCGCGACCGGCGACGTGCGCAAGCTCGACTTTCCCGATGCGCGCTTCGATCTGGTCTATACCACCCGGGTCCTGATCAACCTTCCGAACTGGGCCGAACAGCAGCAGGGCATCGACGAATGCCTGCGGGTGACGCGGCCCGGCGGCAAGGTCGTGCTGTCGGAAGCGTTCTGGGAGCCGCTGCAGTTGCTGAACGCGCTGCGCGCGCTGAAGCAGTTGCCGCCGCTGGTCGAGCACGATTTCAACCGCTACCTGAAGCAGCCGCGCCTGGAGGCGTTGCTGGCCGAGCGGGGGTTGAAGTTCACCGTCGAGGATTTCTCCTCGGTGTATTACCTGGGTTCGCGCTTCGTGCGCGAGCTGGTGACCGATCCCGCCGCGTATCCCGGCTATTCCAATCCGGTAAACACCGCCTTTTTCGAGCTGGAGCGGCAGTATTCGGGGGGCGGCTTCGGCATTCAGCAGGCGTACGTGATCGAGAAGTCCTGACCTTGCCCGCCACCGCCAAGTCGTGTCCGCGGGACCGGCACGCGCCCGGTTTCGGCATCGTCAAACCGATCAGGGGGTGGTGACATGAGTTATGCCTATGTGCTCGCGACGGTGCTGCTCACGGTCTACGGGCAGGTGGTCATCAAGTGGCAGGTGCTGAAAGCGGGTGCGCTACCCGAGGCGCTGCCCGAAAAGGCCGCGTTCCTCGCCGCGCTGCTGGTGAACCCCTGGATCATGAGCGGGCTTGCGGCGGCGCTGCTCGCCGCCGTGGCATGGATGGCGGCCATGACCAAGCTCGAGCTGTCGCACGCCTATCCGTTCATGAGCCTGGCGTTCGGGCTCATCCTCGTCGCCGGTCATTTCTTCTTTGGCGAAGCCATTACGCCGCTCAAGGTCGCCGGCGTGGCGCTGGTCATGCTGGGCATCGCGGTGGGGAGCCAGGGTTGAAGCGATGCCTTGCCTGCAGCGCAGACTTCGACGGACCGGACTGGCGTTGCCCCGCCTGCGGGGAGGTGCCAGCGGTACAGGGCGGTTTTCCGTTGTTTGCCCCGGCGCTGGCGGCCGGCGATGACGGCTTCGACGCGAGCCTGTTCCCGCAGCTCTACGCGCTGGAAAGCCGCCACTTCTGGTTCCGCGCGCGCAACGCGCTCATCGCGTGGGCGCTGGCGCGCTACTTTCCGCAGGCCCGGCGGTTGCTCGAGATCGGCTGCGGCACGGGTTGCGTGCTGGCGGGCCTGCGGGCCGCGCAGCCCGGCCTCGGGCTCGCGGCGAGCGAGGTGTCGAGCGCGGGCCTGGCGTTCGCCCGCTCGCGCGTGCCCGACGCCGAGCTCATGCAGATGGACGCACGGGCGATTCCCTATAGCGAACACTTCGACGTCATCGGCGCCTTCGACGTGATCGAGCATATCGACGACGATCGCGCGGTGCTGGCCGAGATGCGCCGCGCCTGCGTGCCGGCGGGCGGCGTGCTGATCACCGTGCCCCAGCATCCTGGACTGTGGAGCCCGGCCGACGAGCACGCCCACCATCGTCGCCGCTACACGGCCGCTGAACTGCGCGGCAAACTGGCCGACGCGGGGTTCCGTGTGCTGCGCATGACCTCGTTCGTATCGCTGCTGCTGCCGCTGATGGCGGCCTCGCGCTGGTTCGCGCGCCGCAACACCGCGCGCTTCGATCCGCTGGCCGAATTGCGCATCGGCGCGCTCGCCAATGCCGCATTGCGCGCAGTACTCGCTGCCGAGAACGCGGCGATCCGCGCCGGCATCAACTGGCCCGCCGGCGGCTCCCTGCTCGTCGTTGCACAGAAGACATGACCACCAAGATCCCTTTCAACAAGCCTTTCATCATCGGCCGCGAGCTGGAGTACGTGGAGCAAGCGGTCGCCGCCGGCCACCTGTCGGGCGACGGGCCGTTCACGAAACGCTGCCACGCCTGGCTGGAGGAGACGCTGGGCACGCGCCGCGCGCTGCTCACGCATTCCTGCACCGCCGCGCTGGAAATGGCGGCGCTGCTGGTCGAGGCCGGGCCGGATGACGAGATCATCATGCCGTCGTACACCTTCGTGTCCACTGCCAACGCCTTCGTGCTGCGCGGCGCGACACCGGTGTTCGTGGACATCCGGCGCGACACGCTGAATCTCGACGAACGGTTGCTCGAGGCGGCCGTAACAAAGAAGACCAAGGCGATCGTGCCAGTGCACTACGCAGGGGTGGCCTGCGACATGGACGCGATCATGGCGCTGGCGAACGCGCGCGGCATCGCGGTCGTCGAGGACGCGGCGCAGGCCCTGCTGTCCACCTGGCGCGGCCGCGCGCTGGGCGCGGTCGGGCACCTTGGCTGCATTTCCTTTCACGAAACCAAGAACATCATCAGCGGCGAGGGCGGCGCGCTGCTCGTCAACGACGAACGTTACGCGGAGCGCGCGGAGATCATTCGCGAGAAGGGCACCAACCGCGGCCAGTTCTTCCGCGGCCAGGTGGACAAGTACACCTGGGTGGACGTCGGGTCCTCGTACCTGCCGAGCGAGCTGGTCGCGGCTTTCCTGTGGGCGCAGCTCGAACATGCGGAAGCCGCCATCGCGCACCGCCTGGCACTGTGGGAGCGCTACCGCGAACGCCTCGCGCCGCTGGCCGCGCGCGGCGTGCTTGAGCTGCCCGTACCGGCGCCCGAGGGCGCGATCCACAACGGCCACCTGTTTCACGTCCTGCTGCCGTCGCTGGCGGTGCGCCAGAAACTGATCGCCGCGCTCAAGGCCGCGAACGTGATGGCGGTGTTCCATTACGTGCCGCTGCACGCTTCGCCCGCGGGCCGCCGCTTCGGGCGCTGCGCCGGGCCGCTGCCGGTGACCGAGGACATCGCCGACCGGCTGCTGCGGCTGCCGCTGTATCACACGCTGACCGATGCCGAGGCGGAGACCGTGATCGGCGCCATCGAACGCTTCTTCGCCGCCTGAGACGGGTTGCGTCCGGCCGATGCTGTTCAACTCCTTCGTTTTCCTGTTCGCCTTCCTCCCGGTCACCTTCGCCGGCTTCTTCCTGCTCGCGCGGCTGGGCCCGGCATGGGCGGCGGCCTGGCTGACGGCCGCGTCGTTCTTCTTCTACAGCTGGTGGAGCGCCGAGTACCTGTGGCTGCTGACCGCGTCGATCGCCTTCAACTATGCCTGCGGGCGGGCCATTGCCGCGGCCACGGCCCGCGCAGACAAAACGGTGGCGCGGCGCTGGCTCGTGTTCGCGCTCGCGGGCAACCTCGTTGCGCTGGGTTATTACAAGTACGCAAACTTTTTCGTCACGAACGTCGCCGCGCTGGGCGGCTTCGAATGGACGCTGCAATCCATCATCCTGCCGCTGGGCATTTCCTTCTTCACCTTCACCCAGATCGCCTTCCTGGTCGATGCCTACCAGGGCCGAGTGCGCGAAACGAACCCGCTGCACTACGCACTCTTCGTGACCTACTTCCCGCACCTCATCGCGGGGCCCATCCTGCATCACGCGGAAATGATGCCGCAGTTCGCGCGCCCCGAGACCTATCGCGTTTCGGCGGCGAACGTCGCGGTCGGGCTGACCATTTTCGCGATCGGGCTCGCCAAGAAGGTGATGATCGCGGATCCGGTCGGCGCATATGCGCGTCCGGTGTTCGACGCCGCCGCCGCCGGCCTGCCGGTGACGACGGCGTTGGCCTGGAGCGGCGCGCTCGCTTATACGTTGCAGCTTTATTTCGATTTCTCCGGCTATTCCGACATGGCAATCGGCCTGTCGCGCTTGTTCGGGGTCAAGCTGCCGCTCAACTTCCATTCACCGTACAAGGCGGAGAACATCACCGAGTTCTGGCGCCGCTGGCACATGACGTTGAGCCGCTTCCTCCGCAACTATCTGTTCATTCCGCTCGGCGGTTTCCGGCGTAGCGCGGCGCGGCGGCTGGCCGCCCTGATGGGCACGATGTTCCTCGGCGGCCTGTGGCATGGCGCCGGCTGGAACTTCGTCGTATGGGGTGTCGCGCACGGCGTGCTGCTGGCGGTGAATCACGCGTGGCGCAGTTTCCGGCAGTCGCGGGGGCAGGACCTGAAGCAGACCACGCCCGTGGGGCGCGCCGTCGCCATCGGCGTGACCTTTGCAGCGGTGGTGGCGACGATGGTGCTGTTCCGCGCGGCGGATCTCGCGTCCGCCGGGGTGCTGCTCAAGGCGATGGCTGGCGGTGGTGGTGGTACCGGCAGCGTTCCGGCTGCCGCCTGGCAGTGGATCGTTGGCCTCCTCGCGATAGTGTGGTTCGCGCCCAACACCCAGCAGCTTATGGCGCGTGCGGAGCCCGCGCTGGCGGTGCCGCCCGGCACCGTACCCGGGAGCGGCCTGTGGCGGCCCAGCGTGGCCTGCGCGCTGGCGACGGCGCTCATGCTGTCGGTGGCGATCGCGCACCTGCACCGCCAGTCCGAGTTCCTGTATTTCCAGTTCTGATGAGCGACTACCGTCGTTACCTGTGGATTCTGTTCGGCGTCGTGGCGCTCGTGCTGGTGCCGATCGCGGCCGCCAACTATGTGCTGGTCCAGCGTTCGTTCGGCGGCGAGCGCCTCGCGCGCGAAGCGAGCGCATGGCAGCAGGCGACGCGCGGGGTGACCTACTCGCCGCCGCTGTCGCAGAACCGCCCGTTCAAGGTGCTGCGCCTCGCCGACCGGTTGCCGCACGTCAACGTGCTGGTGCTCGGGTCGTCGACCGTCATGGGACTGTCCGTCGATGCGTTTCCGGGGGAGCTCCGCGCTTACAACTTCAGCCAGTCCGCGAATCTGCTCGGCCCCGCGCTGGTGGAGGCGGAGGCGCTGGTCGCGCAGACGAAAGTGCAGTGGCTGGTGGTGCCGCTCGACTGGGCGATCGGGCTGGTCTTCGAGCCGCTCGGTACGCCGACGGCGGCGCAGCTGCTCGGGCCCGAAGCCGTCGCGGGCCCGCCGCGGCCCGGACGCCTTGCGCTGCTGGCCGACGCGCTGTCGGCGCCGCGCGTGCGCGACCTGGTGCGCGCGCTGCGTAGCATCCTGCGCGCGCCGGATGCGGCTCAAGCCTTCCGCGCCGTGTTCCTCGACGGACCCGGCGTTGATTACACCTGCGCCGACGGCACACCCGCGCGCGACTTCGACACCATTCACCGCGGGCGTTGCGTCGGTTTCCGCTTCGACGGCAGCGCGACCTTCGGCAATCTCAAACCATTGACGCCGGTAACCGCACCCGCCGTGCTGGCCGCGGCCGCGCGGCCCGACTCGCCGTACGTGGCCCCGCTCGTGCGCGCCAGGGGCGAACCGCCGGCCGCCGCGCTCGATCGCCTCGCCGTGATCGCCGCGATACTGCAGGCGCGCGGCGGTGATCTGATCGTGCTGGTGCCGCCACTCCTGCCGGGCATCGAGCGTGCGGTCGTCGCCAACCCGGCCGCTGCGAGCGCGCTCCGGCACTGGACCGACACGCTCGCGGCCTGGGGTGTGCAGCATCGCGTGACCGTCCTTGATGCGGCCGCCTCCGAACGCTACGGTTGCACCGACGCCGAGTTCGTCGATGCCCACCACGCGCTGCCGCCGTGTTTCCTCCGCGTCTTCAGCCGCTACTGGGAGGAACGTCGCTCTGGAGCGCTGCGCCCCGGCGTGTATCGCGGTGAGCCGTTGCGCGCGGTCGCGGAATCGCGCCTACGCGCGATGGCTGCCAGATGAACGCCGCAGTCACGGTGTCGGAGCGTTCGCTGCGCGTGCTTCTCGCGCTGGCGGCGGCGAGCTTCATCCCCGCGCTGTTCTACTACGCCGTCGGCGAGGAGGCGGTGACCACCATCTCCGCGCTGGAGATGGCGCAGAACGGGCAGTGGTTCGATCGCCGGCTGTACGGCCTGCCGCTGCAGCACGAGACCTTCTCGAATTGGCTGGTCGCGGCCGTGGCCTCGGTCATCGGGTGGCCGCAGGTGCTGATCGCCGCGCGCGCGGTCACCATCGCGGCGACGCTCGGCAGCGCCGCGCTCGCGGGCTGGCTGGCCGGCGCGCTCACGCGGGACCGCGCAACCGCGTTGTTCGTCGCACTCACATACCTGACTCTCGCCGACGTGCTGTTCTACCGTGGCTGGCTGGCCTATGTCGATCCCGTGTTCGCCTTCTTCATCTTCGCGGGCATCGCCTGCCTGTGGGTCGCGTGCGAACGTCAGCGCGCCGGCTGGCTCGCGCTCGCCGTGCTGGCTATGACGGCCGCCTATCTCACCAAGGCGATCACGGCCTACGTGTTCTACGGCGTCGCCTTTATCGCGCTCGCGGTGGATGCCCGGCGGCGGCGCTTCCTGCTCTCGGCGCCCTCGCTGGTGCTGCATCTCGCGATGGCGGCCGCGCCCGTGCTGTGGCTGCTGGCGGTGCGCGGCGACCTGTCGCGGCTCACCGGCATGCTGAACTACACGGCCTCGCGCTTCGACGCCGGCGCCAGCGACGTGTCATGGACGAATTACGCGATTTTCCCGCTGAAGCTTGCGGGACGACTGTTGCCGGCCACTGCGCTGGCGGCGTGGTGCCTGTGGCGCTATCGCGGGACGCTGGGGGTCCGGCGCGCGACGGTCGTGCTCGCGCTGGCCATCGCGCTGATCAACTGCCTGCCGTACTGGGCCTCGCCGCAGAGCAACGTGCGCTACCTGCTGCCGGTGTTCCCGCTGTTCGCCCTCGCCCTGGGGCTCGTCGTGTGGCAGGCCGGGCCGCGCGCGGTAAAACTCGCCGTCCGCTGCATGGCGGTCATGGTCGGGCTCAAGCTGCTGTTCGCGGTGGCGCTCTTTCCCTGGTATCAGCATCACTACCGCGGCAAGAATTACGCGGACATCGCCGCCGCGATCCAGGCCCGGGTGGGCGATCGTACGCTGTATACGCTAAACGATACCGCCGCAGGACTGAGCGTGATCGGCTACCTCGATACGCGCCGCTGGCCCGCGCCGGCGATCGTGTGGGCGCCGGAGGGTTGGGATAACGCTTATGCGATCGCCGAGGAGGGTGACGCAGCGCAGGGGCGTGTGGTCGAGCGGTTCAAGCTGGGCGGGGATGAGGTGTTGCTGCTGTGTCGGGGCTCGGCATGTGACGCGCGATAGCTTTGGGACGCCAGTGTGTTGAGCAACGGAGACCATTGCTCATATTCTTCTATGCTTCTGATTTATGGCCGACCGCTATCGTTTCTCTTTATCGCTTTGCCTAGAAAGGTCTTTGAAGCAACCGACTATTCCTTTAGACATAAATACAAATCCCACGAGAAATATCAAAACAAGAATCCAAATCGGAACAACCTCAAACAAGGATAAGTAAGCTAGGACGCAAATTACGCCGATGCTTAGATTCTGTGCGGTCTTGTCATTCATGAATAACTGGGTCGTAAATAAGCCAATAAGTCGTGCCCGCGTCCGGAATTGATGGTGTCAGACAGGCGGCTCTTCCGATCGTTGTTCAAGCAACCGCTCGCCCACGCGGCTGCGCCCAGGGACGAATTTTTTCGAGCGTCCCCGCCAGTGCATCCTTGGCCATGGCGGCATCGTAGTCCGCCTGCAAACCGATCCAGAAACCATCGGACATGCCGAAAAACCGCGACAGGCGAAGTCCGGTATCGGTCGTGATGGCACGCGTACCCGCGACGATTTCGCCGATCCGCCGCTGCGGCACGCCGATTTCCTTGGCGAGCCGGTACTGGGTGATCTCCATCGGCTTGAGGAATTCCTCGATGAGGATTTCACCGGGACGAGGGTAGGGAATCTTGCGCATGGTGTTCTCCGTCAATGGTAGTCCACGATTTCCACAGCTTGCGGACCGGCGGGGGTCCAGACAAAACAGACACGGAACTGATCGTTCACGCGCACGCTGTGCTGACCGGCCCGCCGGCCCTTGAGGGCTTCGAGGCGGTTGCCGGGCGGTACCCGCAAATCATCCAGTCTGCCTGCCCGGTTCAGCATCGCCAGTTTGCGCATGGCCACCGCCTCGAAGTTGACGAACCGTTTTACGCGTTGCCCGTTGAAGAGCTGCTGCGTTTCGGCGCACCTGAACGACAGGATGGCCATCTGCTGATGCTAACGCAACCCGGTAGTATCGGCAAGCGCCAGTAAGTCCGCCTGTAGCGCGGCGCCTCTCGTCACGGGAGCAGAAAGTCAGGATTTACGCAGGTAAGCCAGCAGATCGTGCCCTCGCCCCAGCACCCGCGCCAACGGGTTGGCGAGTTCCCCCCCGATCTTAGCGGCGACATACAGCGGCGCAGCGACCTGATCTTTCTCCGCCAGCCGCACCCGCGCGGTTTCAATTCTTGCCGCGGTGAGCCCCGCCCGTTCCGCCGCCAGCGCGATCGAGCGTGGGTTGTAGAAGCTGACGTGGCCCGCATCCTTCTCGATGCTGAAATAGTCCCAGCGTCCCTTTAACGCCCGCGCGGTCCAGCTTGCGCCGTTGCCGGTGGAGACCAGGAGCACGCCGCCCGGCTTGAGGATGCGCCGGATCTCCGTGAGCAGCGGCAGCGGTTGCGCGAGGTGCTCGATCACCTCGAACAGCGTGACGGCGTCGAAGCGCGCGTCGGGATAACGTTGATCGTCCAGCAGACCGGTTTTGACGTCGCGGCCGGCGGCACGCGCGGCTTCGGCGATGTGCGGCGCCGGCTCGACGCCTTCCGCGGTGAAGCCGAAGGCGCTGGCGGCGGCGACGAAGTCGCCGCGTGAACACCCGACGTCCACGAGGGTCGCGCCGGCCGGTCCGCGGCCGAGCAGTTGTGCGATACGTGCAAGCCGTTTGCGCGCGACGCGCTGCCGGCGTTCGGCCGCGCGGGGATCCGGGCGGTTGAAATCCGCCGCGTCGAAGGCCTGCATCGAACGCGCGTAGGCGGCGGCGCCGATCTGGCTCACGAGCTGCCCGCACGCGGAACAGCGCAGCAGAGCGCCCTCCGGCCGGACGATGTCCATGGGCGTCAGCGTGGACGCGCAGCCGACGGGGCAGTGGCTGATCAGGGCAGGGTCGGTCATGGAGTGAGAAAGTGTTCCAGGGCGGCGATCACCGCGCGCGGCGGCAGATGGGTCAGGCAGTCGGCGGTGCTGTCGACGTGGCGGTCGCAGCCTTCCAGCAGGCAGGGCGTGCACGCGATCGTGCCCTGCATGAGGGCCACATTGTCTGCGCGTTGGCTGCCGACGCGGCGCCACGGATTATCCAGCGTCCGGTGCGCGCGCGGCCACGGCCCCCACTTGAGCGGATCGGTCGGGCCGAACAGCGCCACCGTCGGCACGCCAAGCGCGGCCGCGAGGTGCGTCGTCGCGGTATCCGGGCCGACGTAGGCACGGGCACCGGCGATGACGCAGGCGGTGGCCGGTAGCGACAGCGCGCCGGCGAGGTTCGCGACCGGCGCCTGCTTCGCGATGTCGGCGCAAAAGGCGCGCTCGGCCGGATCGGGCCCGCCTGTCAGCACCACGGCGAGTCCGCGCACACGCAACCAGTCCGCAACGGCGGCCCAGTTCGCGACGGGCCATTGCTTGTAACGGAACTTCGGAAAGGGATGCAGCACGGCATAGGCGCCGGTCACGCCCTGTGCGACGAGCGCCGCGCGTGCGGCCTCGGCATCGGCGGGCCGCCAGCTCGCGACGACCTCGGGCACGGGCGGAATGCCGAGCGCTTCGATGAGCCGCAGATGCATCGCCACGGTATGCGTGCCGCGGTCGTCGAAAGGCACCCAGCGGCCGAGCAGCGCTTTCTTCCACGCGTGTTTGGGTTCGTCCACGACCAGCCCGGCGCTCTGCCGGCCGGCGCACCAGGCGTAGAGCGTGGACCGGTCGCCGGGCACCAGCGACAGCGCAAGGTCGTAGCGGCGGAAAACGCGTCGCGCGAGCGCGGCATGGTCACCGGCGGTGGGGCGCTCGGCGATCGTCAGCACGGCGTCCACATCGGGATTGCCGGCGAGGATCGCTTCCGTGCCGGCGAACACCAGCGCATCCACCCGACAGTCCGGGTACGCCCGCTTGAGCGAGCGCATGACCGGCGTGGCGAGCAGCACGTCGCCCAGCCGGCGCGGCACGACCACCAGCGCGCGTCGCGGTGTGGCCATCAATAGCGGTCGAGACCCAGTTGCGCGCGGATGCGGTCCGCACGCAGCACTTCGTCGAGGCGGCGCCGGTTCTCGGGCAGCGCGCTGCGGTCGTTCTCGCGGTGCCACAGGTGGAACAGCGGCGCCGCGAAGCGCGCGGTCTTGTGCCGCACGCCGGCGCGCAGCAGCCGCACGGCGAGATCGGAATCCTCCAGGCCCCAGCCCGCGTAGGACTCGTCGAGGCCGTTCACGCGGACGAGGTCGTCGCGCCACGCGGAGAGGTTGCAGGTCTTCACGCCTTCCCAGCGGGCGGGCTGCCGCCGGCGAAACGCACCGTCGGGCAGTGCGACGAGCGGCAGCAGGCGGTTCACGTCGCGCCGCAGCCATGCCCACACCCATTGCGCGGGCGTCCACGCATGCAGCGGCAGGCGCTCGTGTTCCGCACGGCGCGTGAAGGTCTCGGACAGGAGCACGCGGTTGCCGGCGAGGAACCAGCCGCGTTCGGCCAGCCGCTGGTGCTGCGCGACAAACGTGTGCGAGGGCACGCAGTCGCCGTCGGTGAAGATGACGTAGTCGGCGTCCGTCGCGGCGATCGCGCGGTTGCGGATGGCGGCGGCACGGAAGCCCTCGTCTTCCTGCCAGACATGCGTGACCGGCACCGGCGCGCGCTTCGCGTAGTCCATTACCAGCGTGCGCGTGTCGTCGGTGGAACCGTCGTCGGCGACGATCAGGCTGAAGTCGTGCGTGCTTTGCGCGCCGAATCCTTCCAGCGCGAGCGTCAGTGCCGCGGGCCGGTTGTAGGTGGTGACGACGACGGCGGTTTTCATGTGCCCGTCCGCCATTTCCGCGCGAGCTTGGCGTAACGGTGGTAGGTGCCGCCCGCATTGGTGACCGCGAGCCATAAGCCTTCGCGCCCGTCGAGAAAGCCCGCCCGCAGCACGTAGGTGCGCAGGAAAGTCCACGCGCCGTGCAGCACGGCCTTGGCGGTGGACGCCCGCACGCCGCGCTGGTACAGCATCTCGGCGCTGGCGGTGGAGTAGCTGTCCATCTTGTGCCGCGCGTCCGCGAGGTCGCGGATCGCTTCGTGCATGAGCGGTGCCGCCAGCATGCCGGTTGCACCATCGACCACCAGCCGCTCGTGCACCAGATCGTCGGAGAAGCGCGCGGCACCGCGGCGGAAGAGCCGCGTGACGTGATCGGGCCACCAGCCCGAGTGGCGCATGAAGCGGCCGCAGTAGCTCGACGAGCGCGGCATGCGCCAGGCGGGAGAGGATTCCGCGCGCATCGCACGTTCGATCTCGGCGCGCAATTCCGGCGTTACCCATTCATCGGCGTCGAGCGAGAGCACCCAGTCGCCGGTGGCGAAGGCCAGCGCGCGATTCTTCTGCGGGCCGTAGCCAGGCCAGTCGGCCGTGGTTTCGACGCGGGCGCCGCAGCCGCGTGCAAGGTCGGGCGTGCCGTCGGCGCTGCCGGAATCGAGCACGATGCGTTCATCGGCCCACGCCACCGAATCGAGACAGCGGCGGATGACCGCGGCTTCGTTCTTCGCGATCACGATCACGGAGAGCGTCATACGGAGGCTCTGACGCCGCGTGTCGGCAGCGCGCCGGTGGCAAGGCCGGCCAGCCACGCGAACAGCAGGCCCTCGGTGTGGTCGAGCAGCAGCGAGTTGAACAAACAGCCGGCAGCGAAGGCGAGTGCCAGCCCGCGCGCGAGATCGCGTTCCAGCGGCGGCAGGCGCGCCGCAGCGGTCCACAGTGCAATCCACAGCGCGATGAGCAGCACCACACCGCCCACGCCGAGTTGCACGCCGAGCAGCAGGTATTCGTTATGCGGGTTGCGGGTGGGTTCGAGGTTCGTGCCGGCCACTGCCTCGCGGTAAGCGAGCGCGAAACTGCCGGTGCCCGAGCCGGCGAGCGGATGAGCGGCGATCAGGCCGAGGCTCACGCGATAGAACTCGAGGCGCTGGCCGGTTGAGGTCCAGGTGGGATGCCCGGGTTGCCAGTCGCGGGCCTCGGTCGCAATCTGTGCGAAGCGCCCGGCTACCGACGGCAGCGCAACCGCGGCAAAGGCCGCACCCGCGGCGCCGATCGCGATCGCCAGCCCCAGCGCGCGCCAGCCGCGCCACGTCCAGGCGGCGTACAGTGCGAGCAGGCCGAGCATCAGCATGCCGCTACGGCCGGGCACCATCAGCAGCACATTGAGGCCGGCGAGCGCGGCCGCCGCCCACCAGGCGGCGCGCGCGCGGACAGTGGCCGCGTCGCGACCGAACAGCCAGCACAAGTAGGCGCCGATCGCCATCAGGATGTTCTGCGTCAGCCACAGCTTGAACACGTACGGTATTTCCTCGCGAAACTCGCGGGAGGGGATGATGCCGGCGGCGAGCGCGAGGGATAGCGCCAGCGTCACGCCCATGGCCGCAAGATAGGCTATGAGTCCCCGCCGCCGGTCGCGCGCGTCGGCAAACAGCAGGGCGAACACCGGGATCAGCAGCAGGTCCGCGTACTTGCCCAGCATCTGCGTGCCGTCGCCGGGATCGCAGACTCCCCACGCGAGGCCCACGGCCAGCGCGGCCCACAGCGCGAGGCCGACGATGGCGGGCGCGTTCGTCTGCAGTCGCACGCCGGCTTCGCGCAACCGGCTGCTGGCGAGCCAGGCGAGCAGGATCAAACCGCAGAGAATGTTGTCGCCCGCGATGGAAACGGGAATCGACATGCCCAGTGCGATCGCGCCCCAGCGGGCGCCGCCGTAGGCGCCGGCCCGTGCGCGTTCGAGACGGCCCGCCATGGCTACTGTGGCCGGTATTCCGGCACCCGGTGCGCGAGGCCGGTGCGCACGTCGGCGGCGCTGGTGGGCGTCACGCCGTCGAGCCAGGTTTCCAGCTCGGCGAACCAGCGTGCGTCCTCCGTTTTCGCGCGGGCGACGTAGAGCTTGGGGTGCGGCGTTGCCAGCAGATTCTCGTCGGCGGCGAGCGGTTCCTCGTATAGTTTTTCGCCAGGGCGCAGGCCGGAGAACGTAATTTTGATTTCGTTTTCAC
Organism: Burkholderiales bacterium; assembly: GCA_050741255.1. Taxonomy (GTDB): domain Bacteria; phylum Pseudomonadota; class Gammaproteobacteria; order Burkholderiales; family SG8-41; genus CAZXNF01. The sequence goes on along the minus strand of JBOIEQ010000002.1, from coordinate 5,518 downwards.
CAAAGCCGGACAGGCGGATCAGATCGCGCGCGAGATCGACGATCTTCACCGGTTCGCCCATGTCGAGCACGAAGATCTGCCCGCCGCGGCCCATCAGACCCGCCTGCAGCACGAGTTGCGCGGCTTCCGGGATGGACATGAAGTAGCGCGTGATGTCGGGGTGCGTGACGGTCACGGGCCCGCCCGCCGCGATCTGCTCGCGAAATTTCGGGATCACGCTGCCGGTGGAACCGAGCACGTTGCCGAAGCGCACCGACACGAACTGTGTGCCCTGCTCCGGTTGCAGCGCCTGGCACACCAGTTCCGCCAGCCGCTTGGTGGCGCCCATCACGTTGACCGGATTCACCGCCTTGTCGGTGGAGACCAGCACGAACTTCTCCACGCCGTGGGCGATCGCGGCGCGCGCCACGGTGCGCGTGCCCGCGACGTTGTTTGCCACGGCCTGCCAGGCGTTGTCGTTCTCCATCAGCGGCACGTGCTTGTAGGCGGCGGCATGGAACACGGCCGCGGGCTTCTCCGCGGCGAGCACCGCGTCCACGCGCGCCGCGTCGCGCACATCTCCGATGACGCAGGCAAGCGGCACCGCCGGAAAGCGTTTCTGGAACTCCTGCTCCAGTGTGTAGAGCGCGTATTCGTTCGCCTCGAACAGCACGAGCCCCGCCGGATTGAAGCGCGCGAGCTGCCGGCACAGCTCCGAGCCGATCGAGCCGCCGGCGCCGGTCACCAGCACGCGGCGACCGGCGAGCCAGTCCTTCAGTCCCGCCGCGTCGAGCGACACCGGATCGCGGCCGAGCAGATCGTCGAGTTCGACGTGGCGGATCTGCGAGACGGTGACGCGGCCGCTGACGAGGTCGTCGAAGGACGGCACGGTCATCACGCGCAGACCTGCCGCGCGACAGGCGTCCACCACGCGCCGGCGCGCGCCGTGCGTGGCCTCGGGCATGGCAATGATCGCGAGCTTGACCCCCAGCTCTGTCGTGCGCGCGGGCAAGGCCGCGAGCGGGCCCAGCACCGTGATGCCCTGGATCCGGCGCCCGTGCTTGCCCGGATCGTCATCGAACACGCCCCGCACGCGCCACTGCGGGCTGCGTTCGAGGTCCTTCAGCAGCGTGACCGCGGCTTCGCCGCCGCCGATCACGAATACCGGTTCGCGCGCGGCGTCCGCCGGGGCGATCAGGCGCTGCTCCTTCCACGCGCGGTAGGCGAAACGGCTGCCGCCCATCGCCAGTACCAGCAGCAGCGGGTGCAGGATCAGCACCGAGCGCGGCACCGCCAACTGCAGCATCATCATCAGCCCGGCGACGGTCGCCGCGCCCACCGCGACGGCGAGCAGGATGCGCTTGAGGTCGGGCAGGCTCGCGTAGCGCCAGATGCCGCGGTAAAGGCCAAAGAGCCAGAACACCGTGCCGTCGGCCAGCACCACCCACGGCAGCGAGCGCAGGGCGACGTCGGCGAAGTAGGGGGGAATATCAAGGTTGAAGCGCAGCGCGAACGCGGCAAACCAGGCGATGGCGCAAGCCACGAGGTCATGCGCGAACGCGGCGAGGATGCGGGGATGCAGCTTCATGCGGCCGCTTCCCGGGCAGGCGGCAGGCGTTGCTCAAGCCAGACCAACAGCGCCGCGTAGGCGCCGAGCGCGCCGGCGAGCAGCCATCCCTGCAGGGCAGGCGTCTCGGCAGCCAGCACGGCGAGCGCGCCGCTTGCCGTCATCAACCCGAATTCGGCGAGCGCGGTGCGGCGGTGCGTCCAGCCGCTGCGCACCAGGCGCTGGTAATAGTGCTCGCGGTGTGCCTGCCACACGCTGGCGCGCCGCAGCAGCCGGCGCGCCAGCGTGATGCTGGCATCGATGATGAAGGGCGCGAACACGAGCACGCCGAACCACCACGGCCAGTCGCCGCGCACGGCGCCCATCACGCCGATGGTCGCCGCGAGAAAACCGAGCGGGATGGCGCCGACGTCCCCCAGGAACACGCGGGCGGGCGGGAAGTTGTAGACGAGGAAGCCACCCGCGGCGGCGGCAATGGCCGCATTGGCGGCTGCGAAGCCCAGATCACCGGCCGCCGCCGCCGCGGCCGCGTAGGCACCGAAGCCGATCAGCGCCATGCCGCCTGCCAGACCATCCGCGCCATCCATGAAGTTGTAGAGATTGGTCATCCAGGCGATCGCGAACGCGGCAATGATCACGAGCGGGAGCGGGTACTGTGCGCCGAGCAGGGACCATGCAGCGAGTCCCGCCGCGGCCAGATGCACGGGGAAGCGCACCAGCACGGGCGCGCCGCGCAGATCGTCAACCAGCGACACCAGCATGAGCGCCGCAAGCGCGAGCCACACGGCTGTATCGAGGCTCAACCACACCGGCGCATCGAGCGCCGCAGCGCTCCACCACCAGCCCGCGGCGACGCCGGCGATCACGGCGAGGCCTCCACAGCGCGGTGTGGGCGTCGCATGCAGCGAGCGCGCGTTCGGCTGGTCGAGCAGCCAGCGCGCGGCGCCCGTGGCGAGCAGCAGGCCCAGCACGGCGGCCGACACGAGGCCGGCGATCACGGGAGTAAGGAGCAGCGCACTCACGGTCTCAGCGCCACGACTGGGCGGATTTATTCTTTGGAATGAATGACTTCCCGATCATACCACCGGCCCATGCGGGCCAGCCCTTCGGCGGCCGGCACGGGCGGCCGCCAGCTGAGTGCGCTGCGGATCGCGCCTGCGTCTATCTGGAGCGAACCGGTGAGCCGCGCGACCGCTGCGCGTTTGCCGGTCAGCGTGCCGGCGAGCATCAGCAGCGGCGCCGGCACCGGCAGCAGACGTGCCGGGGTACCGAGTCCGGCGGCGATCAGCCGCGCGAGTTGCGGCGAGGACAGGTCCTCACCGTCGGCGACGAGGAAGGTGCGGCCCGCGGCGGCGGGATGCGTCATCGCGAGCATGAGCGCGCAAACGAGATTATCGAGGCCCAACATGCTGCGGCGGTTGTCGATGGCGGCGAGCGGCAGCGGCAGGCCGCGCGCGAGTGCGCGCAGGAGCGTCAGCAGGTTGCCCTTGACGCCCGGTCCGTAGAGCAGCGGCGGGCGCAGGACCACGGTGTCCATGGCGGTGTTGGCGACCGCGGCCAGCGTCTGCTCCGCTTCGAGCTTGCTGCGGCCGTACGCATCTTCCGGCGCGGGAATGCTGGCTTCGGTGTACGGCGCCCCGTGCGTGGCCTCGCCGTTGACCTTGATCGAGCTCAGGAACACGCAGCGGCGCACGCCGGCCCGCACCGCGGCTTCCGCCAGGCGGCGCGTGCCTTCGACATTGATGCGCCGGTACGCCGCTTCCGCGTCGGCCGCGTGTTCGCGCATGACGTGGGTGCGCGCGGCAAGGTGGATGACCGCTTCCGCGCCCTGGCAGGCGGCGTCGAGCGCGGCGTCGGCGAGATCGCCCACCACGATGTCCTCGCAGCCGTCGCGCGGAGATGCGGGCGCCCGCAGCAGGCGCCGCACGCGGTGGGCGCCCGCCAGCGCCGAGCACAGGGCGCTGCCCACGAAGCCGGTCGCGCCGGTGACGGCGACGATGTTCATCGGCGCGCCAACGCCGAGGCGTACAGGTCCAGCACGGCTTGCGTGATGCCGGCCATGCTGAAATCGCTGCAGGCGCGCACGCGCGCCGCTTCGCCCAGACGCCGGCGCAACGCGGGCTCCTGGATCAGCCGTTCGAGCAGTGCGGCGATCGCCGCCGGATCCCGTGCCGGATGCAGCAGCCCGGTTTCGCCGTCCGCGACGGCATCCGTCACGCCGTAGATGCGCGACGCAACGGCGGGCACGCCGCAGGCGGCGGCCTCGATCACGACGTTGCCGAAGCCTTCGCGGTAGCTCGGCAGGCACAGCACGTCCGCCGCCGCGAAGAACCGTTCCGGCGCGGCGGTGTAGCCATGAAAGCGCACGCGGTCATGGGCGGCCCCCAGCAGTTCCGGCGCCTGCGCCTCGAGATTCATTTCGTCGGGTCCGACGAAGGCGAGCCAGGCATCGATGCCGCGTTCACGCAAGGCGCGGAATGCCGCGCACAGGTCGAGGAGCCCCTTCTCCGGACCAAGCCGGCCGAGGTACAGCAGCAGGCAGGCTGCGTCCGGCACGCCGAAGCGCGCGCGTGCCGCCGCCCGTGCGTCGGGGTCGGGCTTGAAGCGCGTGCAGTCGATGCCGCAGATGGACCCCTTGCCGATCACGATCAGCGCCTCGCGCGCGGCCATGCCCTGTTCCACCATGTAATCGCGCTGCGACGGGCTGTCCACGACCACGTGCGTCGCGCAGGCGATGATCACGCGATCGATCGTCTTGAAGAACCAGCGCGCGAAGCCGTGGCGGTTGAACCAGACCTGGCCGGTGAAGACGAAGATGCGGACCCGGGTGCGCGCGAACAGGCCGGCGAGCATCGACAGCAGCCCGCCTTTCGGCGACACGGCGTGCACGAGGTCGTAGCGTTCATGCCGGAACAGCCGCGTCAGCACCCACAGGGCGCGCAGGTCGCGCCACGGCGCGGGTTTGCGCTCGATGGTCAGTGGCTCCAGCGTCGCCGCCGGAAACCGCGCCTGCAGCGCGGGGAGATCGTCGCTGTGCGTGACGATCGTCACCGCGTAGTGTGCGCACGCCGCGCGGATCTGGTCGCCGAGGAAGGCGGTGATCATCAATTCGCTGGTGGAGACGTAGCAAAGGCGCTTCATTCGGTCGCGCGCTCCTGGTCCCGGACCGGCGGCGGTGCGACGAGACCGGCGAGCGCACCCACGAGCCTCACGAGATCACCGACGGGTGCCAGTAAGATGGCCCACAACAGCGCCGCAAGCTGCGGCTTCCACCAGCCGGCGGCGCCGCTGCGCTGCGCGGGATCCAGTACGCCGCGGGCGAAGAGGTACGTGGCGAAGGTCAGTCCGCCCAGCAGCGGCGACCAGGCCGTTGCACCGGCGATCGCGAGCGCGATGACGGCCAGCACGGTGGTTGTGCCGAGCTGCAGTCCTGCGGCGGCGGCATGCCGCGCGTACACGAAGGTCTTGCGGATGAAGCGGCCCATAGTCACCGGGAAGCCCGTATAGCGCGCACGCGCTTGCGGACAGGTGGGCAACGGTCCCGCCGCGCGCGTGAAGGCGGCCAGCCATAGCCGGTCTTCGCCCGCGCGCAAATCCGCGCGGAACCGCCCGGCCGCGCGCACGTCGGCCTGGGCGAAAAGCGACGCGGGGAGTACCGGATGCGCCGCCCCGCTCCCGTAGCCCAGTGCGCACACCGCGCACGCGAACGCGCCCGTCGCCGAAAACGTGCACAGGCCGAGCGCGCCGTGGCCATTGCCGGCGCACAGCAACAGTTGTTCCAGCCATGGCGGTTCCGGAATGACGCCGGCGTCGAGGAAGGCGATCCACGGCGCCGTCGCGCGTGCAATGCCGGCATTGCGCGCACCTCCTGGATAGGCGCCCGGCACGGAGACCTGGATCAATTCACTCCCTGGCCATTCAGCGCCGCGCCACCATGCGGCGATCAGCGCCGGGCCGGCATCCGTCGATCCC
>JBOIEQ010000001.1:0-100072 GCA_050741255.1 Burkholderiales bacterium | reverse complement strand
GTCTACCTGTGGACGCTGCCGATGTTCCACTGCAACGGCTGGTGCTTCCCGTGGACCATGGCGGCCAACGCCGGCACCAGCGTGTGCCTGCGCAAGGTCGAGGCGAAGGTGATCTTCGATCTGATCCGCACGCACGGCGTCACCCATTACTGCGGGGCGCCGATCGTGCACAACCTCCTGCTCGGCGCGCCGCCCGAATGGCGCGAGGGTATCGCGCACACGGTGCATTGCCTGGTGGCGGGCGCCGCGCCCCCGGCCGCGACGATCGAGGGCATGCGGAACATGGGCTTCAACCTCACGCACGTCTACGGCCTGACCGAAACCTACGGGCCGGCCGCGGTTTGCGCGAAGCATCCCGAATGGGACGCGCTGCCGCTCGACGAGCAGGTGCGCCTGAACGGCCGCCAGGGCGTCTGGTACCACCTGCAGCAGGGCATGACGGTGATGAATCCGGACACGATGGCGGCGGTGCCGTGGGACGGCGAGACCATGGGCGAGGTCATGTTCCGCGGCAACATCACGATGAAGGGTTACCTGAAGAACCCGAAGGCGAGCGGGGAGGCGTTCGACGGCGGCTGGTTCCACACCGGTGACCTTGCCGTGATGCATCCCGACGGCTACGTGAAGATCAAGGACCGCGCCAAGGACATCATCATCTCGGGCGGCGAGAACATCTCGTCGCTGGAGGTCGAGGACGCGCTGTACCGCCATCCCGCCGTGATGGCGGCGGCGGTGGTGGCGCAGCCCGATCCGAAATGGGGCGAGACGCCATGCGCGTTCGTCGAACTGAAGGACGGCGCCTGCGCGACGGAGAAGGAAGTGATCGCCTTCTGCCGCGAGCGCCTCGCGGGCTTCAAGACGCCCAGGCGCGTGGTGTTCGGCGTGCTGCCGAAGACCTCGACCGGCAAGATCCAGAAGTTCGTGCTGCGCGAGCAGGCGAAGTCCGCCTCCGCGATCGCCTGATGATGACCCCCGGGATTCGGGATTCGGGATTGGGGATTCGAACCCCTGACCCGTGCCCGGGGTTTCCAATCCCCAATCCCCAATCCCGAATCCCGACATCCGGCACGCAATCATGAGTGACGATGTCATCCTGGAGACGCGCGGACTCACCAAGGAGTTCAAGGGCTTCGTCGCCGTCAACGATGTCAACCTGCGGGTGAAGCGCGGAACGATCCACGCGCTGATCGGCCCCAATGGCGCCGGCAAGACCACCTGCTTCAACCTGCTGACCAAGTTTCTGACGCCGACGCGCGGCACGATCACCTTCAACGGCCACGACATCACCGGCGAGAAGTCGGCGCAGATCGCGCGCCGCGGCATCATCCGCTCCTTCCAGATTTCCGCCACTTTTCCGCACCTCACGGTGCTGGAGAACGTGCGCATCGGCCTGCAGCGCAAGCTCGGCACGTCCTTCCATTTCTGGAAATCCGACAAGTCGCTCGACGCGCTGAACGACCGTGCGATGGAACTGCTCGCCGAGGTTGACCTCGCGCAGTTCGCGCAGATGGTGACGGTCGAACTGCCGTACGGCCGCAAGCGCGCGCTGGAGATCGCGACCACGCTCGCGCTGGATCCGGAACTGATGCTGCTCGACGAGCCGACCCAGGGCATGGGGCACGAGGACGTGGGGCGCGTGGCCGACCTGATCCGCAAGGTGTCGGCCAACCGCACCATCCTGATGGTCGAGCACAACCTGAACGTGGTGGCCGACCTGTCCGACACCATCACGGTGCTGGCGCGCGGGGCGGTGCTGGCCGAGGGTGACTACGCGGCCGTTTCCAAAAACCCGCAGGTGCTGGAAGCGTATGTGGGCACGGAGGAGGCGGCGGCATGACCAGCGCAGCCACCGCCGGCGCCGAAATGCTGCGGGTCACCGACCTGCACGCTTTCTACGGCGAATCGCACGTCCTGCACGGCATCGATTTTTCGGTGAACCGCGGCGAAGTCGTCACGCTGCTCGGCCGCAACGGCGCCGGCCGCACGACCACGCTGCGCGCCATCCTCGGACTGACCGGCAGGCGCTCGGGGTCGATCATGATCAACGGCCGCGAGGCGATCGCGCTGCCGACGCACCACATCGCGCACCTCGGCATCGGTTATTGCCCGGAGGAACGCGGCATCTTCGCCAGCCTGACCGCGGAAGAAAACCTGCTGCTGCCGCCGCCGGTGGCGAGCGGGGGCATGACGGTTGACGAGATCTACGCGATGTTCCCGAACCTCAGGGAGCGGCGCACGAGTCCCGGCATGCGGCTGTCCGGCGGCGAGCAGCAGATGCTCGCCATCGCACGGATCCTGCGCACCGGCGCAACGCTGCTGCTGCTCGACGAAATCAGCGAAGGCCTCGCGCCGGTGATCGTGCAGACCCTCGGCCGCATGATCCGCCAGTTGAAGGAGCGCGGCTACACGATCGTCCTGGTGGAACAGAACTTCCGTTTCGCCGCGCCGCTCGCCGACCGTCACTACGTGATCGAGCACGGCCGCATCGTCGAAACGGTCGCCATGCGCGAACTGGAGTCCAAAATGCAGCGGCTGCACGAATTGCTGGGCGTCTGAAGGCCAGGGTTTACATTTTTTTATTTTTTTACGTTCAACCACAGGAGCACAACATGAAACGAAAACTCATCGCATCGCTGGTCGGCGCGGCCTGCCTCGCCGGAACGGCCGCGGGCCTCAATGCCCAGAGCGGTCCCAAGCTGTCCGACGGCGTCGTCAAGATCGGCGTGCTGACCGACCTGTCCGGGGCGTACTCCGACCTCGCCGGCCAGGGCTCCATCATCGCGGCGCAGATGGCCATCGACGATTTCAAGGCGATGGAGAAGGGCAAGACTTTCCCGATCGAACTCGTCAGCGCCGACCACCAGAACAAGGGCGACGTGGCCTCCAACAAGGCGCGCGAATGGTTCGAGCGCGACAAGGTGGACATGATCAACGACCTGGTGACGACCTCGACCGCGCTGGCCGTGATGCCCATCGCCAAGCAGATGAACCGCATCACCATGGTCAACGGCGCCGCGTCCACGCTGGTCACCGGCAAGAACTGCACCGACACCAATGTGCATTACACCTACGACACTTACGCGCTGGCGGCAGGCACCGGCAAGGCGGTCGTCAAGCAGGGCGGCGACACCTGGTTCTTCCTCACCGCCGACTACGCCTTCGGCCACTCCCTGGAGTCGGACACGGCGGGGGTGGTGACGGCGAACGGCGGCAAGGTGCTGGGCCAGGTGCGGCATCCGTTCCCGGGCACGGATTTTTCCTCCTTCCTGCTGAAGGCGCAGTCTTCCGGCGCCAAGGTGATCGGGCTGGCCAATGCGGGTACCGACACCCAGAACTCGATCAAGCAGGCGGCCGAATTCGGCATTACGCCCAAGCAGGCGCTGGCCGGATTGCTGGTGTTCATCACCGACATCCACAGCCTGGGCCTCAAGGTCACGCAGGGCATGTACGTGACGGAGGCCTTCTACTGGGACACCAACGACGAGACCCGCGCCTGGTCGAAGCGCTTCATCGAGAAGCACAAGCGCATGCCGACGATGGTGCAGGCGGGCCAGTATTCGTCCACCCTGCATTACCTGAAGGCGGTCAAGGCGGCGGGAACGGACGACGCCGCAGCCGTCATGAAGAAGATGAAGGAAACGCCGGTCAACGACTTCTTCGCCAAGAACGCGAAGATCCGCGACGACGGCCGCCTCGTGCATGACTTCTACCTGCTCCAGGTGAAGAAGCCCGAGGAATCGAAGAATGCGTGGGACTACTACACCGTCAAGGCGACGATCGCCGCGAACGACGCCGTGATCCCGGCGGCGAAAAGCGACTGTCCGCTGCTTAAAAAGTGAGGAGTCAGGGGAGAGGGGTGAGGGGAACGGTGTCTCGCGCTTTTATCGAGACGGGGATGTCATCGCCGGTTTTTCTCCTCACTCCTTACCCCTCCCTCCTCTCCGATCATGTTTGAACTCCTCGGCATCACCCCCCAGGCGCTGTACGGCCAGTTGCTGGTCGGCCTGATCAACGGCTCGTTTTACGCGGTCCTGTCGCTGGGGCTCGCCGTGATTTTCGGCATGCTCAACATCATCAATTTCTCGCACGGCGCGCAGTACATGATCGGCGCCTTCATCGCGTGGCTGGGGCTGACCCAGGTCGGCCAGTGGGTCGGCGACCCGCAGTTCCGCATCGGTTACTGGGTGGTGCTGTTCGTGGCCCCCCTCCTGGTCGGGGCGCTGGGCATGGTGATCGAGCGCACCATGCTGTCCCGGCTCTACAAGCTCGACCACCTGTACGGGCTGCTGCTGACCTTCGGCCTGGCGCTGATCTTCGAGGGCCTGTTCCGCTACTTCTACGGCGTGTCGGGCCAGCCCTACGAGATCCCGGAACAACTGCAGGGCGCGATCAACCTCGGTTTCATGTTCCTGCCCAAGTACCGGGCGTGGGTGGTCGTCGCCTCGCTGACGGTGTGCTTCGCGACCTGGTACGTGATCGAACGCACCAGGCTGGGCGCCTACCTGCGCGCGGGCACCGAGAATCCCAAGCTGGTGCAGGCCTTCGGCATCAACGTGCCGCTGATGATCACGCTGACCTACGGCTTCGGCGTCGCGCTGGCGGCCTTCGCGGGCGTGCTGGCGGCACCGATCTTCACCGTGAGCCCGCTGATGGGCGCCAACCTGATCATCGTGGTGTTCGCCGTGGTGGTGATCGGCGGCATGGGCTCCATCCTGGGCTCCATCGTGACCGGCCTCGCGCTGGGCCTGGTCGAGGGACTCACCAAGGCGTTCTATCCCGAGGGCTCGGCGGTGGTGATTTTCGTGATCATGGTGATCGTGCTGCTGGTGCGGCCGGCCGGCCTGTTCGGGCGCGAGAAATGAGCGCGATGAACGCAACACGGGCCGGCTTCATCGCGCTGATCGTGGCGGGGCTGGCGGCGCCGCTGCTCGGCATCTACCCCACGTTCCTGATGAAGTGCTGGTGCTTCGCGCTCTTCGCGTGCGCCTTCAACCTGCTGCTCGGCTATACGGGCCTGCTGTCCTTTGGCCACGCGGCTTTCCTCGGCGCTGCCGGTTACATCACCGGGTATGTGGTCAAGGAACTGGGCTTCCCGCCGGAACTGGGCATACTCTCCGGCACGGCCTTTGCCGCCGCGCTGGGCTACCTGTTCGGCAGCCTTGCGATCCGCCGGCAGGGCATCTATTTCGCGATGATCACACTGGCGCTCGCCCAGATGCTGTACTTCGTCTGGGTGCAGCTGAAGTTCACCGGCGGCGAGGACGGACTGCAAGGCGTGCCGCGCGGCATGCTGTTCGGCGTCATCGACCTGGCGGACAACACCAACCTCTACTACATGGTGTTCGCGATCTTCCTCGCGGGCTTTTTCCTGATCTACCGTGTGATCCACTCGCCATTCGGGCAGGTGCTGAAGTCGATCCGGGAAAACGAGCCCCGGGCGATTTCGCTCGGCTACGACGTGGACCGCTACAAGCTGCTGGCGTTCGTACTCTCGGCCGGCCTCGCGGGACTGGCCGGGGCGACCAAGACCATCGTGTTCCAGCTGGCCTCGCTGACCGACGCGCATTGGCACATGTCCGGGGAGGTCGTGCTGATGACGCTGCTGGGCGGCCTGGGCACGGTGTTCGGGCCGGTGGTCGGCGCCTTCGTGATCATCGGTCTGCAGAACCAGCTCGCGGACAAGGTGGGCTCGTGGGTGCAGGTCATCATGGGCGTCATTTTCGTGGTGTGCGTGCTGGCGTTCCGGCGCGGCATCGTGGGCGAAATCCAGGCCTTGTTCCGCCGCGGCTGAGACTTTGGCGCGCTTGCGCTAAAATCGGATTCTCCCGCGCGCCGTCCGGCGCACGGCATCCCAGTACCATTTTCGAGAATCCGTCACCTTCCAGCATGAAAGTACTCGTCACCGTCAAACGCGTGGTGGACCCCTACGTCAAGGTCCGCGTCAAATCAGATGGCAGCGGCGTGGACACCGCCAACGTCAAGATGACCATGAATCCGTTCTGCGAGATCGCGGTCGAGCAGGCGATCCGCATGAAGGAGGCGGGCGTGGTCACCGAGATCGTCGTCGTCTCCATCGGCGCGCCGCAATGCCAGGAAACGCTGCGCACGGCGCTCGCCATGGGCGCCGACCGCGGCATCCTGGTCGAGACGGATGTGGAAGTGCAGCCGCTGGCGGTCGCCAAGGTGATGAAGGCCCTGGTCGACAAGGAGCAGCCGAAGCTCGTCATCATGGGCAAGCAGGCGATCGACGACGATTCCAACCAGTCCGGCCAGATGCTGGCCGCGCTGCTCGACTGGCCGCAGGCCGCCTTCGTGTCCGCGATCGCGGTGAACGGCGACAGCCTCGACGTCACGCGCGAGATCGACGGCGGGCTTGAAAAACTGAAGTTGAAGCTGCCGGCGGTGGCGACCACCGACCTGCGCCTGAACGAACCGCGCTACGTCACGCTGCCCAACATCATGAAGGCCAAGAAGAAGCCGCTGGAAAACGTGAAGCCCGACGCGCTCGGCGTGGACGTGGCGCCGCGCCTCAGCACGCTCAAAGTGGCCGAGCCGGCCAAGCGCAGCGCGGGCGTCAAGGTGGCCGACGTGGCCGAACTGGTGGCGAAACTGAAGACCGAAGCGAGGGTGATCTGAGATGGCAACGCTGCTGGTAGCCGAACACGACGGCAAACAACTCAAGCCCGGCACGGCGAATACCCTGACCGCGGCCCTGAAGATCGGCGGGGACGTCACGGTGCTGGTGGCCGGGCATCAATGCGCGGAAGCCGGACAGGCGGCCGCCAAGCTTGCCGGCATCAAGAAAGTGCTGGTCGCCGACGCGCCCCAGTACGCGGCCTGGCTGGCGGAGAATATGGCGGCGCTGGTGCTGTCGGTCGCGGACCAGTACAGCCACATCCTCGCGCCCGCCACCGGCTTCGGCAAGAACTTCATGCCGCGCGTGGCCGCGAAGCTCGACGTCGCGCAACTGTCGGACATCAGCGGCGTGGAATCGGCGGACACGTTCATCCGCCCGATCTACGCCGGCAACGCGCTGGCCACCGTGCAGTCGAAAGACCGCATCAAGGTTGTCACCGTGCGCATCTCTGCCTTTGACGCCACAGCCGAGGACGGCTCTGCGCCGATCGAGGCGCTCGCGGCGGTGCCGGATTCCGGTCTCTCGGAATTCGTCGGCAACGAACTGACCAAATCGGCGCGGCCCGAACTGACCGCGGCGCGCATCATCGTCTCCGGCGGCCGCGGCATGGGCAACGGCGAGAACTTCAAGATCCTCGAAGCGCTGGCCGACAAGCTGGGCGCCGCGGTGGGCGCCTCGCGCGCGGCCGTGGACTCCGGCTTCGTGCCCAATGACTATCAGGTTGGGCAGACCGGCAAGATCGTCGCCCCGGAGTTATACATCGCGGTCGGCATTTCCGGCGCGATCCAGCATCTCGCCGGCATGAAGGACAGCAAGGTCATCGTCGCCATCAACAAGGACGCCGAAGCGCCGATCTTCTCGGTGGCCAACTACTGGCTGGTGGAAGACCTGTTCAAGGCGGTGCCGGAGCTCACAGCTGCGCTGTGAGTAAGCGATTCGAGATTGGGGATTAGGGACCAAGGAGGGATTAGGGATTTGGGATTAGGGATTTGAAAACGTCGGGATGCCACGCTCGACGCATACGGTTCGACCGATGGGTTTCCAATCCCCAATCTCAAATCCCTAATCCCGGCTTTTAGATCCCGCAGCCAATCGAAATGAGCACCTACCAGCCGCCGCTGCGCGACATGCGCTTCGTGATCCACGAACTGGTGGGGCTTGAGGGCGTGACCGCCGCGCCGCGGTTCTCCGAGGTCACGCCGGATCTCGTCGACCAGGTACTGGAGGAGGCGGGCAAGTTCGCCGCCGGCGTGCTGGACCCGCTGAACCGCAGCGGCGACCAGCAGGGCGCGCAGTGGAAGGACGGCGCGGTCACCGCGCCCGCCGGTTTCCGGGATGCCTATCGCCAGTTCGTCGATGGCGGCTGGAATAGCCTCACCGGCTTGCCGGAACACGGCGGACAGGGTCTGCCGCATCTGGTCGCCCTCGCGGTCGAGGAGATGTGGAACAGTGCCAACATGGCGTTCTGCCTGGCGCCCATGCTGACCTCGGGGGTGGTGGAAGCGCTGAAACTGGTCGGCTCCGACGCGCAGAAAGCGCTGTACCTGCCGAAGCTCACCAGCGGCGAATGGTCGGGCACCATGAACCTCACGGAACCGCAGGCGGGCTCGGACCTCTCCGCGGTGCGCACGAAGGCGGTGCCGGACGGCAAACACTATCGCCTGCACGGCACCAAGATCTTCATCACCTGGGGCGAGCAGGACCTCTCCGGGAACATCGTGCACCTGGTGCTCGCCCGCACGCCGGACGCGCCGGAAGGCGTGAAGGGGATTTCGCTCTTCATCGTGCCCAAGTTCCTGCCCAACGCCGACGGCAGCCTGGGTAAACGCAACGACGTGCGCTGCGTGTCGATCGAGCACAAGCTCGGCATCCATGCGAGCCCGACCTGCGTGATGGCTTACGGCGACGGGGAGGGCGCGGTCGGCACGCTCGTCGGCGAAGAGAACCGCGGCCTCGAGTACATGTTCATCATGATGAACCACGCGCGGCTCGGCGTCGGGCTGGAAGGCGTGGCGGTGGCGGAGCGCGCGACGCAGCACGCGCGTGAATACGCCAACACTCGCGTGCAGGGCCGCGCCATCGGCCAGAAGAGCGGCGACCGCGTGACAATCATGCACCACCCCGACGTGCGGCGCATGGTGATGACGATGCGCGCGCAGACCGAGGCCGGGCGCGCGTTGGCCTACGTCGCCGCCGCCGCGCTCGACCGCGCGCACAGCCATCCCGACGCGGCGGAGCGCAAGGCAAGCCAGCAGCTGATCGACCTGCTGACGCCCATTGTGAAGGGCTGGTGCACCGAGAACTGCGTGGAGGTGGCCTCCACCGGCGTGCAGGTGCACGGCGGCATGGGCTTTGTCGAGGAAACCGGCGCCGCGCAGTACCTGCGCGATGCGCGCATCACCACCATCTACGAAGGCACCACCGGCATCCAGGCCGCCGATCTGGTCGGCCGCAAGATCGCGTTCGACAAGGGCGAGGCGGCACAGCGGCTGATCGGCGAGATGCGCGCGGTGCTCACGGCGCTGGCCGCGCACGACGTCCCCGAACTGGCGGCGATCCGCGCGGCGCTGGCGCCCGCGGTCGAGGCGCTCGCGGCGGCGACGGACTACGTCGTTGCCACCGCACCGCAGGATCCGAACGCGGTCGCCGCCGGCTCGGTGCCGTTCCTGAAGTTGTGGGGCACGGTGGCCGGGGGCTGGCAGATGGCCCGGGCGGCGCTGATCGCCCGCGAACGCCTGGCGGGCGGGCACGGTGACGCGGATTTTTACCGGGCGAAGCTCGCCACGGCGCGTTTTTACGCGGAGCACCTGCTGCCGGCGGCAGGCGGACTCGCGCGGACCGTGACCACGGGTGCTGCGAGCACGCTTGCGCTGGAAGCCGGGCAGGTATAAAGGATCAGGGATGACCGCTACCGCCCATACCCTGCTGGTGCTGACACTGGGCGTGCTCTCGCTCATGACGACCCGTGGCCTGCAGGCCGCCGCGTTCAGCGAACTAGTGTCGGTGCTGCCCAACAAGAATCTGGCCTGCACGCTGGGCGGGCAGCAGTTCGACATCTGTCCCGAGTTCAAGGGCTTCCCCGGCGAGTTCGTCCGTTACGAAGTGCCCGCCGGCACCTTCCTGCGCTTGCCGGAGATCGCGCCCTTCCATCGCAGCGTCGTCAAGGTGCTGCCCAAGGCCGTCTGGCTGCAGCAATTGTCCGGGCCGGGCCAGGGGCGCTTTCTGTCCACCCCCAAGGGCAACTACGTGACGGTCTACACCTGTCGCCCGGAATCCTGCACCACCCATCAATACGTGTTCGTGATGGAAACCGCCTACCGGAAGAAATGGGCGCTGCACTACCGGAAAGACGCGGGTGCAGCCAAAGGCGCGGAGCGGCTGCGCTGGTTCGGCGATCCCGACGAGCAGGTCAAGGCGGTGCTGCTCGCGGCGCGCGCGCTGCACACCGGCGAGAAGCCCGTGCCGCTAAGTCCGCGCTGACGCGTCGTATAATTTTTCCCCGCGCCGTCCGGCGCGGCGCCCGAGGAGCCTTCCATGTCCGTCTGCATTGCGGTGACGCTCGGTGTGGCGGTCGTCTGGACGCTGGCGTACCACCGCGCCCGTGCCTGGGTGTGGACGCTGGCGCTGGCGGCGGCGCTGGCCATCGCCGGCTGGGCGTACCCGCTGAGCGGCGCCGCCACGGTTGCCGGCGGTATCGCGGTGGTGGTCTTCGCGTTGATCGCCAATCCGACACCGCTGCGCCGGATGCTGGTGGCCGCCCCGCTGCTGGCGGTGTTCCGCCGCATCCTGCCGCAGGTCTCGCAGACCGAGCAGGAGGCGCTCGACGCCGGCACCGTGTGGTGGGACGGCGATCTGTTCTCCGGCCGGCCCGACTGGCGCAAGCTCCTCGCGTATCCGAAACCCACGCTGACCACGGAAGAGCAGGCCTTCCTCGACGGTCCGGTCGAGACCCTGTGCCGGATGATCGACGACTGGCAGATCACGCACGAGGCCTACGACCTGCCGCCGAACGTCTGGCAGTTCATCAAGGACCAGGGTTTCCTCGGGATGATCATCCCGAAGCAGTACGGCGGCAAGGGTTTCTCCGCGCTCGCGCACTCGGAAGTGGTGATGAAGCTCACCACGCGCAGCGGCACCGCGGCGGTGTCGGTGATGGTGCCCAACTCGCTCGGGCCCGGCGAACTGTTCCTGCACTACGGCACCACCGCGCAAAAAGAGTACTATTTGCCGCGGCTCGCCCAGGGCCTGGAGATGCCGTGTTTCGCGCTGACGAGCCCCGAAGCCGGCTCGGATGCGGGCGGCATTCCCGACTTCGGCATCGTGTGCAAGGGTGAATGGGAGGGCAAGCCGGACGTGCTGGGCATCCGGCTCACGTGGGAGAAGCGCTACATCACGCTGGGCCCCATCGCGACGCTGCTCGGCCTCGCGTTCCGGTTGTACGACCCGGACCATATCCTCGGCGACAAGAAAGACATCGGCATCACGCTCGCGGTGATTCCGACCAAAACCCCGGGCGTGCACATCGGCCGCCGGCACCTCCCGCTGAACGCGGTTTTCCAGAACGGTCCTAACTGGGGCCGCGACGTGTTCATCCCCATGGACTACGTGATCGGCGGCGCCGGGTACGCCGGGCAGGGCTGGAAGATGCTGATGAACTGCCTCGCGGCGGGGCGCTCGATTTCGCTGCCGGCCAACGGCGTGGGCATTTCCAAGATGGCCGCGCTCACCACCGGTGCTTACGGCCGCGTGCGCACGCAGTTCAAGCTCTCCGTGGGCCGCTTCGAGGGCGTGGAAGAAGCGATGGCGCGCATCGGCGGCAATACCTACCTGATCGACGCCGCGCGCGTGATGACCGCCGGCGCGGTGGACCTCGGCGAGAAGCCCTCGGTGATCTCCGCGATCGTGAAGTACCACCTGACCGAACGCGGGCGCGCCGTCATCAACGACGCGATGGACGTGCACGGCGGCAAGGGCATCTGCATGGGCCCCAACAACTACCTCGCGCGCGCCTACCAGCAGACGCCGATCGCGATCACGGTGGAAGGGGCGAACATCCTCACGCGCTCGATGATCATCTTCGGCCAGGGTGCGATTCGCGGCCACCCGTGGGTGCTGAAGGAGATCGCCGCCACGCAGGAAGCCGACCGCGGGCGTGCGGTCGCGGACTTCGATCGCGCGTTTTGCGGCCACGTGGCGTTCGGCATTTCCAACTTCGCGCGCGCGCTGTGGATGGGATTGACGCGCGGCACGTGCGTCCTCAACGTGCCCGGCGACGGCCGCACGCGCCGCTACTACCGGCAGTTCACGAGGCTGTCGAGCGCCTTCGCGCTGGCGGCCGATCTGTCCATGTTCGTGCTGGGCGGGGCGTTGAAGCGCCGCGAGCGGCTGTCGGCGCGCCTGGGCGACATCCTGTCCCTGCTGTATCTCGGTTCCGCGGCCTTGAAGCGTTTTGAGGACGACGGTCGCCCGCGGGCGGACGAACCTTTCCTGCAGTGGGCGCTGGAGGACACGCTGGTCCGCATCCAGGACGCGTTCTACGGCCTGTTCGAGAATTTCCCCAGCCGCCCGCTCGCCGGCCTGCTGCGGCTGGCGATCTTCCCGTGGGGCCGCGAGTACCGGCTGCCGACGGATCGGCTGGGCAGCCAGGTCGTCGGCCTGCTGATGGAGCCCTCGGCCGCGCGCGACCGGCTGACGAAGGGCGTCTACATCTCGCCCGATGAGAACGACCCCATCGCGACGCTGGAGGCTGCTCTGCGCGCGGTCATCGCCGCGGAACCGGTGGAAGCCAAGCTGCGCGCCGCCACGCGCGACGGCCGCGTGCAGACGGCCTTCGGCGAACTCGCGGCCGAGCGTGCGCACGAGCAGGGGGTGCTGAGTGATGCGGAGTTTGCGCTACTTGAACGGGCGCGGGCGCTGCGCCGCCGCGTCATCATGGTGGACGATTTCCCGCAGGACCTCGGCCGCACCGAACTCACGCAGACCACGCAGCCGGTGAGCTTCGAGGCACTGCGCAAGATCGCCTGAACGCCATGTCCGACCGCGTGCTGCTCAGCCGCGACGGTCCCGTCGCGACGATCACCCTGAACCGTCCCGCCGTCCTCAATGCCATGGACGGCGAAATGATCGTGGCCCTGAGGCGCGCGTGCGAGGACGCGGCCGGGGATGCCGCCGCGCGCGTCATCGTGCTGCGCGGCGCGGGCAAGGCCTTTCTCGCCGGCGGGGACGTGGCGCTGTTCCATGCCCATCTCGCCGTGCTGCCCGGGATGATTTCCGAACTCGCGCACGAACTGCACGCGGCCATCACCGCGCTGCGGCAGGCCGCCAAGCCGGTACTGGCGAGCGTGCACGGCGCCGTGGCCGGGGCGGGCATGAGCCTCCTCGCGGCCGCCGACCTCGCCATTGCCGCGGCCGGCACGACCCTCACGATGGCCTACAGCCGGATTGCGACCAGCCCGGACGGCGGCAGCACGTACTTCCTGCCGCGCATCCTCGGCACCCGCCGCGCGCTGGAACTGATGCTGCTGTCCGAGCCGTTCGATGCGGAAACCGCGCAACGGCTCGGCCTCGTGAATCGCGTGGTGCCCGACGCGGAACTGGCAGTACGCACGGCGGAATTCGCCGCGCGGCTGGCGGCGGGCCCGACGCGCGCCTTCGCGGAAACCAAGGCGCTCGTCAACGCGAGCCACGACCGTGATCTCGCGGCGCAACTGCAGGCCGAAGTGGAAGCCTTCGCGCGCTGCGCGCGGACGGCGGACCTGGCGGAAGGCGTGACGGCGTTTGTGGAAAAGCGTGCGCCGAAGTTCAAAGGCAACTGAACGGAACCACAGAGGCACAGAGGCACGGAGGAAAACCTTGATTGCAGTTCTCCGTGTCTCTGTGCCTCTGTGGTTCAATGCGTGAATTTTCTGCCGTCCTCTGCGGTTCGGCGGTGAGAAGGAAACCGGCGTGAGCAGCCTGAACGGCAAGACCATCTTCATCACCGGCGCGAGCCGCGGCATCGGCCGCGAGATCGCGCTGCGCTGCGCGCGCGACGGCGCCAACCTCGTGCTCGCCGCCAAGACTGCGGAGCCGCATGCGAAGCTCGCGGGCACCATCCACACGGTGGCGGCGGAAGTGGAGCAGGCCGGCGGGCGGGCGATGGCGATCCAGCTCGACGTGCGCGACGACCAGGCGATCGACGCCGCGGTCGCGCAGGCCGTCGGGGCCTTCGGCGGCATCGACATCCTGGTGAACAACGCCAGCGCGATTGCGCTCACCGGCACGCTGGATACGCCGGCCAAGCGCTTCGACCTGATGCTGGGCGTCAACACGCGCGCGACCTTCCTCATGAGCCGGGCCTGCGTGCCGCACCTGAAGCGCGCGGCCAACGCCCATATCCTCAATCTGGGGCCGCCGTTGTCGCTCGCCCCGAAGTGGTTCAAGCACCACACCGCCTATACGATCTCGAAGTACGGCATGAGCCTGTGCACGCTGGGCATGGCGGCGGAGTTCGCGGACGACGGCATCGCGGTCAATTCGCTGTGGCCGAAGACCACCATCGCGACCGCGGCGATCGAGGTCAATTTCCCGCCCGCGATCCTGCGCGCCAGCCGCAAGCCCGCGATCATGGCGGATGCGGCGCACGCCGTCCTCTGCCGCGACAGCCGCGCCCCCGGCGCGAGCGGCAATTTCCATATCGACGAGGACGTCCTGCGCGCGGCGGGCGTGACCGATTTCGAGCGCTACGCCGTGACCCCCGGCATTCCGCTGTATCCTGACTTGTTCCTAGAATAATTGACCCTGCCCGAGGAGGCGTCATGACGCTCAGAGCCCATGTGGTGACCCTGGAAGAAGCCGTCACGCTCGACGGACTGTTCGCGGCGCGCGTCACGCGCACGCCGGACGCGATGGCCTACCGCGATTTCAACGCGGAGCACGGCAACTGGCGCGACTACACCTGGGCGCAGATCGACCGCCAGGTCGCACGCTGGCAGGCGGCGCTGGAGAAAGAAAATCTCGCCCCCGGCGACCGCGTGGGCATCATGCTGCGCAACTCGCCGGAATGGGTGATCTTTGACCAGGCGGCGCTGGGGCTTGGACTGGTCGGCGTGCCGCTCTACACCCAGGACCGGCCGGACAACGCGGCCTATATCATGGGCAACGCGGGCTGCAAGGTGCTGCTGATCGAGACCGCCGAGCAATGGAAGGCACTCAAGCCCTGCATCGGTGACCTGAAGACGCTGATGCGGATCGTGACCGTCAAGCCGGTGGCCGACCCTGCGGAGCCCCGGCTGGTGGCCGCCGCCGACTGGCTGCCCGCTGACGGCGGGGCGACGCGGCATCTGCCGCGCGACCCGCAGGCGCTGGCCTCCATCGTGTACACCTCGGGCACGACGGGCCGGCCCAAGGGCGTGATGCTCTCGCACCACAACATCCTGTCCAATGCCGCCGCGAGCTCGACCGTGCTGGCACCCACGGCGGAAGACCTGTTCCTGTCCTTCCTGCCGCTGTCGCACACGCTGGAACGCACGGCCGGCTACTACCTGACCATGATGTGCGGCGCGCCGGTGGCGTTCGCCCGTTCGGTGACGCAACTCGGCGAAGACCTGCAGACGCAGCGGCCGACCATGCTGATTTCGGTGCCGCGCATCTACGAGCGGGTCAACAACGCGATCCGCTCGAAGCTCGCGGACGGGCCGCCGCTGCGCAAAAAGCTCTTCGAACTGGCGGTCGAAGTGGGCTACGCCCGCTTCGAGCACGCGCAGGGGCGTGGGTCGTGGAAGCCGTCCTTCCTGCTGTGGCCGGTGCTGAACGCGCTGGTGGCGAAAAAAATTCTCGCCCGGCTGGGCGGCCGCATGAAGGTGGCGATCTCCGGCGGCGCCGCGCTGTCGCCGGAGATCGCGCGCGTGTTCATCGGGCTCGGGCTCGCCGTGCTGCAGGGCTACGGACTGACCGAGACGAGCCCGGTGATCGCGGCCAACAGCCCCGCGGACAACCTGCCGGAGAGCGTGGGCAGGGCCGTTCCCGGCGTGCAGGTCAAGCTCGGGGACAAGGACGCGCTGCTGTGCAGGGGCCCCAACGTGATGCTGGGCTACTGGGGCAACGAGGAGGCCACCCGGGCGATGATCGGCCCGGACGGCTGGCTCAACACCGGCGACACCGCGCGCATCGACGCCCAGGGACACATCACGATCACCGGCCGCATCAAGGACATCATCGTCATGTCGAACGGCGAGAAGATTCCGCCGGCGGACATGGAGGCTGCGATCGTGCGCGACACCCTGTTCGAGCAGGTCATGCTGATCGGCGAGGGCAAGCCCTACCTGTCGATCATCGTCGTGCTTAACGCCGATCTCTGGCGCAAGGCCGCCGAACAGGCCGCGCTCGCCCCCGAGGCGCGCGACAACCTGAACGGCAAGCCGGCCCAGCAACTGGCGCTGGCGCGGATCGGCGCGCAACTGAAGGAGTTCCCGGGCTACGGGCAGGTGCGGCGGGCGACGCTGACGCTCGATCCCTGGACGGTGGAAAACGGCCTATTGACGCCGACCATGAAACTCAAGCGCGCCAAGGTCATGGAGAAATTCAACGCCGACCTCGACCGCATGTACGAGGGCCGCGCGGGATGAGCGGGGCGGAGCAGAACGATCGCCTCCCGGCGAAGGAGCCCACCCTGCGGCTGGTGACGATGCCCGCGGACGCCAATCACAGCGGCGATATTTTCGGCGGCTGGGTGATGTCTCAGGTGGACATCGCGGGCAGCATCCCGGCCATCCGCGCCGCCCGCGGGCGGGTGGCGACGGTGGCGGTGAACTCGTTTCACTTCAAGCAGCCGGTGCTGGTCGGCGACCTGGTGAGCCTGTACGCCGACATCGTGCGCATCGGCCGCACTTCCATCACGGTCAGAGTCGAGGTCTACGCCCAGCGCGACCGTTCGAGCGAGCAGAGCCAGAAAGTCACCGAGGCGGTGCTGACTTACGTTGCCGTGGATGCCAATCGCCGGCCGCGGGCTGTTGCAGCGGCACAACAACCGGATGGCGGGGTGTTGTAAACACGCGAGCGCAGGGTAAGAATGTGCGGGATTCCTCGGTCGGCATCGCCCCTCAGCGACGACATCGACTCATGACAACACGGACCAGGAAACCAAAGGGGACAACCTCATGTTTCGCATGAAGATTTCATGTATCGCCGTCGCGGGTGCCATGACCTCCATGCTTGTCGCGGGCGGGGCGCAGGCTTCGGGTTTCGCCCTGATCGAGCAGAACGCCAGCGGTCTGGGCAACGCCTACTCCGGCCAGGGCGCGGCGGCGGAGAACGCCAGCACCATCTTCTTCAATCCGGCCGGCATGACCCTGCTGCCCGGACGCCAGGTCAGCGGTTCTCTCGAGTTCGTGCAGCCGTCCGCGAAGTTCACCAACAGCGGGGCCTCCCGCAACGGCCTGGGCGCCTTCGCGCCCGCGGGCGGCGACAACGGCGGCGACGCGGGCGGCGTTTCGGGCATTCCCAACGCCTACGTGTCTTGGCAACTCACCGATTCGCTGTGGGCGGGTGTGGGGGTGTCGGTGCCGTTCGGGCTGAAGACGGAGTACGACGCCAGCTTCATCGGCCGCTTCCAGTCGCAGCACTCGGAGGTGAAGACGATCGACATCAATCCCAGCCTGGCCTGGAAGGTCACGGACTGGCTGTCCCTCGGCGGCGGCTTCAGCATCCAGCAGGGCTCGATCACGATCAATCGCTCGATCCCGATCGGCGGCGTCGAACGCTACGCCAACATCCAGGTCAGCGACACGGGGTGGGGCTGGAATGTCGGTGCGATGCTGATGCCCGCGGTGAACACGCGCATCGGCCTGTCGTACCGCTCGACGATCAAGTACAACATGGATGGCCAGTTCTCGAGCAACTCGCCATTGAACCCCGTCGGCGACGTCGCACTCTCCATCAAGGTGCCCGATACCTGGAGCCTGAGCGGCTCGCAGCGCTTCGGCGACGTGCAGTTGCTGGCCGATTACACCTACACGAAATGGGATGTCGTGCAGTCGCCGCAACTGATCGCGCAGACTCCCGTGCTGGCCACGCCGCCCGGCGGCGCGGTGTCCACCTTCAACCTGCTGTTCCGCAACACCTACCGCGCGGGCCTCGGCCTGAACTACGACCTGAACCAGGCATGGATGCTGAAAGCCGGCGTGGCCTACGACAAGAGCCCGGTCACCGACGCGACGCGCACCACCTTCCTGCCGGACAACAACCGCACGTGGCTGTCGGTGGGCGCGAAGTACCGGCCGTCGAAGGATCTCACCTTTGACGTCGGCTACGCGCACCTGTTCGTCAGCGACGGCAACATCAACAACCTGCAGCTCGCCACCGGCGGTGGCAACGTGGTCGGCAGCTACAAGTCCTACGTGAACATCCTCGGCGGACAGGTCACCTACCGCTTCTAGTCGCGACGGCAGGACCACGCCGACGGCCGCAGCGCAGTGCTGCGGCCGTTTTTCCGTCCGCCGGGCACGCTCCGCGTGCGTGCTAACATTTCCGCCCTCGCCGGAGAATCCGCATGCCCGCCGCATCGTCATCGTCCCCTGCGTTTCACGTCCGCCGCGTCGCCGTCCTCGGCGCCGGCGTGATGGGCGCACAGATTGCGGCCCATCTGGCCAACGCGGACGTCGAACCCATCCTGTTCGACCTGCCGGCGAAGGAGGGTGACCCCAACGGCATCGCGAACAAGGGGATCGAAGGGCTGAAGAAACTCGAGCCCAGCCCGCTCGCCTCGGCCCGCCGCGTGAACTTCATAGAGGCCGCGAACTACGAGCAGCACCTGCCCCGCCTGAAAGAGTGCGATCTCGTGATCGAGGCGATCTCCGAGCGCATGGACTGGAAGGCGGACCTCTACAAGAAGGTCGCGCCGCATCTGGGCGAGCACACGATCTTCGCGAGCAACACCTCTGGCCTGTCCATCAACCGCCTGGCCGAAGCAATGCCCGAGGCGGTACGGCCGCGTTTCTGCGGCGTGCATTTCTTCAACCCGCCGCGTTACATGCACCTCGTCGAGCTGATCCCGGCGCGTACGAGCGACGCGGCCATGCTCGACCACCTCGAGCGTTTCCTCGTCACGACGCTCGGCAAGGGCGTGATCCGCGCCAAGGACACGCCCAACTTCATCGCCAACCGCGTCGGCGTGTTTTCCATGCTGGCGACGATTTATCACGCCGAAGGCCTGAAACTCGGCTTCGACGAGGTCGATGCGCTGACGGGACCCTCGATCGGCCGGCCGAAAAGCGCCACCTTCCGTACCGCCGATGTTGTCGGCCTCGATACCTTCGCCCACGTGGTGAAGACCATGGCGGACACGCTGCCGGACGATCCCTGGTACCGGTTCTACGCGACCCCCGCCTGGCTGAAGACGCTCATCGAACAGGGTGCGCTCGGGCAGAAGTCCAAGCGCGGTGTGTACCAGAAGGTCGGCCGCGACATCCAGGTGCTCGACACGACCACCGGCCAGTACCGCGTCTCCGCAGGCAAGGCCGACGACGCGATCGCGGAGATCCTGAAGAACAAGGACTGGGCGGCGCGTTTCGCCGCGCTGCACGCGTCCACGCATCCGCAGGCGGTGTTCCTGTGGTCCATCTTCCGCGACGCGTTCCATTACTGCGCGGTGCATCTCGCCGACATCGCCGACAACGCGCGTGATCTCGATTTCGCGATCCGCTGGGGCTTCGGCTGGAACGAGGGCCCGTTCGAGATCTGGCAGGCCGCGGGCTGGCAGCAGGTGGCGGGCTGGATCGCCGAGGACATCGCGGCCGGCAAGACGATGGCGAACGTGCCCCTGCCCGCGTGGGTCACGGACGGCCGCACGGGCGTGCATGGGCCGCAGGGCTCGTATTCACCGGGCGCCCAACGCGACGTCCCGCGTTCGACACTGCCGGTCTACCGACGCCAGTTGTTTCCCGACCGTTTGCGCGGCGAACAGGTCACCTACGGCACGGCGGTGTTCGAAACCGATGCGGTGCGGATGTGGACGACCGGGGACGATATCGCGATCCTCAGCTTCAAAAGCAAGATGCACGCGATCGGCGACGACGTGCTGGATGGGGTGCTGGAAGCCATCGATCGCGCGGAGTCGGGATTCTCCGCGCTCGTACTCTGGCAGACCGAACCGCCGTTTTCGGTCGGCGCGAACCTCAAGAAGACGACCGCGGGCGGCGGGGAGCGGCGTGAGCCGCCGTCGGCTGCCAGCCAGTTGTTCAAGAAGTTCCGGCGGGCGGCCGAGGCCGTGGTGCTGCAGGCGGCCCGCAAGCTGAACGTGGCCGACCAGTTGATGGCCGGCAAACTGGCCGAGGTCGAACGGCTGGTCGCGCAGTTCCAGCACACGACCGGCGAATTGCGCTATTCGATGGTGCCGACGGTTGCCGCGGTGGACGGACTTGCGCTGGGCGGGGGCTGCGAGTTCATCATGCACTGCGACCGTGCGGTGGCGACACTGGAGTCCTACATTGGGCTGGTCGAAGCCGGTGTGGGGCTGATCCCCGCGGGCGGGGGTTGCAAGGAATTCGCCCGTCGCGCGGCGGAAGACGCGAAGGGCGGCGACGTCTTTCCCTTCATCCGCCGGTCCTTCGAGGCGGTGGCGACCGCCCAGGTCGGCAAGAGCGCCGAGCACGCGCGCGACCTCGGCTATCTCCGCGCCACCGACCGCATCGTCATGAACCGCTTCGAACTGCTGCATATCGCCAGGCAGGAGGCCCGCGCGCTGGCCGAGGCCGGCTACCGGCCGCCGCTGAAGTCGCGCGCGATTCCGGTGGCCGGCCGTTCCGTCATCGCCACGCTGAAGGCGTACATGAGCAACATGCTGGCCGGCGGCTTCATCTCCGAGCACGACTACCTGATCGGCTGCAAGGTGGCCGAAGTCATGTGCGGCGGAGAGGTGGAAGCGGGCAGCCTGGTGGACGAAAAATGGCTGCTGGATCTCGAGCGCCGGCATTTCATGGAACTGCTGGCGACCGAGAAGACGCAGGCCCGGATCGAGACCATGCTCAAGACCGGCAAGCCGTTGAGGAACTAGGGAGCAGGATTCGGGATTCAGGATTCAGCGCAAAACGGTCTTGTGATCTTGAATCCCGGATCCTGAATCCCGAATCCTGCTCAAGGAGCACAGCACATGAGCAAACAGACACAGGACGCCTACATCGTCGCCGCCGTGCGCACGCCGGTCGGCAAGGCGCCGCGCGGCATGCTGAAGAACATGCGCCCGGACGACATGCTGGCGTTCGCCCTGCAGAGCGCTTTCCAGCGTGCGCCCGGGCTGGCGATGGGCGAGGTCGATGACGTGATCGTCGGCTGCGCGATGCCCGAGGCGGAGCAGGGTATGAACGTCGCGCGCATCGGGCTGCTGCTGGCCGGCATGCCGAACCACGTTGCCGGCATGACGATCAACCGCTTCTGTTCCTCCGGCGTGCAGGCGGTGGCGCTGGCCGCGGACCGCATTCGCCTCGGCGAGGCGGACGTGATGGTGGCGGCCGGCACCGAAAGCATGAGCATGGTGCCGATGGGCGGCAACAAGCCTTCGTTTTCGCCCGCGATCTTCGAGAAGGACGAGAACATCGCGATCGGCTACGGCATGGGCATCACGGCCGAACGAGTCGCGACGCAGTGGAAGGTGAGCCGCGAGGAGCAGGATCTGTTCGCGGCGGAGAGCCATCGCCGCGCGATCCATGCGACGGACAGCGGCGAGTTCAGGGACGAGATCGCCACGATGCCGGTGGTCGAGCGCTCACCGGACCTCGCCGCCGGCGAGGTTGCGGTCAGGACGCGCGAGGTTTCCGCCGACGAAGGACCGCGCCGCGACACCTCGCCCGAGGGCCTCGCCCGCCTGCGGCCTGTCTTTGCCGCGAAGGGTTCAGTGACCGCGGGCAACAGCTCGCAGATGTCGGATGGCGCCGCTGCGGTGATCCTGGCGAGCGAGTCCGCCGTCAAACGCTTCAACCTGCAGCCGCTCGGCCGCTTCCTCGGCTACGCGGTGGCGGGCGTACCGCCGGACATCATGGGCATCGGCCCGATCAAGGCCATTCCGAAGGTGCTGAAACAGGCGGGCCTCCGACTCGAGGACATGGACTGGATCGAACTGAACGAGGCCTTCGCCGCGCAGTCGCTGGCGGTGATCAAGGATCTCGGGCTCGACCGCGCGCGCGTCAATCCGCTGGGCGGCGCGATCGCGCTGGGCCATCCGCTCGGCGCCACCGGTGCCGTGCGCACGGCGACGCTGCTGCACGGCCTGCGCCGCCACAAGAAGAAATACGGCATGGTGACCATGTGCATCGGCACGGGCATGGGCGCGGCCGGCATATTCGAGGCGCTGTGACCGTGGCGATGCGCGCGGCGGCCGGCGCGGCCGCGCTG
Source organism: Burkholderiales bacterium (assembly GCA_050741255.1). Lineage (GTDB taxonomy): Bacteria > Pseudomonadota > Gammaproteobacteria > Burkholderiales > SG8-41 > CAZXNF01. The sequence goes on along the minus strand of JBOIEQ010000001.1, from coordinate 78,072 downwards.
CTCGCGCTCCTGTGGACGGGCGCGGTCGCGGGCGCCGCGGTGGGCCTGCAAATCCACTCGGTTTCGCTTCCGGATCGGGTGCGGGTGGCCGACGGCGTGCCCGATCTGGTCATCAACGGCGCGGGTGTCCGCAAGCGCCTGTTCGTCAACGTCTATGTGGCCGCGCTGTACCTGCCGCGCAAGATGCCGTTTCCGGACGCGATCCTGGTCGACGCCGCGCCGCGGCGCCTCGCCCTGCACGTCCTGCGCGACGAGATCACGGCGGAGCAACTGCTCGAGAGTTTCCGCGACGGACTGGTGGCGAACAACGCGCCGGCCGATCTTGCCGCGATCAATGCCGGCATGAAACAGCTCGACGGCATCTTCAATGCCGTGCGGGTCGTGAAGAAGGGCGATGTGATCCTGCTCGATTATCTTCCGGAGGCAGGCACCCGCGTGGTCGTCGCCGGGCAGGTTCGGGGCGCGATTCCCGGCGCGGATTTCAACCGCGCGCTGATGAAAATCTGGCTGGGGGAGAAGCCGGTCGACCCCGACCTGAAAAAGGCGCTGCTGGGCGGCGCGTCCTAGGAAAGCTCTGAAAAACGCTTCTTCCGTCATTCCAGCGCAGGCTGGAATCCAGTGAATCAACGAAATGGACACCAGCCTCCGCTGGTGTGACGGGGTTATTCAGAGGTTCCTGGCGACCGTTACATATTCGGGTAGTTCGGCCCCCCGCCACCTTCCGGGGTCACCCACACGATGTTCTGCGTCGGATCCTTGATGTCGCAGGTCTTGCAGTGCACGCAGTTCTGGGCGTTGATCTGCAGCCGTGGGTTCGCGCCGGATTCGTCGCGCACGATTTCGTAGACCCCCGCCGGGCAGTAGCGCTGTTCCGGCGCGTCGTAGAGTGCGAGGTTCACGTTGATGGGCACCGAGGCGTCCTTCAGCGTCAGGTGCGCGGGCTGGTCCTCGCTGTGATTGGTGTTGGAGATGAACACCGAGGACAGGCGGTCGAAGGTCAGCGCGCCATCCGGCTTGGGATACACAATCGGCGTGACGTCGGTCTTCTTCTGCAGCGTTTCGCAGTCGGCGTGATCATGGTGCAGGGTCCAGGGCGCCTTGCCGCGGAACACGACCTGGTCGACACCCACCATCAGGGTGCCGGTCAGCAGCCCCTTCGACATCCACGGTTTGAAATTGCGTGCCTTGTGGAGTTCCTCGTGCAGCCAACTGGCGCGGAATTGTTCGGGGTAGTCCGTGAGCTCGTCGCCCGCGCGGCCCGCGGCCAGCGCGGCGGCCGCGGCTTCCGCCGCGAGCATGCCGGACTTGATCGCGGCGTGCGAGCCCTTGATGCGCGAGGCGTTGAGGAAGCCCGCGTCGTCGCCGATCAGCGCGCCGCCGGGGAAGGTGAGCTTGGGCAGGGACTGCAGGCCGCCCGCGGTGATCGCGCGCGCGCCGTAGGCGATCCGTTTGCCGCCTTCGAGGAAGTCGCGGATCGCGGGGTGCGTCTTGTAGCGCTGGAATTCCTCGTAGGGGCTGAGGTAGGGGTTGGTGTAGCCGAGTCCCACGACAAAGCCGATCGCGACCTGGTTGTTTTCCAGGTGATACAGGAAGGAGCCGCCGTAGGTGTCGGTGCCGAGCGGCCAGCCGGCGGTGTGGATGACCAGCCCGGTCTGGTGCTTCTCCGGCTTGATCTCCCACAATTCCTTCAGCCCGATGCCGTAAACCTGCGGGTCGCGGCCTTCGTTGAGGTGATAGCGTTCCTGCAGCAGCTTGCCGAGATTGCCGCGGCAGCCTTCGGCGAACAGCGTGTATTTCGCGTGCAGTTCCATGCCGGGCTGGTGGTTGGGGCCGGGCTTGCCGTCCTTGCCGATGCCCATGTCGCCGGTGGCGACGCCCTTCACGCTGCCATCGTCGTTGTACAGGACCTCCGCCGCCGCGAAGCCGGGAAATATTTCGACGCCGAGCGCCTCGGCTTGCTGTCCCAGCCATCGGCAGACGTTGCCGAGGCTGATGACGTAGTTGCCGTGGTTCTGGAAGCAGGCGGGCAGCAGGGCATTCGGCACCTTGTGCGCGCCGCCTTCCGTCAGGAACAGGAAGCGGTCTTCGCTGACCGGTGCGAGGAGGGGCGCGCCCTTGTCCTTCCAGTCGGGGAGGAGTTCGGTCAGCGCGCGCGGGTCCATCACCGCGCCGGAGAGGATGTGCGCGCCGACCTCAGAGCCCTTCTCCAGCACGCAGACGCCGATTTCGGCGCCGGTGCTCTGCGCGAGCTGTTTCAGGCGGATCGCCGCGGCGAGCCCCGCGGGGCCCGCGCCGACGATCACGACATCGTATTCCATGGCTTCGCGCTGCGACACGACCGACCTCCGTTGATGCTGGATGACTTTGCTGGACGTCGATTATAACGGGTGTGTTTCGCCGCCCATTCGGCCGCCAAGGCGCCAGCGACGACGAGACCAAATCGCAAGGCAAAAATAGCCGCAGAGGCGCGGAGAGCGCAGAGAAAGCGCTAAAGCGTTTGAGATTGACCGCCGAGGCGCCAAGAAAGTAAGGCTGGCCGCGGAGCGCGGAGAGAAAGTTAACGCCTGAATTTGGGGTTACTTGCGGGTAATCCTACGCTCAGATTTACTTGTGGCAACGCTTGGCTTGGCGAAGAAAGAGCCAACCCAATACGCAATGCCGATAGTGCAAAATTGAATGACCATGAGCCATGGCATGAAGATCGTGGTGAGGGAGAACACCGCAATCGTGATAGCTGTCTTAATCAGCAGTGGCTTGCCGCCGAATGCGCTAAGAAGGATGATTATGAAGATCGCAACTTGAAAGAATACGATTATCATCGTCAGTGACCTCTAACTTAAACTAGTGCCCGAAATGGCAGAACCGCCTGTGTTCAGTTTGTATGAATTTAATCGGAAAATCATTGTTTTGCCGCTGAATAAATTTCAGGCAATCCTGTTCACGACCTTTTTCCGAAAATTTTCCATTGCCATCAGTTGTCTGCGTCAAATCCGCTTCACTCTGTAATTGCAGCATACATCCGCACTGCTTTCTCTGCGTCCTCTGCGCCTCTGCGGCTAATTCTGCTTTTCTTGGCGGCCTTGGCGCCTTGGCGGCCAATAAGCCTTACGATTTTTCCGCCGCGAGCCGCGCGCAGGTGAGACCGCTGCGCACCGCGCCTTCCAGCGTCGCCGGATAGTCGCCCGCCGTGTAATCGCCGGCGAGATAAAAGCCGGGCAGCGGGGTCGCCTGCGCGGGCCGTTCAAGGCCGGGCGTGCAGGCGAAGGTGGCGCGCTTTTCGGCGATCACCTGCGACCATTGCACCTTGGGCAGCGGCCCGAAGGCTTCATTGAGTTCCTCGATCGCGCGCGCGACCAGCGCTTCGTGTGGCAATCCCTGATGCGGGCCCTCGGCGCTGATGACGGCGCCCACCATGCCGGCCTGGCCGCACAAGGCCTCGCGGTCGAACACCCATTGCAGCAGCCCGCCGGACAAGCCGATCATGGGTGCGGGCAGCGGCAGGCGCGCTGCCAGTTGCAGGTAGACGGAGTAGATCGGCTGATAGTGCAGTTGCGCGATGCTGGCGGCGACGGGCGCGAGCGCGGGCAGGCCGGCCAGCAGGTCGGGCGTGCGATGTGGCGGCGTTGCGCAGATCACCTGTGTGAAAGTTTCCACCGAGTCCCGCGTGCGCAGCGAGAAACCGCCGTCGCAGGCCTCGATGGCCGTGACGGGCGTATCGGTCAGCACACGGCCGCCGCGGGCGCAGATGGACTCGGCTGCCGGATCCGGAAACAACGCGGTCAGGTCCGTGCTGGCGAGCACGAGATCGCTGGCGGCGCGGCCGGCGGCGAGGCCATCGCGAAGCACGTTGGCGAACACCTGCGCCGAAGCCTGCGCCGGTGGCGTGTTGAGGGCGGCCACGCACAGCGGCTCCCACAACACCTCGCACAGCACGCGCGGCTGGGCATGCCGGTCGAGCAGGTCGGCGACGGTGGTGTCGGCGGCGAGGCGGAAACCGTCGCGCTCCAGCGCGCGCATCAGGCGGATGGCGGCCATCCGCTGCGGCCAGTTCAAGCCGGACGCCGTCAACAGGCCGAGCGCGACATGCAGCGGGGCGGGCAGAAGGGCGGCGCGCAGCGCGAAGCGCCGGTGGATGCGCCAGTCGAGGCGCCGGCGCTTGATTGGCGCGCGGCCGCCGTGCACGCGGTCGATCAGGGCCAGCGTTTCCCGGTAGGCCCCGAGCAGGATGTGCAGGCCGTTGTCGAGGGCGACGCCGTTGATTTCGACGCGGCGGGCGCGGCCGCCCAGCGTTTTCGCGGCTTCATAGACCGTGACGGGAATGCCGCGGTCCGTCAGCGTAACGGCCGCCGCCATGCCGGCGTAGCCGCCGCCGATAACCGCGACGGGCATCAAAGCGATCTGACGTCTTCGGACGATCTCACGCGGCGACCGGCTCGTTGGCTGACCGCTGGCCCGCCCACACGGTCGACGGCACGTGCACGAAGCCGTCAAAAATGCGGCGCGCGGTGCGGATCAGCGCGGCGCGGCGCAGTTCCTGCTTCCCGTTGGTGAAATCGGCGTCGAGATCGATGGCGATCTTGCCCGACGGATGCTCGATCTCGATCACGCCCTGCGGCGCTTGCGTGCGGCCGGCGATTTTTTCCGCGATCGTGCCGGGAATTGCGCAGGCCGAGGCCACGCACACGGTGCCGGTGACGGCGTGCGCCTTGTGGCAGGACGTCGGGACGAAGTAGCGCGAGGTGATGGTGCCGCCCTGGCGCGGCGGGGCGAGGAGGGCGATCTTGGGCACGACGGATTTTGAGACGTCGCCCATGCCCATCAGCCGGCCCGCCTGCAGGCGGATCGCTTCCATGCGCTGGAACAGCGCGCGGTCGGCGTCGAGCTCATTGGGCGTTTCATAGCCGGTCTTGCCGAAGTCCGCCGCGCGCATCAAGATCGTCGGCATCGCCACATCGACGCAGCTCACCTCGACGCCGTCGATCACGTCGAGGGGCTTGCCGGTCGGCAGCATTTTTTTTGTGACCGAGCCGATGGCGCTTTTGAAGTTGATGCCCACCGGGGCCGCCGTGCCACGCACGCCGTCGATGGAGGCATTGCCTTCATACGTGACCTGTCCGCCGGGCGTCTGCACGATCGCCTCGACCAGTGACTGCGTGTTGACGTTGTAGATGCGCACGGTGGTTTCGCCGTTCTTCGCCGGGACGATTCCGGCCTCGATGGCGAACGGGCCGACCGCGACCAGCATGTTGCCGCAGTTCGGCTTGGTGTCGACGCGGGCCTCCTCGATCTCCACCTGCGCGAACAGGTAGTCCACGTCGGCGTCCGGCCGCTTCGACTTGCCGATCATCGCGACCTTGCTGGTGACGGTGTGCGAGCCGCCGATGCCGTCCACCTGGATTTCATGCGGGGAACCCATGACCGACAGCAGCACCGCATCGCGCGTGGCGGTGTCGGCGGGCAGGTCGGCGAGCTTGAAGAATGGGCCGCGCGACGTGCCGCCGCGCATGATCACGCAGGGAATTTTGGTTTGCATGCCGATTCTCGTGGTAACTCGACGTTTGATTATAACTTCGGGGCCGGGATCAGAACGCGTAACGGCGCAGCCCGCCGTCGACGGGCAGCACGGCGCCGGTGATGTAGCGCGCGACCGGCGAGGCGAGAAACACGGCCAGCGCCGCGAGTTCCTCGGGTTCGCCGTAACGGCCCACGGGGATTTCCTTCGCGGACTGTTCGGCGCGAAACTCCGGCGTGTACTTGCGGCGGATCTGCTCGCTCATGATGCGGCCCGGCGGGATGCAGTTGACCGTGATGCCGGATGGGCCGACTTCGCGCGACAGGCCCTTGGACCAGGCATGCACGGCGGCCTTGCTCGGCGTCGCCGCGATGAGCCGCTCCGGCTCGGACTTGCCGGTGATATTGATGATGCGCCCCCACTGGCGCTCGACCATGCCGGGCAGCAACGCGTGCGTGATCTGCCGCACGCGGACGAAGTTGAGCGTCATCGCCGTTTCCCAGTCCGATTCCGGCGCATCGAGCGCGAGGGCCGGCTGGCTGCCGCCCGCGGAGTTGATCAGGATGTCGATGCCGCCCAATGCCTGGCGCGCGGCATCGGCCAGCCGTTGCGGCGCACCTTCTGGCATGACGTCGATGTCGACGATGACGGGGGCGGGACCGCCCGCGGCGACGATTTCCGCCGCCAATGCTTCCAGCAAGGGTTTGCGCCGGGCAGCGATGCACACCCGCACGCCCTCGGCGGCGAGTCCCTTGGCGATGGCGCGGCCAATTCCCATGCTCGCGCCCGTCACGAGTGCTGTCTTGCCTTGCAGCTGCAGGTCCATTGCTTAGCCTTTGATCCAGGTGGTCCACGCGAGCCACAGTTTGCGCAGGGGTGTCAGCGACGTGCGGTGACTGAGCACGCGGCAACCGTCGGCATCGATTTCGTCGAGCAGCGCGCGGTAGATCGCGGCCATCATGAGTCCGGCCCGCTGCGCCTTGCGGTCGGTTGCCGGCAGCAGGCTGAATGCGCGCGTATAAGTTGCCTGTGCCCGCGCCACCTGAAAACGCATGAGTTCGATGAAGGCCGGCGTCTCGCGCGCCTGCAGGATGTCCCCGGCAGGCACGTTGAAGCGCGCGAGGTCTTCCATCGGCAGGTAAATGCGGCCGCGCCGGGCGTCCTCGCCCACGTCGCGCACGATGTTGGTCAGCTGGAAGGCAAGGCCCAGTTCATGCGCGTACTCCGGCGTGCGCGGATCGGTGTAACCGAAGATTTCCGCCGACAGGAGGCCGACCACGCCCGCGACCAGGTGGCAGTAGCGTTCGAGCGTTGCATAGTCGGCGTAGCGCGCATGGGTGAGATCCATTTCCATGCCGTCGATGATCTCGAGCAGCCGGGCCTCGTCCAGCCGGATGGAAGGGTCGACCGCGGCGAGCGCGCGCGTCACCGGGTGTTGTGCCTTGCCCGTGGCAATCGCGCGCACTTCATGGCGCCACCATTCGAGTTTAGTGTGCGCGATGTCGGCGTCGGTGCATTCGTCCACCACGTCGTCCACCTCGCGGCAGTAGGCGTACAGCGCCGTGATGGCGCGGCGGCGCGGCGGCGGCAGGAACAGGAAGGCGTAGTAGAAGCTGGAGCCGCTTTTCGCGGCCTTGTCCTGGCAGTATTGGTCGGGGGTCATCGACGGGGGTAAAGCAGGATCGCCGCCAAGACGCCAAGACGCCAAGGAAAGGCGATGTGCGAATGGAGGGCTGGCGGGGCCAACGAGAACCTTGGCGTCTTGGCGTCTTGGCGGCAAATCATTTGAAAAAAGCCCGGGCGAGCAGCAGCGGCCAGTCCCACGCCCGCAGCATGGGACGGCGGCGGAAGACATCGTAGTCCGCGGCTTCGATTTTTTCGAGGATGCGCGCGCCACCGGCGACGATGGTGCGCAGTTCCAGGCCGATGCGGCCGGGGAGCACGCGGCCGAGCGGCGCCCCTGCCATCAGCATGGCGCGGGCGCGGGAGACCTGCACCGCCATGAACTCCCGCCAGCGGCCGCCCGTATCGCCGGCGGCGATCTGCGCCTCGGTGATGCCGTAGCCGGCCATTTCGTCCTGCGGCAGGTAGACGCGGCCGATGCGCCAGTCGATGGCGATGTCCTGCAGGAAGTTGATGATCTGGAGCGCGGAGCAGACGGCGTCCGCCCGCCGCAGGTTGTCCGGCGTTGCGGCGCGATACAGCGCGAGCAGCAGCCGGCCCACCGGATCGGCGGAGCGCCGGCAGTAGTCCATCACGTCGGCGTGATCGCGGTAGCGTTTTTTGGTGACGTCCTGACTGAAGGCGGACAGCAGGTCATGGAAGGCGGTGAGCGGCAGCCCGTGTTCGGCGACGAGCGGGGCGAGGGCGCGGAACAGCGCCGTTTCGGGCGTCGCCCCGCGCGCGATCCGGTCGAGTTCCGCGCCGAATGCGGCCAGCCGGCGCAATCGCTCCGCATCGGGCAGGTCGCCCTCGTCGGCGAAATCGTCCGCAGCCCTCGCGAACCGGTAGATGACGCTGACGGGATGCCGCAGCCGCGCCGGCAGCAGCCAGGACGCGACCGGGAAATTCTCGTAGTGGTCGACCGGCAGGGGGGCCGTGGTGGGCATCGGAGGGCGGCGTGCGGCGTGGTCGGCGATGCGGTGCGGCAGACGCCGCGGGTGCGCGCCATCCGTGTGTTTTCGGTGCTATTTGAGGCGGACGAATTATATTACAATCAAGCAGTTGCGAAAGCGGTTGGCGGACGGGTGGAGAATCCCGTCAAGACCAGCCGCCAGCCAGTGCAGCAAGTTTGGTTTTAGTAGTAGTGGCGGCGAAAGTGGCGGAATTGGTAGACGCACCAGGTTTAGGTCCTGGCGCCGCGAGGCGTGTGGGTTCGAGTCCCTCCTTTCGCACCAGGCCGGCGCAGCGCACTGACCGACGGACGCTTTGACGATACAGGACTGACGAAACGGACATGGCAGCAAACGTAGAAACCCTGGGCGGCCTCGAACGGCGGCTCACCATCAGCGTGCCGCGGGCGGAGATCGACTCCGAGGTGGAAACGCGCCTGAAACAACTCGCGCGCAACGTGCGCCTGTCGGGCTTCCGGCCCGGCAAGGTGCCGCTCAAGGTCGTCGCCCAGCAATATGGCGACCAGGTCCGGCGCGAAGTGCTGGGCGACGCGCTGCAGAAGAATTTTTCCGAGGCCGTGCAGACCCAGAACCTCAAGGTGGCCGGCTATCCGCGCTTCGAGCCGCCGCGCGACGAGGCGGGCGATGCCGTGCAGGCGAGCGCGACCTTCGAAATCTATCCCGATGTCAGGCTCGGCACGCTGGCGCAAAGCGGCATCCAGCGGCCGCAGGTGACGGTGACCGATACGGAGGTCGACAAGACGCTCGATATCATGCGCAAGCAGCGGGCGACCTATGAGACGGTGGCGCGCGCCGCGCAGGCCGGCGACCAGGCCACCATCGATTTCGCGGGCACGATCGACGGTGTGCCTTTCGACGGCGGCACCGCCACCGGGCAGCCCATCGTGCTGGGCGAAGGCCGGCTGCTGCCGGACTTCGAAAAGCACCTGCTGGGGGCCGGCGCCGGCGATGCGCGCGCTTTCGACCTCAAATTCCCGGACGACTACGGCAGCCAGACGGTTGCCGGCAAGAACGCGCATTTCGAAGTCAAGGTCAACGCGGTGGCCCAGCCCAAACTGCCCCCGGTGGACGCGGATTTCGCCCGCACCCTGGGCGTGGAGGATGGCGATATCGCCAAGATGCGCGCCGAGGTCAAGGCGAACCTGGAACGCGAGGTGGTGGGGCGCGTGAAACAGAAGGTCAAGGAACAGGTGATGCAGCTGCTGGTCGACACCACCCCGGTCGACGTGCCGAAGTCACTCGTCGAGCTGGAGGCCGACCGCATGGCTCAGGCGATGCGGCAAGACCTCGCCGCACGCGGGGTCAAGATCGACAGCATGCCGATTCCCCCGGATGCCTTTACCGCACAGGCGGAGCGCCGGGTGCGGCTTGGCTTGATTCTTGCTGAACTCGTCAGGGTCAACGGACTGCAGGCGAAACCAGAGCAAGTGAAGTCCGCGGTCGAAGAACTGGCGCAAAGCTACGAACATCCGCAGGAGGTCGTGAAGTGGCACTATCAGTCTGCGGACCGCCTGCGCGAAGTGGAAGGCGGCGTGGTCGAGGAGAATGTCGTGCAATGGGTGCTGTCCGCCGCGAAGGTGGAAGACAAGGCGACGCCGTTTGACGAACTGATGGGACGGAACTGAACCGATGAGCGCGTACATGGAACCGCAGGGCCTCGGAATGATCCCGATGGTGATCGAGCAGTCGGGGCGCGGCGAGCGCGCCTACGATATCTACTCGCGCCTGCTGAAGGAGCGCGTGGTGTTCCTGGTCGGCCCGGTTAACGAGGTGACGGCCAATCTGATCGTTGCCCAGTTGCTGTTCCTGGAGTCCGAGAATCCGGACAAGGACATCTCCTTCTACATCAACTCGCCCGGCGGCTCGGTGTCCGCGGGGCTGGCGATTTACGACACCATGCAGTTCGTCAAACCCGATGTGTCCACCCTGTGCATCGGCCAGGCGGCGAGCATGGGTGCGCTGCTGCTGGCGGCCGGCGCCAAGGGCAAACGCTTCGCGCTGCCGAATTCCCGGGTCATGATTCACCAGCCGATGGGCGGCTTCCAGGGCCAGGCCTCGGACATCGAGATCCACGCCAAGGAAATCCTCTTCCTCAAGGGCCGGCTGAACGACATCATGGCCAAGCATTCCGGGCAAAAGATCGAGTCCATCGAGCGCGATACCGACCGCGACAACTTCCTGTCGAGCGAGCAGGCCGTGAATTACGGGCTGGTGGACAAGGTGTTGAGCCGCCGGACTGAATCCGCAACCTAGTCAACTGACGTATCATATTCGCCAGACACCCAAAACCAGAACCCACTGACCCCGATGTCGGAAAAAGCCGGCGGCGAAAAACTGCTCTACTGCTCGTTCTGCGGGAAGAGCCAGCACGAGGTGCGCAAGCTGATTGCGGGCCCGTCGGTCTTCATCTGCGACGAGTGCATCGAGCTCTGCAACGACATCATCCGCGAGGAGACGCAGGGCGACCAGGGCAGCAAGGGCGCCAAGTCGGACCTGCCGGTGCCGCTCGAAATCCGCTCCATCCTGGACCAGTACGTGATCGGCCAGGACACGGCGAAGAAAATCCTGTCGGTGGCGGTGTACAACCACTACAAACGCCTGAAGAACATGGCCAAGAACGACGAAGTCGAACTGGCCAAGTCCAACATCCTCCTGATCGGGCCCACCGGCTCGGGCAAGACGCTGCTCGCGCAGACGCTGGCGCGACTCCTCAACGTGCCCTTCGTGATGGCGGACGCCACCACGCTGACGGAAGCCGGCTACGTCGGCGAGGACGTCGAGAACATCATCCAGAAGCTGCTGCAGAAGTGCGACTATGACGTCGAAAAGGCGCAGCGCGGCATCGTCTACATTGACGAGATCGACAAGATTTCGCGCAAGTCGGACAACCCCTCGATCACCCGCGATGTGTCGGGCGAGGGCGTGCAGCAAGCGCTGCTGAAGCTGATCGAGGGCACCATCGCCTCGGTCCCGCCACAGGGCGGCCGCAAGCACCCGAACCAGGAATTCGTGCAGGTCGACACCACTAACATCCTGTTCATCTGCGGCGGCGCGTTCGACGGCCTCGACAAGGTCATCCGGGCGCGCTCCGAGAAGGGCGGCATCGGCTTCGGCGCGGAAGTGAAGAGCAAGGACAACCGCAAGGACATCTCGCGCGTGCTGCGCGACGTGCAGCCCGAGGACCTGATCAAGTACGGGCTCATCCCGGAGTTCGTCGGCCGCCTGCCGGTGGTCGCCACGCTCGGAGAACTCGACGAAGCCGCGCTCATGCAGATCCTGACCGAGCCCAAGAACGCGCTCCTGAAACAGTTCCAGAAACTGTTCGCCATGGAAGGCGTGGAACTGGAAGTCCGCGAGGCGGCGCTGCGTGCGGTCTCGCGGCGCGCCCTCGAACGCAAGACCGGCGCGCGGGGCCTGCGCTCCATTCTGGAGCACAACCTGCTCGACACCATGTTCGACCTGCCCTCGCTCGAAAACGTGGTCAAGGTCGTGGTGGACGAAAACACCATCACGGGCGAAGGCCGCCCGCTCCTGATCTACGCCGACCAGCCCAAGGTAGCGGGGTCGGTTTAGGTGCATCCCCTATCTCAGGCCCCCTGCAACCGATTGGTTCGGCAGGGTTTTCCGCCTGCGCGGGCGTTTGATTGATAATCACTGGCGCAGCCCCATTTATCCCTGACTCTTCGGAACCTTGGAAAACAACATGACTGATACCCCGGTGCAGACCTCCGGCCGCGTGCAATTGCCGCTGCTTCCCTTGCGGGACGTGGTGGTGTTCCCGCACATGGTCATTCCGCTGTTCGTGGGGCGCCCGAAATCGATCAAGGCGCTGGAAGCCGCCATGGAGGCCGGCAAGAGCATCCTGCTGGTCGCCCAGAAATCGGCCGCCAAGGACGACCCGGGTCCCGAGGATCTGTACGCCATCGGCAGCGTCGCCAACATCCTCCAGATGCTGAAGCTGCCGGACGGCACCGTGAAGGTGCTGGTCGAGGGCGCGCAGCGCGCGACCATCGAGGCGGTTACCGATGTCCAGACGCACCTCGCCGCCGAAGCGACCCTGCTCCCGGCGGATGCCGCCGCGCCGAGTCCGGAGGTGGAAGCCATGCGGCGCGCGCTGGTCTCGGAATTCGACCAGTACGTGAAGCTGAACAAGAAGATCCCGCCGGAAATCCTGACCTCGCTCGCCGGCATCGACGAGCCGGGCCGTCTCGCCGACACCATTGCCGCGCACCTGCCGCTCAAGCTCGAACAGAAGCAGGAAGTGCTCGAGATGGGCGAGGTCGAAAAGCGCCTCGAACACCTGCTGAAGCTCGTCGAAGGCGAACTCGACATCCTGCAGGTCGAAAAGCGCATCCGCGGCCGCGTCAAGCGGCAGATGGAGAAGAGCCAGCGCGAGTACTACCTGAACGAGCAGGTGAAGGCGATCCAGAAGGAACTCGGCGAACTGGAAGAGGGCGCCGACTTCGAGGAGATCGACAAGCGGATCAAGGCCGCGCGCATGCCCAAGGAAGCGCGCAAGAAGGCCGAAGCCGAGCTGAAGAAACTGCGCCTCATGTCGCCCATGTCGGCGGAGGCGACGGTCGTGCGCAATTATCTCGACCAGCTGATCGGCCTGCCGTGGCGCAAGAAGAGCAAAATCTCGACCGACCTCGTGGCGGCCGAGAAGGTGCTCGACGACGACCATTACGGCCTCGACAAGGTCAAGGAGCGGATCGTCGAGTACCTCGCGGTACAGCAGCGCGTGGACAAACTGAAGGGGCCGATTCTGTGCCTGGTCGGCGCGCCCGGCGTGGGCAAGACCTCGCTCGGCCAGTCGATCGCGCGTGCGACCAACCGCAAGTTCGTGCGCATGTCGTTGGGCGGCGTGCGTGACGAATCCGAGATCCGCGGCCACCGCCGTACCTACATCGGCTCGATGCCCGGCAAGATCCTGCAGAACATGTCCAAGGTCGGCGTGCGCAATCCGCTGTTCCTGCTGGACGAAGTCGACAAGATGGGCATGGACTGGCGCGGCGACCCCGCCTCGGCCCTGCTGGAGGTACTCGACCCGGAGCAGAACGCGACCTTCGTCGATCATTACGTCGAGGTCGAGTACGACCTGTCCGACGTGATGTTCGTCGCGACCTCGAACACGCTCAACATCCCGCCGGCGCTGCTCGACCGGATGGAAGTCATTCGCCTCTCCGGTTATACCGAAGACGAGAAGGTCAACATCGCGCTGAAACATCTGCTGGCCAAGCAGATGAAGACGCACGGCCTGAAGACCGAGGAGCTGACGGTGTCGGAAAGCGGTATCCGCGACATCATCCGCTACTACACGCGGGAGGCCGGCGTGCGCGCGCTGGAGCGCGAGATTTCCAAGGTCTGCCGCAAGGTGGTACGGGCGCTGGTGCGCGACGATGCGAGCCGCAAGGTCACGGTCAGCGCGCGCAACCTGGACAAGTACCTGGGCGTGCGCCGTTACACCTACGGGATGGCGGAAAAGAACAACCAGATCGGCCAGGTCACCGGTCTGGCGTGGACGGAAGTCGGCGGCGAATTGCTGACGGTGGAAGCCGCGCTGATGCCCGGCAAGGGCAAGGTGCAGCGCACGGGCAAGCTGGGCGACGTCATGCAGGAATCGGTCGCCGCCGCCCATACCGTCGTGCGCAGCCGTTCCCACAAGCTGGGCATCAAGGATGAGGCGTTCGAGAAAAAGGACATCCATATCCACTTCCCCGAGGGCGCCACGCCCAAGGACGGCCCCAGCGCGGGTATCGCCGTGACGACCGCAATGGTGTCGGCGCTGACCGGCATTCCGGTGCGGGCGGATGTGGCGATGACCGGCGAGATCACGCTGCGCGGCGAGGTGCTGCCGATCGGCGGGCTCAAGGAGAAACTGCTGGCGGCGCACCGCGGCGGCATCAAGATCGTGCTGATTCCGGAAGAGAACGTAAAGGACCTGACCGAGATCCCGGAGAACGTCAAGAACCGCCTCGATATCCATCCCGTGAAGTGGATCGAGCAGGTGCTGGAGATGGCGCTCGAGCGCAAGCCCGAGCCGCTGGCCGACAAGGAGGAGGTGGCGGCGCCGCCGCCGGTCGAACAACCGGTGACGACCGCGATCAAGCACTGATCCCGGTCAGCGTGGCTTGCGAAAAGGGTGTGCCCCGGCACGCCCTTTTTTGCGCGCTCTTGACTCGTTGGCTTGTCAAGCGTGGAAGTGTGACGGGTTGGCTTGACACTCAAAATTTGCACTTGCTATAACCTCACATCAGCAAAGCGCGGTTCAGGCGGTTCCGACGCAGGTGCAGGTCGGAGGTCAGAAGCCAGGTGCAGTCCTGTAGTCCGCAGGTGATCCGTACTTCATCCGCTGTCATTTGTCCGTTCGTCAACCAATCGCCGCAAGTACCGGATTTCGCAATCGAATTTCGCGATACGCGCCTGTCCTTTGCGGGCAGGCAACGCGGCAATTTTTTCATCACTCGAATTCAGTCAAGGGGAAGCAACAGTGAACAAGTCAGAACTCATCGAATCGGTCGCCAAATCGGCCGACATTTCCAAGGCGGCGGCGGAGAAGGCGCTTGACGGGGCGCTCGACGCGATCACCGCCTCGCTCAAGAGCGGTGTCGCCGTGACTCTGGTCGGCTTCGGCACGTTCAAGGTGAGCAAGCGGGCCGCCCGCATGGGCCGCAATCCGCGCACCAAGGAAGAAATCCAGATCAGCGCCGCGAACGTGCCCAAGTTCAGCGCTGGCAAGGCGCTGAAAGATGCGTTAAACTAACCACTTACGTTGCAGGCAGGCTAGGTCAGGCGAGTTAATAAGCTTGGGGTGACCGCGGAGTTGAAGTTTCCGGGCACCCCATTTGTTTTGGGCGCCGACACAGGGCAAAGCAGCATGAGCCCGGTTCCCCGGTATTCGGGTGCTTAGCTCAGTTGGTAGAGCGTCGCCCTTACAAGGCGAATGTCGGCGGTTCGAGCCCGTCAGCACCCACCAGTCAGCGCATCACGTATTGTCGCATCGCCATTCGGGAGTGGTAGTTCAGTTGGTTAGAATACCGGCCTGTCACGCCGGGGGTCGCGGGTTCGAGTCCCGTCCACTCCGCCAGCTTTGTTTTAATGTTTTGTTGCAGGCGCAGGGCGAACCGCGGTTCGCCCTTTTTGCTGGGACGCCGAAGTCGCGCCCCGCTGCGTTCACCGTTCACCGTTAACACTACGGCCATCACGACCCAGGACGGGCATTCTCATGTTCGATTTCGTTGAAAGACACAAGCGGCTGATGCAGATTTTCCTCGCGCTGTGTCTCGTGCCGTTCGCATTTTTTGGCGTCGATGCCTACTTCCGATCCGACATCGGTGGGCAGAACGCCGCTTCCGTAGGCGGCATCACGATCAGCGCGCGGGAGTTCGACCGTGCCTTGCGCGAGCGCCAGGAACAGTTGCGGCAGATGGCCGGCGGCGCGATCGATCCCCAGTTGCTCGACTCGCCGGAACTGCGTTACGACGTGCTGGAAAAACTGGTGCAACGGCGCCTGCTGCTGGGCGAGGCGGTGCGCGAGCGGGTCGTGGTGCCCGACGCGGCGCTGCGGCAGTATCTCACCGCCGTGCCGTATTTCCGGGACGAGAGCGGCAAATTTTCCCCGGCGCGCTATCAGGAACTGCTCAGGGCGCGCGGCGAGACACCGGTCAGTTTTGAATCCGGCGTCCGGCGCGACCTCATCATCGGCACGCTGGAGGAGGCCTACGCCGACAGCAGCTTCGTGCCGCAAACCGTGGCGCGGAAGCTGGCCGCGCTGAGCGAACAGCAGCGCGAGGTCAGCGTGCATCAGCTGTCGCCGGATGCCTACCTGGGCGCCGTCAAACTGGAGCCCGAGGCCGCGAAGAAGTATTACGACAGCCACTTGGCGGACTTCCAGACGCCCGAGCAGGTCAGGGTGGAGTTCGTGGCGGTTTCGCTCGATGCGCTCGCGGCGAAGGAAACGGTGAGCGCCGAGGAACTCAAGGAGGCCTTTGAAGCCAACAAGGCCCTCTACGCGCGGGCCGAGCAGCGCCGCATCTCGCACATCCTGATTGCGGTTGATCCCAAAGCGAGCGAAGACGACAAGCAGGCGGCGCGCCTCAAGGCGGACCGCCTGCTGGCCGAGGCGAAGGCCGGTCCCGCCGCGTTTGCGGCCGTGGCCAAGCGGGAGTCGCAGGATCCCGGTTCCGCCGCCAAGGGCGGCGATCTGGGCCTGCTGCCGCGGGGCGCGCTGAACGACATGCCGGCGCTGGAAGACCTCGCGTTCAGCCTCGCGCCCGGCGCGACGGGTGGGCCGGTCGCGACGCGGTTCGGCGTGCACCTGGTGCGGGTGGCGGAAGTCAAAACGCGCAGCTTCGACGAGGTCAAGGCCCAGCTCGAAGCGGAGATCCGCAAACGCAAGGCGCAGAAGCGCTACGCGGAAATGGGTGAGCAGTTGTCGAGCCTCGCCTTCGAGACGCCCGACAGCCTCAAGCCGGCGGCCGAGAAGCTGAAGCTGCCGTTGCAGACCAGCGGTTGGCTGACGCGCGCCGGCGGCGCGGACAAGCTGCTCGACAATCCCAAGCTGCTGAAGGCCGTGTTCGGCGAGGAATCGCTGAAGGACCGCCGCAACACCGACGCGATCGACGTCGGCAGCGCGATCGTGGCGGCCCGCGTGGTGGAACACAAACCGGTGGGTACCAAGCCGTTCGCCGAGGTGAGCGCGGACATCACACGCCGCCTGACGCGTGAACGCGCCGTGCAGCTCGCCGCCGAGGACGGACGCGCCCGTCTCGCCAAACTCAAGGCGGGCGAGGACGCCGGCTTCACGTGGTCCGCGCCCAAGCTGGCCTCGCGCGCGGACGCGCAGGGCCTGCCCTTGCCGGCCCTGATGCAGGCGTTCAAGCTCGATACCGACAAGCTGCCGGCCTACGCGGGGGCGGACGATGCGCGCAGCGGCAACTTCGTGCTGGTGCGGGTGAGCAAGGTCCAGCAGCCCGAGGCACCGGCGGCCGACAAACAGCGGGCAGTGTCCCAGCAGTTGTCCCAGCTGCGCGGGCAGGAGGAACTGGCGGCGGTCATCGGCAGCCTGCGCGGCCGCACCGACATCAACGTCAACAGCGCGCTGATGGACAACAGCAAAAAGCAGTAAGACGACGTGGCCGCTCAGGCCATGCCGGCCACGATGCTGTTGTAGCCGCAGTCGACGTAAGTGATTTCGCCGGTGATGCCGGCGGCGAGGTCGGACAGCAGGAAGGCCGCGGCGTTGCCGATGTTCTCCAGCGTGACGTTGCGCTTGAGCGGCGCGTGTTCCTCGACGTGCTTCAGGATCTTGCCGAAGCCCGCGATGCCGCTGGCGGCGAGCGTCTTGATCGGTCCCGCGGAAATCGCGTTCGCGCGGATGCCTTTCGCGCCGAGATCCAGCGCCAGGTAGCGCACCGCCGCTTCCAGGCTCGCTTTCGCCAGCCCCATCGTGTTGTAGTTCGGAATCGCGCGCAGGGCCCCCAGGTAGGACAGCGTCAGCAGCGCGCCGTCGCGGCCCTCCATCATCGGCAGCGCCGCCTTGGCGAGCGCGGGAAAGCTGTAGCTCGACACGTCGTGCGCGATGCGGAAGGCTTCGCGCGTCAGCCCCTCGGTGAAACTGCCCGAAATGGCCTCGCGCGGGGCATAGGCCAGCGCATGCACCAGCCCGTCCAGCCCGTCCCAGCGCCCGCGCAGGCGTTCGAACAGGCCGGCAATCTCCGCATCGGAGGCCACATCGCAGGGAAATACCGCCTCGGAGCCGAATTCGGCCGCCATCGCCATGACGCGTTCCTCGAAGCGCTCGTTCTGATAGGTGAAGGCGAGTTGCGCGCCTTCGCGCCGGCAGGCCTTGGCGATGCCGTAGGCAATGGAGCGGTTGGAGAGCAGGCCGCAGATCAGGATTTTCTTGTTGTCGAGGAAGCCCATGGCGGCTCCGGGTTGGATAGGCCCTGAATTATAACCGCCCGCCCTGCGGCGGCCGGGGCGTTTGCTACACTCGCAGCGTGCGTGCGCGTACGCTTTTTCTCCTGCCGGCCGTCCTGCTCTGCGCGTGCGGCGCGCCGTGGAACGACCCCTATCCGGCGGGCGACGCGGCCCGCAACGTGTTCTACGCCTCGTTCAACGAGCGCCCCAAGCATCTCGACCCGGTGCAGTCGTACAGCGAGAACGAGTACGCGTTCATCGCCAACATCTACCAGCCGCCGCTGCAATACCATTACCTCAAGCGCCCGTACACGCTGGTGCCCTTCGGCGCGCAAGCCGTTCCCCAGCCCGCATACCTCGATGCGCGCGGACGCCCGCTGTCGGCGGACCGGGTGCGCAGAGCGCCGGGTGAGGTGGCGCATACCCGCTACACGATCCGCATCCGACCAGGCATCCGCTATGCCCCGCATCCTGCGTTCGCCACGGATGCGGAGGGCAAGCCGCGCTACCTGGGGCTGACCGAGCGCGATCTGCGGGGCATCAACGAGCTGCGCGACTTCGCGGAGACCGGCACCCGCGAACTGGTTGCCGCCGACTACGTCCACCAGATCAAGCGACTCGCGCATCCACACCTGCATTCGCCGGTGCTGGGGCTGATGGGCGAATACATCGTCGGCCTGAAGGATCTCTCAACAAAGCTGCAGGAGGCCGATCGCGCGGAACGCGGCCGTGGCTGGATCAATCTGGAGCAGCACGCACTGGAAGGCGCGCGGGTGATCGACCGCTACACCTACGCGATCACGCTGAAGGGGCTGTACCCGCAGTTCATCTACTGGCTTGCCATGCCCTTTTTTGCGCCGGTGCCGCCGGAGGCCGATCGCTTTTACGCGCAGCCCGGCTTTGCCGAGCGCAACCTGACGCTGGACTGGTACCCGGTGGGCACCGGTCCCTACCGGCTGACCGTGAACAACCCGAACCGCCAGATGGTGCTGGAGCGCAATCCATACTTCGAGGGGGAGACTTATCCCACGGAAGGCGAGCCGGGCGACCGCGAGCGCGGCTGGCTGGCCGATGCGGGCAAGCCGCTGCCCTTCATCGACAAGGCTGTATACAGCCTGGAGAAGGAACAGATTCCCTACTGGAACAAGTTCCTGCAGGGCTATTTCGATGCCTCGGGCATCAGCTCGGACACCTTCGACCAGGCCGTGCAGTTCGGCGGACAGGGCGACGTCACACTCACCGCGGAGATGCAGGCGCGCGGCATCCAGTTGCAGACTGCGGTGGCCACGAGCGTGTTCTACCTCGGCTTCAACATGCTCGATCCGGTGGTGGGCAGCGCCGCCGGCGAACGCGCGCGCAAGCTGCGGCTGGCGATCTCGATCGCGGTGGACCAGGAGGAAATGATCGCCATTTTCCGCAACGGGCGCGGCATCCCCGCACAGGGGCCCATCCCGCCCGGCATCTTCGGTTATCGCGAAGGCCGGGAGGGGTTGAACCCCTACGTATACGACTGGGTGGGTGGTCGGCCGGAACGCAAGTCCATCGAGACCGCACGCAAGCTGCTCGCCGAAGCGGGTTATCCGAATGGGCGCGACGCGAAGACCGGACTGCCACTGCTGTTGAATCTGGATACCACGAGCAGGGGTCCAGACGACAAGTCCCGGCTGGACTGGTACATCCGGCAGTTCGACAAGATCGGTGTGCAACTGCAGGTGCGGGCGTCCGACTACAACCGTTTCCAGGACAAGCTGCGCAAGGGCACCCAGCAGCTCTACTTTCTGGGCTGGAACGCGGACTATCCCGACCCGGAGAATTTCCTCTTCCTGCTGCACGGCCCGCAGGCCCGCGCGAAGACGCAGGGCGAGAACGCCTCCAATTACGTCAATCCGGAGTTCGATCGCCTGTTTGGCCCGATGCGCGCAATGCCGAATGGCCCCGAGCGGCAGCAGTTGATCGACCGCATGGTGGACATTGCCCGCCACGATGCGCCGTGGGTGTGGAGTTTTTTCCCCAAGGACTACACCCTGAACCACGCCTGGCTGTTCAACCGCAAACCCAACCAGATGGCGAACAACGGGCTCAAGTACCAGCGCCTCGACCCGGCGATGCGCGAACGCCAGCGCAACGAATGGAACCAGCCGCGCTGGTGGCCGCTGGCGCTGGCGCTGCTGGCGCTGCTGGCCGTCGGCATGGCCGGCTGGCGGGCCTACCGCCGGCGCGAGAACGCCGCCGGCACGCTGGCGGGGAGGGCGGCGCGATGATCGCCTGGTTCGTCCGCCGGCTCGCGTACGCGGGACTGATCCTGGTCGGCGTCAACCTGCTGACCTTCGCGCTGTTCTTCTTCGTCAACTCGCCGGAGGACATGGCGCGCGCGCAGCTGGGCGGCAAGCGCGTGACGCCGGAGGCCGTTGCCAAGTGGAAGCAGGAGCACGGCTACAACCGTCCGCTGCTGTGGAACGGGGCGGCGGAAGGACTCCGGGCGAAGGCGACCGACACCATCTTCTTCGACAAGTCGGTACGGCTCTTCGCTTTCCAGTTCGGCACCTCCGACCAGGGGCGGGACATCGGCTTCGATATCCGCACGCGTATGTGGGCGAGCCTCGCCATCGCGCTGCCGGTGTTCCTCATCGGACTGGCGGTCTACGTCACCTTCGCCCTGCTGCTCGCGTTGTTCCGCGCCACCGCGTTCGACACCACCGGCGTGGTGGTCTGCGTGGTGCTGATGTCGATCTCCGGCCTGTTCTACATCATCGGCGGGCAGTACCTGATCGGCAAGTTGCTGAGCCTGGTGCCGATTTCCGGCTATGGCGGGGGCATCGAGGCCTGGCGTTTTCTCGTGCTGCCGGTTGCCATCGGCGTGATCGGCGGGATCGGGGCAAGCGCGCGCTGGTACCGCACGATCTTCCTCGAGGAGATGAACCGCGATTACGTGCGCACCGCGCGCGCCAAGGGGCTGTCGGAGCGCCGCGTGCTGTTCCGTCATGTCCTGCAGAACGCGATGATTCCCATCCTGACCGGCGTCGTGGTGGCGATTCCGCTGCTGTTCATCGGCAGCCTGCTGACCGAGGCCTTCTTTTCGATTCCCGGGCTTGGCAGCTACACCATCGACGCCATCCAGGGACAGGATTTCGCGGCCTTGCGCGCGATCGTGTTCCTGGGATCGGTGCTGTACATCGCCGGCCTGATCCTCACCGACCTTTCCTACACGTGGGTGGACCCCCGCGTGCGGCTGACGTAGGCGGACACCGCCATGCTGCCGTTCCAGCCGGTCCTCCTCGTCACGGATGCGTTGGTGTTTCTGTTGCTGGCGATGAGCGCGCTGCTCGCGTGGTACCTCCGTCGTCACGAGCACCTCCGCGCGCCGTGGCGACGCGTCGCGCGCAGTCGCCGGGGCATGGGCGCCGCGGTCGTGCTGACCGTGTTCGTCGTGATCGGGCTGCTCGACAGCCTTCACTACAACCCGCTCCTGCCGGCACAGGATGGCAAGCGCGCATTTTCGACGGAAACGCGCTCCGCGCTCGACGCATTGCTGGGGAGGCTGCGCGCGGAGCGCGAGAAGACCTACTCCGCGCCGCTCGCCACCCATCTTTATTCCAAGGAAACGGTGGAGCTGCCGGATGGCACGCAAGTCCGTGAGTATCCGCGCCTGCGCTTTGGTGGCGCTCACCTGAAGGATCCCGCCGCCGACTGGGCCGGCGACGTGGCGAAGCGCACGCTGGCCGGCCTGCTCGGTGGCGGGCTGGTCTGGTGCATCCTCGTGCTGGCCATCTGCGCGGTGCTCGCGCGGCGCCGGGAAGATGGTCTCAAAGACGCGTGGCAGCGCGTATGGGCGGGGGAGACGGATGCGCCGTGGGACGTGATGCTCGCCGTCGCGGGCGCGTTGTGCGTGTTGGCGGGCGTGGTGGCCGCGCTGGCCACGGGCTACCACGTGCTGGGCACGGACAAAACGGGGCAGGATGTGCTGTACCTGTCGCTGAAGAGCATCCGCACCGGCCTCGTGATCGGCACACTGGCGACATTGATCATGCTGCCGCTGGCGGTCTTCGCCGGCATCGCGGCGGGCTACTTTCGGGGCTGGGTGGATGACCTGGTGCAGTATGTGTACACCACGCTGTCGTCGATTCCCGGCGTGCTGCTGATCGCGGCCTGCGTGGTGATGATGCAGGTCTTCATCGACACCCACAGCGACTGGGCGATGTTCGACACGGTGGTCAAGCGCGCGGACTGGCGGCTGGCGATCCTGTGCGCGATTCTCGGCATCACGAGCTGGACGGGCCTCGCGCGCCTGCTGCGCGGCGAGACCCTGAAGCTGCGGGAAGTGGAATTCGTCCAGGCCGCGCACGCCTTCGGGGTATCCGACTGGACGATCATCACCCGCCACCTGCTGCCGAACGTGCTGCACATAGTGCTGATCGCGCTGGTCATGGACTTCAGCAGCCTGGTACTCGCGGAAGCGGTGCTGTCCTACGTGGGCGTTGGCGTGGATCCGTCGATGAACAGCTTCGGCACGATGATCAACAGCGCGCGCCTGGAGATGGGTCGGGAGCCCGTGGTGTGGTGGGCGCTGGCCTCGGCCTTCTGCTTCATGCTGGTGCTGGTGCTGGCGGCGAACCTTTTCGCCGATGCCGTGCGCGACGCGCTGGACCCGCGCATCCGCCCGCGCCGCCTCACGCCGGCGCGCGTGGCCGCGTATCTGGCCACCCTCGC
Organism: Burkholderiales bacterium; assembly: GCA_050741255.1. GTDB lineage: Bacteria > Pseudomonadota > Gammaproteobacteria > Burkholderiales > SG8-41 > CAZXNF01. The sequence continues at coordinate 55,299 of JBOIEQ010000001.1, read as the reverse complement.
GCGGCGGCGCGGCCGCGGGCAGGCCGCATGAGCGCGCCGCTGCTCCGGGTATCGGGTCTCACCACGTGCATCGACACCGGCGAAGCGCTGGTGACGGCCGTGGACGGCATCTCCTTCGAGATCGCGCGCGGGGAAACTTTCGCGCTGCTCGGGGAATCGGGTTGCGGGAAATCGATGACGGCGCTGTCCATCCTGCGGCTGCTGCCGGACGCGGCGCACGTCGCCGCGGGGCGCATTGAATTCGACGGCACGGACCTGCTGGCGCTGCCGGAAGCGGCGATGCGCACCGTGCGTGGCCGCCAGGTGGCGATGATCTTTCAGGAGCCCGCCGCGAGCCTGAACCCGGTCATGACCGTCGGCGCGCAGATCGCCGAAGTGCTGGCGAGGCACACGGCGCTTGCCGGTTCCGCGCTCGACGCCCGCGTGCTGGAGCTGCTGGACGCGGTGCGCATTCCGGAGGCGCGCCGGCGGCTCGGCGCCTATCCTTTCGAGCTCTCCGGCGGTCTCAAGCAGCGCGTGATGATCGCCATCGCGCTCGCCTGCGACCCGGCGCTGCTGGTCGCGGACGAGCCGACGACCGCACTCGATGTCACGATCCAGGCGCAGATCCTCGAACTGCTGCGCGAACTGCAGCGCGCGCGCGGGCTCGCAATGCTGCTGATCACGCACGACCTCGCAGTGGTGGCCGAAACCGCGCACCGGGTCGGCGTGATGTACGCCGGGGAACTGGTGGAGGTCGCCGCACGCGACGCGTTCTTCCGCTCGCCTTCGCACCCCTACTCGCGCAAGCTCTTTGCCTCGCTGCCGGCGGGCGTACGCCGGGGCGCGCCCCTCCAGGTTATCCGCGGCAGCGTGCCGCCGCTGACGCATGCCTTCACCGGCTGTCGGTTCGCCGACCGCTGTGATTTTGCGTGGGCGCGCTGCCGGACGGAAGCGCCACCGATGTACGCAACCCCGGCCGGCAGCGAGGCAAGGTGTCATCTGTTCGCCAGTGGCGAACACGGTGAGGGGAGAGGGGTGAGGAGTGAGGTGGAAACCGTGGCTCCTGCCACGACCGATGCCGCCGCGTCTTCGCCGGCTTTTCCCCTCACCCCTCACTCCTCACTCCTCACGGTCGAAGACCTGCAAGTCCATTTCCCCATCCGCAAAGGCCTGTTGCGACGCGCGGTTGCGCACGTGCGCGCGGTGGACGGCATCTCGCTCACGCTGGCCGCGGGACGCACGCTCGCGCTGGTCGGCGAATCGGGTTGCGGGAAGACGACCGTGGGCAAGGGACTGCTGCGACTGGTCGAGCCGACCGGCGGGCGGGTGCTGCTGGCGGGCGAGGACTGGACACGGCTCTCGCTGCGCCAACTGCGCGGGCGGCGGCGGGCAGCGCAGATCGTGTTTCAGGATCCGTACGCGTCGCTGAATCCGCGCATGCGCGTGGCGGAGATCATCGCCGAAGGCATGCGGGCGCTGGGCGTGGGGAGCTCGGACGCCGATCGCCAGGCGCGTGTCGACCGCTTGCTCGAGGAAGTGGGCCTCGGCGCGGACACCAAGTACCGCTACCCGCACGAATTCTCGGGTGGCCAGCGGCAGCGCATCGCCATCGCGCGCGCGCTCGCCGTCGAGCCGCAGTTGCTGGTGTGCGACGAGCCGACCAGCGCGCTCGACGTCTCGGTGCAGGCGCAGATACTGAACCTGCTGAAAGGCCTGCAGGAGCGCCGCGGACTCGCCTACCTCTTCATCACGCACAACCTGGCGGTGGTGGAGTATCTCGCGCACGACGTGGCGGTGATGTACCTCGGCCGTATCGTCGAGTCCGGCAGTGCGGAGGAGGTGCTGGGACGGCCGCGCCACCCCTATACCCAGGCGCTGTTGTCGGCGGTGCCGCAACTGCCGGCGGAGGGCGCGGCGCGGCGGCCGGTGATCAGGCTGCCGGGGGACCTGCCGTCACCGGTTCATCCGCCGGCGGGCTGTCATTTCCATCCGCGCTGTCCGCAGGCGCTGCCGCAATGCGCGGAGCGCTGGCCGCGGACGGCGCCGTTCAGCGCGACGCATCGCGCCGATTGCCATCTGTACCTGCAGGACTGAGCGGGGGACCGCGAGGGCCGCGGCACGTCGTTAACGTTTCGCGCTGTCGGCGACGACGATCTTCTTCTGGGGCGCGGGTTTGCCGCGGACGGCGGCGGGCTTGGCGGTTTTGCGTGTCGCCGGAGTGCCGGCAACCTTCACGGTGCGCCCCTTGCCGGCCTGCGCGAGCTTGGTGCCTTTGCGCGGGGGCGGAGCCTTCGCCATCTTCGCCACCGGCAGGGCCGGCAGATCGGGCAGATGCGACGCCGTTGCACCGGCCCTGGCGGGCACCAGCACGGCGGCGCCCGGCGTGAACTTGCGGTTGCCGTTGATTTCCTTCAGCGCCGACAGCGACGTCCCGTAGCGCCTGGCGATGCCGTCGGGCTGCTCGCCCTTTTGCACGGTATGCACCTGCCACGACAGGAAGGGCTGGTCGTGGCTCGCGAGGTTCGCCTGGAAGCGGTCGACCTTGTCCACCGGCACCAGCAATGACTGACTGCCGTTCGCCCGGATCACCGGCCGCATGTGGCCGGCGTTCAGCGACAGAAACTCTTCCATCGGCACTTCGGCAAGCTTGGCGGCGAGCTTCACGTCCATCGGCCGCGTCGTCGTCACCACCGCGAAGTAAGGCTCGTTGGCGACTTCGGGCAGCGTGAGGCCGTAGCGCTCAGGATTGGCGATAATGTTTTTCACGGCCTGCAGCTTGGGCACGTACCAGCGCGTCTCGTTCGGCATGGTGAGGCTCAGGTAATTCGTCGGCAGCCCCTTGGCCGTGTTCTTCGCGATGGCCCGCTCGACGGCGCCCTCGCCCCAGTTGTAGGCGGCCAGCGCCAGTTCCCAACTGCCGAACTGCGCATAGAGTTTTTCCAGGTAATCGAGTGCGGCGTCGGTAGCGGCGAGCACGTCGCGGCGACCGTCGTACCAGAAATCCTGGCTCAGGCCGTAGTGCTTGCCGGTGGACGGGATGAACTGCCAGATGCCGGAGGCGTGGGCGCGGGAATAAGCGACCGGGTTGTAAGCGCTTTCGATGATCGGCAGCAACGCGATCTCCGTCGGCATGCCCCGGCTCTCGATCGATTGGACGATGAAGTAGAGGTAGCGGCGGCTGCGCTCGACGACCCGGCGGAGGTATTCCGGGCGGGCCGCTAACCACTCTTCCTGCGACTGCACCAACGGTGTTTCGATGTCATCGATGCGGAAGCCGGCGCGGACGCGGGTCCACAGGCTTTTAGGCGCCACCACTTCCGCCGCGGCCGGCGGATCGCCGGCAGGTGCTGCCACGGCCGGGATGGCCGGCGGGGTCTGGGGCTGGGCATCGGCCGGCAGGGCAGCCTCTATCTCGTCATCCACTGCCTGAGCGCTGGCCAGCGGGCTCAGCGCGAGCGCGCTGCCGAAGGTCAGGGCGGCAAGGATGGTACGGAGAAGGGCAGTCGGTGTCGGCATGGTCTGGACAAAAAACGTGGGCATGCTAACCCGCGACCATGCCAGGGTCAAGAGAAAAAACCGAACAAAATCAATCGGGAAGGATGTGGTCTGCGTCTGCGATCAGAAGTTGTTTTTCCATTCGCGGATGGCCCCAAGTACGGCCACCGGATCGGTCAGCGGCCGGCCAGACTGGCGGCTGGCCGAGGCCACGACGCCGGGCGCGGTCACCCGCACAAAGGGGTTCATGGCCCGTTCCTGGGCGATGGTGGACGGCAGGGTCGGCTGGTTCTTGGCGCGCAGAGCCTTGCAGCGCGCCTCCAGCGCCGGGAGGTCCTGGTTGTCCGGTTCCGCCGCCCGTGCGAACGTGATGTTCGCCAGCGTGTATTCGTGCCCGCAGTAGACCCGGGTGTCGCCCGGCAGGGCCGCGAGTTTGGTCAGGGCCGCATGCATCTGCGCGGGCGTGCCTTCGAACAGCCGCCCGCAGCCGCACGCGAACAGGGTGTCGCCGCAAAACAGCATGCCCGCGCCGTGAAAGGCGATGTGCGTGCGGGTGTGGGCGGGAACCTCCAGCACCTCCAGCGTGACGCCGAGCGCAGGCAGCGTCGCCCGCTCGCCCTCGCGCATCCGGTGCGTGACCTGGGCGATGCGCTCGTCGTGCGGTGCGAACACGGATACCGGCGCCGCGGACGGCGCGTGCGCCAGCAGTTCCGCCAGCCCGCCGATGTGGTCGGGGTGGTGATGCGTGAGCAGGACGGCCGAGAGCTTGAGTTTTTCACGCGCGAGAAACTCGAGTGCCGGGCGTGCTTCGCCGGGATCGACGACGGCCGCCTGCTTGCCGTCGTGGATGACCCAGATGTAGTTGTCGGTGAAGGCGGGAACGGGGATGACGGAAAGCATAGGGCAGGATTCAGGAGTCGGAATGCGGAGGCAACGGTGCCGTCGCGGGTATCTTTGAATTAAACTCGCCGCATGTCAATCGATGCGCCCGCCGCGACGCCGGTGCCCCCCGTGCCCGCCGCCGCCACGCTCAGCGAGTGGTTCGAGACGCCGCTCGGGCATTACGTCCAGGCGCGCGAACAGGACTATTTCGACCGCGCGGTGGCCGATGTCTTTGGCTACAACGCGATCCAGGTGGGACTGCCGCGTCTCGATTACCTGCGCGCCAGCCGGATTTCCCATCGCTGCACCCTGGGAGTCGAACCCGGCGTGCAGGTGCGCGCAGATGCGCGCGAACTCCCGCTCGCGACCGCCAGCGCCGACCTCATCCTGCTGCCGCACGTGCTTGAATTCGACCCGCATCCGCACCAGATCCTGCGCGAGGTCGCACGCGCGCTGATGCCGGAAGGGCACGTCGTGATCGCTGCATTCAATCCGTGGAGCCTGTGGGGCCTGCGCCGCGCATTCGGCGGCCGTACGCAGGCACCGTGGAACGGCCGTTTCATCAATCTGCCGCGCATCAAGGACTGGCTCGCGCTGCTCGGGCTGGAAATCGTGGCCGGCCAGATGGCCTGCTATGCGCCGCCTTCCCGCGAGGACCGGTGGCGCGATCGCTTCGCGTTCATGGAATCCGCGGGCGACCGCTGGTGGCCGATCGCCGGCGGCGTTTATTTCCTGCAGGCGGTCAAGCGCGTGCGCGGGCTGCGGCTCATCATGCCGCAGTGGAGCGACCGCGTGGCTGCCAAGAAACCGCTCGCGGCGCCGGTGCCGGAAAAAGTCCGTGAGCCGATGGTGGCACGCGAAAGCGACCGCAGCGCATGAGCGAGCCGCTCGTGGAGGCCTATACCGACGGGGCCTGCAAGGGGAACCCGGGTATCGGCGGTTGGGGCGTGCTGCTGAGGTGCGGCGCGCGCGAGCGCGAATTGTTCGGCGGCGAAGCGCACACCACGAACAACCGCATGGAGCTGACCGCCGTGATCGAGGCGCTGACGGCGCTGACGGCGCGCTCGCAGGTGCGGCTCTACACCGACTCGCAGTACGTCCAACTCGGCATCAGCGAGTGGATCCACGCCTGGAAGCGCCGCGGCTGGAAGACCGCCGACAAGAAGCCGGTCAAGAACGAGGACCTGTGGCGGCGGCTCGACGAACTCGCCGCGCAGCACAGCGTGGAATGGCTGTGGGTCCGGGGGCACGACGGACACCCCGAAAACGAGCGGGCGGATGAATTGGCCAATCGTGGCGTGGCCTTGATGGCCAGTGAGGGGAAAGGGGTGAGGGGAGAGGGGTAAATGCGGAGTGCGGGGTTCCCCCCTCACTCCTCACCCCTCTCCCCTCACGGAAAAATGCGGCAGATCATTCTCGACACCGAAACCACCGGCCTCGATCCGGCGCTCGGCCACCGCGTGATCGAGGTCGCCGCGCTGGAACTCGCCGACCGCCGGCTGACGGGCAACACCTTCCAGCGCTACGTCAATCCGGAGCGGGCGATCGACGCCGGCGCGCAGCAGGTGCACGGGCTGACCGACGAGATGCTCGCCGACAAGCCGAAGTTCAAGGACATCGCGGACGAACTGCTGGCCTTCATCACGGGCGCCGAGCTCATCATCCACAACGCGCCCTTCGACGTGGGCTTCCTCGACCGCGAGTTCGCGCTGTTGAAGCGCAAACCGCTCGCGCACCATTGCCCGGTCGTGATCGACACGCTGCGCATGGCGCGCGATCTGCATCCCGGCAAGCGCAACTCGCTCGACGCGCTGTGCGAGCGCTACCAGATCGACCATTCGTCGCGGACGCTCCACGGGGCGCTGCTCGACGCCGAGCTGCTCGCCGAGGTCTACCTGGCGATGACGCGCGGCCAGAACAGCCTGATCATGGACGTGGCGCCCACCGCGGCGGACGGGCTCGCGGCAGTGGCGGGCGGCATGGCGGAAGTGCTGGCGCTGGCGGCCGATGCGGAAGAACTCGCGGCGCACGCGCAATACCTGGCCGAGCTCGACAAGGCGAGCAAGGGCAAGTGCGTGTGGCTGAAGCTGGAAAAAGCCTAAAGCGTATTTGCCGCCAAGACGCCAAGACGCCAAGGAAAAGCAACAAAACGGGAAGTCACTCGGCGTCTTGGCGGCGAAACCGCTTCAAGAATTACCGTCCCGCCAGCAGCTCCCGCGCCGTCGCATCGATCAGCTTGCGGGAAATCGAGATGCTCGGCGGCAGCCGCGGCAACTCGTCCGGTTCGAACCACCGGGCCTCCGCGATTTCCACGCCATCCGGCGTGATCTCGCCACCGGCGTATTCGCCGACAAAGGCCACCATCAGCGAATGCGGGAAGGGCCACGGCTGACTGCCGAAATAGCGCAGCGCGCCCACTTTCACGCCGACTTCCTCCATGGCCTCGCGCCGCACGGTGTCTTCCAGCGATTCGCCGGGCTCGACGAAGCCGGCGAGCGCGCTGTAGCGATGATCCGGCCATTCCGGTTTGCGCGCCAGCAGAAGGCGCTGACCATCGGTGATCAGCATCATCACCGCGGGCGATACCGGCGGATAGCTGCGGTGGCGGCAGGCGGGGCAGGCGCGTGAGCGTTCGTCCATCCGCTGCTCGGTCGGCGTGCCGCAGCGGCCGCAGAACTGGTGGTTGCGGTCCCATTCCTTGATCTGGAAGGCGCGTCCGGCAAGCGCCACCAAGGTGTCGTCCAATGTCCCGAACAGGGGGCGAAGGCCGGAAAAGGTGCGGCCCTCGGGTGCGCTTGCGTCCTCCGGCAGTTCCGTTGCGTAGCAATGGCGACCGCCGAGTGTTCCCAGGTACTGCGTGCGGACCGGCTTCAGCGCAAATTCTTCGAGCGACCGGCACTGCAGGATGCCGGGGCCGTCCTCGCCCGTTTCGATCAGCAGTTCCGCGCCCTTGAAGGCGAACCACAGGCAGGGTTCATCGACGGCGGCCGGTGGCGCGATCAGCGGGACGTATTCGTATTCTTCAGCCATGGCGCCACTGGCCGCGAGGGGCGTGGAGGGGATGGTGGGCGGTACTGGGATCGAACCAGTGGCTTCCACCGTGTGAAGGTGGCACTCTACCGCTGAGTTAACCGCCCATCCGGATTCAGCGCGGGCATTTTAGCATTGCAGCGCAGGGCGGGCCAAACGGCCTCGTTATAATCGGCCGAACCTCTTCCGGAATTTCCCCATGCAGCGCATCACCATCATCGGCGCCGGCGTCGTCGGCATGGCCACGGCCAGCACGCTTCGGCGCGAAGGCCACGACGTGACCGTCGTGGACATGCGCCCGCCGGGCGAATACTGCTCGTTCGGCAACACGGGCATCCTGTCCCCCGGGTCGATCGTGCCGGTGGCCATGCCCGGCATCCTGAAGAAGGTGCCCGGCTACCTGATGGACCCGATGGGGCCGCTCGCCATCGACTGGACCTGCCTGCCGAAACTCCTGCCGTGGCTCGCGCGCTTCATTGCCGCGTCCGAACTTTCGCGGGTGCAGAAGATCGCCGCGTCGCTGCGCCCGCTGCTCAAGCAGACGCTCGATACCTGGCGGCCGCTCGCGCAATGGGCGGGGGTGCAGGACCTGGTGCGCCAGGACGGCTACCTGATCCTGTATGAAACGGAAGCGGGCTATCAGGCCGACGCGCTGGGCATGCAGTTGCGGCGCGACCACGGCGTCGTCTGCGAACCATTGTCCCGCGAAGACATCCGGCGCATGGAACCCAACCTGCGCGACCTCTACATCAAGGGCTACTTCCTGCCGGAGCAGGGGCACGTGCGCAACCCGCTGCGGCTCACGCAGGCGCTCGCCGCGCAGTTCCAGCGCGACGGCGGTCGGCTCCTGCAGCAGAAGGTGCTCGACATCGAAACCGGCGCGGACGGGCCCACGGCGCTGCTCACCGATCAGGGCCGCCTGCCGGTCGAAACGCTGGTTATCTGCGCGGGTGCCCACTCGAACGAATTCACGCGCAAGCTGGGCGACAAGCTGCCGCTGGAGACGCAGCGCGGCTATCACGCGACGTTCGAAGCGCCGACGGTCACGCTGACGCGCCCGATCAGCGTTGCCGAACGCAAGTTCTTCGTCACGCCGATGGAGATGGGGCTGCGGGTCGCCGGCTCCGTCGAACTGGCCGGCCTCGAGCCGCCGCCGAACTACGCGCGCGCGGACGTGCTGCAGGCGCAGGTGGAAAAAATCATTCCCGAACTGTCCGCGCAGCACGTGTCGAAGTGGATGGGGCACCGGCCCTGCATGCCGGATTCGCTGCCGGTCATCGGCCGCGCGACGAAATTCAAAAACGTCGTCTACGCGTTCGGCCACGGCCACGTCGGGCTGTGCAGCGCGGCGCCGACCGCGGGCCTCGTCGCCGAGATCATCGGCGGCCGGCCGACCAATATCGACATCGCGCCCTATCGGCCCGACCGGTTTTGATTCAACCGGTGGTCCGGGCGCGGCCAGGGTTGCGCGCCGCGGCGAGCAGGATGCCCACGCCGACGACGGCCGAGACGCAGGAACCCGCCAGCACGCCCAGCTTGACCAGCTTCATGTATTCCGCGGCGGCGTTCTCGAAGGCGAGCGAGCCGATGAACAGGCTCATCGTGAAGCCAATGCCGCCGAGCGTTGATATCCCCAGCAACTGCAGCCAGGAGGCTCCGCCGGGCAGGGCGGCGCCGAACAGGCGGATGGCGAGCGCGCACGCACCGAAAATGCCGATCACTTTGCCGGCGAACAGCCCCATTGCGATGCCGAGCGGCACGGAATGGCCGAAGGTGGCCAGCGTCAATCCGTACAGGCTCACACCGGCGTTGGCGAAGGCGAAGACCGGGATCACGCCGTAGGCCACCCAGCCGTGCAGGGCGTGCTCGGCCGATTTCAACGGCGAGTGACGGTCGTCGCCGCCGCGTCCACCCATCGGCACGCAGAGTGCGGCGATCACTCCCGCCAGCGTGGCATGCACGCCGGACTTCAGCAGGCAGACCCAGACCGCCACGCCGACCAGCGCGTAGGGGGCCAGCTTGCGCACGCCGGCCAGGTTGAGTGTGACGAGCACGGCCACACCGACCGCGGCGGCCGCCAGCATCGTGGCCGACAGGCCGTCCGTATAGAACAGGGCGATGATGACCACCGCGCCCAGGTCATCGACGATCGCCACCGCCGTCAGGAAGACTTTCAGGCTCACCGGCACGCGGTTGCCCAGCAGGATCAGGACGCCCAGCGCGAACGCGATGTCCGTCGCGGCCGGGATGGCCCACCCGTTGAGCGCCACCGGATCGGCGTGGTTCAGCGCGGCGTAGATCGCCGCCGGCACGGCCATGCCGCCCAGCGCCGCCACCGCCGGCAGCATCAGCTGCGCCGGCGAGGAGAGTTCGCCTTCGAGGATCTCGCGCTTGAGTTCCAGTCCGACCAGGAAGAAAAAGACCGCCATCAGTCCGTCGTTCACCCACAGCAACAAAGGCTTGGCGATGCGGAACGCACCGATCCGGATCTCGATGGGCAGGTCGAGCACGCCCTCGTACCAGATCGCCAGACCCGAGTTGCTGCACAGCATCGCGAGGGCGGTGGCGGCCATCAGCACCAGGCCGGGGGCGGCCTCGCGCGGGAACAGGGGGGTGGTGTTGTCGGTCATGCCCAAATTATCGCAGAGTGCCAGCCGGCGGCCTGGTCATGCCTGCAGGATGAAAATCAGGGTCATGCCGGTAACGATGCTGGGTAAAATGCCTGCGCCAACTGCCGCCTCCGCAGCCGTACGGAGTCGGCGCAGTCTCACTCGGAGGAACCGGCCATGCTCACACTGTCTGCCCGCATTGTCGCCGCCGTCATGCTGCTGTGTGCCGCAAGCCACGCCTTCGGGGCGGAGAAACCCGACGAGGGCCGGAAAGTGCGCGCGCTCCCAACCACCGCCGGAGAGTGGAAGGGCGATTTCGACGGCATGCTCAAGCGCCGGATGATCCGGGTGCTGGTGCCCTACAGCCGCTCGCTGTACTTCACCGAAAAGGGGCGCGAGCGCGGCATCACCGCCGATTTCGTACGCGACTTCGAGCGCTATCTCAACAAGAAGTACGCCAAGGAACTGGGCAAGCGGCCGATCACCATCTACATCATTCCCACCACGCGCGACCAATTGCTGAAGAACGTCGCCGAAGGCAGGGGCGACCTCGCCGCCGGCAACCTCACGGTCACCGAGGAACGCAGGAAGCTGGTGGACTTCTGGGTGGCGCCGAACCAGCGCGACATGGCCGAAGTTGTGGTGACGGGCCCCAAGTCCCCGGCGATCAACACCGTGGACGACCTGGCCGGCAAGACCGTCCACGTGCGCAAGTCGTCCAGCTACCACGACAGCGTCGTCGCGCTGAGCGCGCGGCTCAAGAAGGCCGGCAAGCCGGAGATCAGGATTGTCCTGGTGCCCGATGCGCTCGAGGACGAGGACATGATGGAGATGCTGAATGCCGGGCTGCTGGAGACCATCGTCGTCGACGACTGGAAGGCCAAAATGTGGGCGCAGGTGCTGCCCGGGATCAAGGTCAACGAGGGCGCCGTCGTGCGCGCGGGCGGAAACACGGGCTGGGCGATGCGCAAGGGCAGCGTCAAGCTCGAAGCGGCGGTGCAGGATTTCTACACCGAGTTCGTGAAGAAGCAGAACCTCATCGCCAGCCGGTTCGCGCAATACCACAAGCGCGTGAAGCAGATGAAGGACCCGACCGGTTCTGCCGACGCGAAGCGCTTCCAGGACACGCTGGGACTGTTCGAGAAGTATGGCGCCAAGTACAACTTCGATCCGCTGATGCTGGCCGCGCAGGGCTTCCAGGAGTCGGGGCTCGACCAGAACGCCAAGAGTCACGTGGGCGCGATCGGCGTCATGCAGGTCATGCCCGCGACCGGCGCGGAGCTTAAGGTCGGCGACATCAAGACGACGGAGTCGAATATCCACGCCGGCACGAAGTACATGGACCAGCTCATGACCCGGTACTTTCCCGACGCGAAATTCAGCGAGGCGAACCGCTCGCTGTTCGCCTTCGCGTCCTACAACGCCGGGCCGGGGCGCATTTCCCAGATGCGCAAGGAAGCCGCGAAGCGCGGCCTGGATCCGGACAAGTGGTTCAACAACGTCGAGATCGTCACCGCCGAGAAGGTCGGCATCGAGACCACGACCTACGTGCGCAACATCTACAAATACTACGTCTCGTATCGGCTGTTGCTGGACGCGCAGGTCGCGCAGAAAAAGGCGCGGGAGCAGTTGGCGCCGGGCAAGAAGTAAGGGATGGCCGGGACGGAATGTCCGGCAGGCAGGGACGTTACCGCGGCGGGGCGCGCCGGACCCGCTTGACGACAACGGTCGGTGTGCGCGCAGGCGCGCCTGCCGCCGGCTTGGCGACACGGGGGGCAGTGCGTTTTTTTGCTTCCTGGATGGTCGAGATGGCGGTCTTGTAGACCTTGTCGGTGGTCCCGCTCTCGACCAGCACGACCTGCGGGTCGAAGGACACGATCCGTCCCTCGATCCGGACGCCGTTGATCAGGTAGATCTCCACCGTCTTTTTCTCGTTTTGCCACTGCGCGAGAAAACGGCTCTCGGTCGGTTGCGGGGTTGCGCGTGCGCGTTTCGACGCAGCGGGCTTGGGGCGGGGTGATGCTTTTTCCGCGTTCATGTTGCGTGTTCCGTGTTCAGTGTTCTTTATTCGATCCGTGCGCCCGATTGCTGGATGATTTTCGCCCACTTGGCGATCTCCGCCTTCTGGAATGCCGCGAAGGCCTCCGGAGTGTTGCCGACAATATCGGTGCCGAGCCCGGTCATCTTTTCACGCACGTCCGGCTGACGCAGGAATTTCACCGTCTCGGCATGCAGGCGCGTGACGATGTCCTTCGGCGTACCGGCCGGCGCGAAGAGGCCGAACCACTGCACCGCCTCGAAGCCCTTCAGACCGGATTCGCTGACGGTGGGCACGTCCGGCACGATGGGGGAGCGCTCGGGATTGGTTACCGCCAGCGCCTTCAGCTTGCCGGACTTCACGTAGGGGATGAAGGCGACCGCGGTGCCGAACATGATCGACACCTGCCCGGCGGCGAGGTCGATCAGCGCGGGCGCGTCGCCCTTGTAGGGCACGTGCACGAGCTGCACGCCGGTCATGGATTTGAACTGTTCGCCCACGAGATGCGAAATGCCGCCGTTGCCGGTGGAGGCGAAGGAGAGCTGGTCCGGGCGCGCCTTGGCCAACGCGATCAGTTCCCGGACGTTCTTCGCGGGTACCGACGGATGCGCCGCGAGCAGGATGGTCGCCGTGCACAACAGCGAAATGGGCGCGAAGTCCTTCACCGGGTCGTACGGGAGCTTGGGATACAGGCCCGGCGCAATCGAGTGCGTGCTGCTGGTGCCGGTGATGAGGACGTAGCCGTCAGGCACCGCCCTGGCCGCGATCTCGGTGCCGATGGTTCCGCCGGCGCCGCCCCGGTTGTCCACCACGAATTGCTGGCCCATCGCCTCGGCGAGTTTCTGCGCCGCGATGCGGCCGATGATGTCGGTGGCGCCGCCCGCGGGGAAGGGGACGATCATGCGGACCGGTTTGGCGGGGTAGCTTTGGGCCGCGGCGGTCGTGCTGGCGGCGCAGGCGAGAACGGCGGTGGCGAGTCGAAGCAGGGACATGGGGTCTCCCGGTTACTTTTTACTGACGGGGCGTTTGGCGGTCTTTTTGGCAGGCATCTTCCGTTTCGGCGCGGCTGCGCGCACGCTGCCCGCAAGGCGGGTAGTGTGCGCGGTGTTGGTTCGTGCGGGTGCGCCTGCGCCGACTTTCACCGTGGCGCCAGCCTTCGCCGACGCCAGAACGGCCTCGAGGATCGCCACGCCGTGGATTTCGTCGCCGCCAGGCACCGCGAGCGGCTTGCGCGCCGCGACGGCGTCGGCGAAGTGCTCCAGTTCCGCGCGCTCGGTGCTGGTGTCCGGGAAGGTCACCGTCTGCGGTTTCACGTGCACGTAGGGATGCGCCGGGTCGTAGGTGCATACCTGCAGTTGCCAGGTCGTCAGGTGTTCGACATCGCCGACGGCGGCCCAGCCCTTGGTGCCGAGGATCTGCATGCGCCAGGTTTCGGCGGTGGCGATCACCGTGCTGAGGTAGCCGGTGGCGCCGCTCTCGAAGCGCAGCAGCATCGAGGTCGTGTCGTCCGTGCCGTAATCCAGCGCGCGGCGAAAACTCTGCGCGTGCACCGTGGCGACCGGCCCGGCGAGATACTGGAAGGCGTCGACCACGTGCACGCCGCGGCCGGTCATGCCGCCTGCGGGGCCTTCATCCCGTTTCTGCCGCCAGTGGTCCTTGGGCACGCGGTAGACGCTCGGTCCGTTGAAGTTGCCTTCCACGTGCAGCAGCGTGCCGAGCGTGCCGTCATCGAGCATGCGTTTCATCGCCTGCAGCGCGGGCTGGAAGCGCCAGTTGAAGCCGACAGCGAGCGTTACGCCGGCTTTCTTGCATGCCGCCACGGCTTCCGTAGCGGACGCCGCGGTCAGGGTGAAAGGTTTTTCCGTGAACACATGTTTGCCGGCCTTCGCCGCGGCGACGATCTGTGCGGCGTGCGTGCTGTGCGGGGTGGCCAGGATGACGGCCTGCACGTTCGGGTCGGCCAGCGCCTTTTCCAGGCTGTCCACGAGAGGGAAACCCTTGTCTCGGGCGTAGGCTTCGGTCTTGGCGGGCGTGCGGGCGACGCCCAGCACGACGCGGATCTTGTCGCTTTTGCCCTGGATGCTGTTGACGAGGTTCTGGCCCCAGCGGCCGAGTCCGACGATGGCGGCGTTGATCATTGCGAATGGGTTATCCGGAGGAAAATGGTGGTGAAGGGGCGCGGGTGCGGCCAGGCGCGCGGTAAACCAGCGAACGCGCACCCTGCCGGGATTTTAGCCGCGATCACCGGCGCATGATTTCAGCGAGTCCCGATTTTAGTGCGGTGGCCGGCGCCGTGCGCCGGTCAGCGCGGTTTTTTTCTCCTACAAACCCGCGCACCGCTTGCGAGCGTGCGCGGGCGGCGATGCGCCAGCGCGGGGCGCGCCGGACCCGAACCGCGCGGTGCGTTGTTTCCGGCGGCCCGATTGCCTATAGTGCCAACCTTTCACAAATCGCAGAGTTTTCATGAGCGCCACGCCTGCTTCCGCCCGCTTCGATGCCGCCGCCGCCCGTTTCTCAGTCGGCGTCGACATCGGCGGCACGTTTACCGACGTCGTCTGCCGCAACAGCAGTGGCGAACTGAAACTGGTCAAGATTCCGACGACACGCGCCAATCCGAGCGCGGGCGTGCTGCATGCCGTGCGGCACATGGCGGAACACTGGGGCGTGGCCCCGGAGCACATCCAGCGTTTCGTGCACGGCACCACCGTGGCGACCAACGCGGTACTCGAACGCAAGGGCGCGCGCATCGGCCTGATCACGACGGAAGGCTTCAGGGATCTGCTCGAGATCGGCCGCCAGAACCGGCACGCGGTCTATCGGGCCATCCTCGCACCGGAAACACCGGTGTTTCTCGCTCCGGGCCGCCTGCGCCGCGAAGTGCCGGAGCGCGTATCGGCCGCCGGCGAGGTGTTGACGCCGCTGGACGAAGCCGCGGTGGCCCGCGCGGTCGACGAACTGGCCGCGCAGGACATCAAGGCGATCGCGGTGTCGTTCCTGTTTTCCTACCTGAACCCGGCGCACGAGCGGCGCGTGGCGGAGATCATCCGCGAGCGGCACCCCGCGCTGATGGTGTCGCTGTCGTCCGAGGTCGATCCTGCCTTTCGCGAGTACGAACGCACCTGCATCACCGCCTTCGACGCCTACGTGAAACCCGTGATCGACCGCTATCTCGAGAACATGGAGGGCGATCTCGCCGCGCAGAAGGTCGGCTCCGCCCTGCAGATCATGCAGTCCCGCGGCGGTGTGGCCTCCTCGCGCATCGCGCGGCGGCGCCCGGTACGCTTGTTCCTGTCCGGCCCCGCCGCCGGCGTCATCGGCGGACGCATGGCCGGCGCGCTGGCTGATGCGCACGATCTCATCACCATCGACATCGGCGGCACCAGCGCGGACATCGCGCTCGTCTCGGCGGGCAAGCCGCTGATCGCCGACGAAGGCAACCTCGACGGCTACGCCGTGCGCGTGCCCATGGTGGATGTGAACGCCATCGGCGCGGGCGGCGGCAGCCTCGCGTGGCTCGACGGCGCGAAGTCGTTGCGCGTGGGGCCCGCATCGGCGGGCTCGGAGCCGGGGCCTGCCTGCTACGGCCGGGGCGGGCGCGAACCCACGGTGACCGATGCGTCGATCGTGCTGGGCTATCTTGACCCCGAGTACTTTGCGGCCGGTTCGCTCAAGCTGCAGCCCGCGCTGGCGCACGAGGCCGTTGAACGCGTGATCGCCGGGCCGCTGGGCATGCCCGTCGCGCAGGCCGCGCTGGGCATTCACCGCGTCGTCAACGCCAACATGGCGGAGGGCATCCGCTTCGTGTCGGTGAAGCGCGGGGTTGATCCGCGCCAGTTTGCACTGGTGCCGCTGGGCGGCGGCGGGCCGGTGCACGCCTGCGCGCTCGCTCGCGAGCTGGGCATGCGCCAGATCATCGTGCCCTTGCATCCCGGCGTCCTGTCGGCGGCGGGGCTGCTGGCCGCGCCGGTCGAGCACGAAGCGGCCACCGCGCTGCATGCCACCCTCGATGTCGTGACCCGCGAGGACCTGGTACGCGATTACGCGAAGCTCGACGCGCAGTGCCGCGAGCTGATGCAGATCGAGGGCGTCGCACCCGGCACCGTCGACGTCCAGTACCTGGCCGATGTCTGCTACGTCGGCCAGTCCTATCACCTGGAAGTGCCGGTGGCGCTGACGGCGGCCGATGTCATCGCGCAACTGCGGCGCGATTTCTACGCCGCGCACAACCGGGTCTACGGACACAGCGTCGAAGGCGCCGTCAAGTTCGTGAACCTGCGGACGGTGCACCAGGCCGCCGCCGATCCGTCCGCGGCGGGCGCGCACGATCGCTACGTGCCGGCGCCGGGCGATCCGGTCAAGGGACATCGCCGCATCCTGACCGAACAGTCGCCGGAATTCGTGCTGGCGACGGTCTACGAGCGCAACCGCCTGCAGCCCGGCACGCGCTTCCACGGCCCGGCGATCGTCGAGCAGGCCGACACCACCACGGTCGTCGAACCCGGCTGGCGGGGCGACGTGGATGCCGCCGGGACGCTGATGCTGACGTTCGACAAGAAGGAGCCGGCATGAACCGCGCGGCACGCAATGAGGTGGTCGACCCGATCACCGCGGAGGTCATCCGCAACAAGCTGGAAGGCATCGCCAACGAGATGGAGCTGACGCTGCTGAAGAGCTCGTTTTCGCCCATCGTCAAGGAAGGGTTGGACACGTCCGCGAGCCTCTTTACCGCCAAGGGCGAAACCCTGGCCCAGGCCTGCGCGATTCCCGTGCACCTGGCGACGCTGATTCCGACCATCGAGGCGATGGTGCGCAAGTACCCGCTGGACACAATGCAGGAGGGCGACGCGTTCATCCTCAACGACCCGTATTGCGGCGGCACGCACCTGCCGGACATCGCGATCATGACGCCGATCTTCCACCGCGGCCGCATCATCGCGATGTCGGCGACGATGACGCACCACGGCGACGTCGGCGGCTATTCGCCCGGCTCGCTGCCGCCGAATTCGACCGAGATCTTCCAGGAAGGCTTGCGCATCCCGCCGTTGAAGTTCCGCGAGGCGGGCGAATACAACGAAACGATGGTCGCGATCCTGCGCCAGAACTCGCGCCTGCCGGACACGCTGCTGGGCGACCTCAATGCGCAGCTTGCCGCCTGCAACGTCGGCGCGCGCCGGCTGCAGGCGCTGGCCGACAGCTACGGTGGCGAACTGCTGACCGCGGTATTTGAAGAACTGCTCGACCGCTCGGAAATCATGACGCGCGAGGCGTTGCGGAAAATCCCTGCCGGCACGTACCGTTACGTCGACGTGATGGACAACGACGGCATCGACCTCGACACCCCGCTGCGCATCGAAGTCGCCGTCACCATCCGGGACGGCACGATTGCCTTCGACCTGACGGGTACGTCGAAGCAGGTGAAGGGCCCGATGAACTGCGTGCCGTCGGGCTCGCGTGCAGCGGCCTATTACGCCGTGCGCGTGCTGACGGACCCGACGATTCCCACCAACGGGGGCTGCTTCCGTCCGGTCTCGCTGAATCTGCCCACGGGATCGCTGGTGAACCCCATCGAGCCGGCGCCCGTCAACGCCCGTACCTCGACCATCAAGCGCGTGGCCACCTCGATGGTGAGCGCGCTGGCGCAAGTGCTGCCGGACCGGGTGGCGGCGCCGGCGGCGGGGACGCTGCTGATCGTGGCCTTCGGCGGGTTCCGCGCGAACGGTGAGCGCTACATCTGCGGCGAACTGATCGCCGGCGGCAGTGGTGCCGCGGCGGGGCACGATGGCGTGGACGTGGTCGACACGGATGCGAGCAACTGCATGAACCTGCCGGCGGAAGCGCTGGAGATGGAAGCGCCGATCCGGCTGCACCGGGTGGCATTGCGCAAGGATTCCGGCGGCGCGGGCGAGTTCCGCGGCGGGCTGGGCGTGGTGCGCGAGTACGAAATCCTCGCCGACGGCGTGACCTTCACGCACCGTGGCGAGCGTCATTTCAGCGCCGCGCAGGGGCTCGGCGGCGGCCAACCGGGCGCATCCGCGCGATCGGTGATCCGTCGCTTCGACGGCCGCGAAGAGATCATTCCGTCGAAAGCGCTGACGGTGCTGAACAAGGGCGACCGCGTGATCGTGGAGACGCCCGGTGGCGGTGGTTATGGCGATCCGCGCCGCCGCACGCGAGTTGCGGACGACGTGGCGGACGGCAAAGTCAGCGCCGGCGCGGCACGCGAGGCATACGGTCACGATGTGGCGTGAGCCCGTCGCAGGCGCGGCCGGTTCCGCGAACGCTGCGAACACTTACGCCCCTCAAGCCCATCCGCATTCGGTCTGGCTGACCACGGCGGAACAACCACCGCTGGAACTGCCCCGCCTCGCCAGCGACGTACAGACCGAGGTTGCGATCATCGGCGGCGGTTTCACCGGACTTGCCGCCGCCCACCACCTGTCCCTCGCGGGCGTGGCCTGCGTCGTGCTGGAAGCGAACGACATTGGCTGGGGCGCGAGCGGGCGCAACGGCGGCATGGCGGTGCTGCGCTACAAGAAGCCCTGGGCTGCGCTGGGTACGCGCTACGGCCAGGACACCGCCTTGCGTCTGCACGGGTTGTTGCTGGAAGCCGTGGACACGCTGGAGGCGACGGTCGCCGAACTCGGCATTGCCTGCGGCTTCAAGCGCTACGGCCACCTGACGGCTGCCAACGGCCGGAAGGCACTGAACATGCTGGCAGCCGATGCGCAGTGGCTGGCCGCTGTCGCAGGCGATCGCACGCCGCGCCTGCTCGACGCCGCGGACACGGCCGCCTTGTGCGGCACCGCGGATTACCTCGGCGGTTACCTCGATCCGCGCGCCGCCGGCATCCATCCACTCGATTACGCGCGCGGCCTGGCCGTTGGCCTGCGGCGCAAGGGCGTGCCGCTGTATGCCGCGACGCCGGTGCGGGCGCTGACCGAAGACAGCAGCAGCGTGACGCTGGACACGGCGGGCGGCAACGTCCGCGCGAAGCAGGTATTGATCGGAACCAACGCCTACACCGCGCTGCACGGCTTCGGCACCGATCTCGGGCGGCGCGTGGTGCCGGTCTCGACTTCCGTGGTCACAACGGCGCCGCTGCCCGAGTCAGCGTGGCGCACATTGCTGCCGCAGGGCCATCTGGTGTCCGACACGCGCCACCTGCTCAACTATTTCCGCCGCGTGCCGGGCGGACGGCTGCTCTACGGCGGCCGCGGGTCGCTGACCGGGCGCGAATCGCCGGAGGTGTATGCGGGTCTCGAGCAGAAAATGCGCGAGACTTTTCCGGCGCTGGCCGGCACGCCCATCGATCACCGCTGGTCCGGCAAGGTGGCGGTGACGCTCGATGATTTCCCGCACCTGGGCCGCGTGAGCCCGCGCGTCGCCTACGCCATGGGCTACGGCGGGCGCGGCGTGGCGCTGACCAACCTGCTGGGCAAGTTGCTGGCGAAGCTGGCCAGGGGGGAGGTGGTCGACGCGGGGCCGATGAACGCCAACCCGTTCGGACCGATCCCCTTTCACACCCTGCGCGTGCCGGCGATGAAAACGGTGGCCGGGTACTACCGCGTGCTTGATGCCCTCAAGGTCTAAATGTGCGTTGAATTTATCCGTTCGTGCTGAGCGCAGCGCCGTAGGCGCGAAGTCGAAGCACAGCAAATCATTGATCGCAAAGCACTTGTATTTCGACTTCGCTTCGCTGCGCTCAATACGAACGGACTTTCAGGCATTTTTCAGCAAACTGCCAAAAGTCATTCGACCTTGATGTTGGCGTCGCGCACGACCCTGGTCCACAGCTTCTTTTCCGACTGAACGATGGCGTTAAGCGCCTCCGGCGTGCTGCCGGCGGCATCGACGCCGTCGCGGCCGAGACGTTCCCTGACGTCGGGCTGGGCGAGGATGGCGATCAGGGTCTGATTGAGCCGCGCAACCACCGGCTTGGGCGTTTTCGCGGGCACGAACACGCCGTACCAGGAATCGACCTGATATCCCGGCAGGGTCTCCGCGATGGCGGGGACATCGGGCACGGCGGACGAGCGCTTGAGCCCGGAGACGCCGATTGCCTTGAGACGACCCGCCTTCACGTGCGGGATCGCGGGCAGAAGCGGCCCGAAGCCAAGCTTCACCTGGCCGCCGATCAGGGCGGGCAGGGCGGCCCCGCTGCCTTTGTAGGGCACATGCGTCATCTGGATGCCCGCCATCGAGCACAGCAGTTCCGCGGCGAGGTGGTTGGCCGTCGCCACGCCGGACGATGCGTAGTTCACCTCGCCGGGCCGTGTTTTGGCGTAGGCGATGAGTTCCTTCACATTGCTCGCCGGCAGCGAGGGATGGGCGGCGAGGATGCTCATCGAGCCGCCAAGGTTGCTCACCGCCGCGAAGTCGCGTTCGGGAACGAAACCGACCTTGGTGCCGAGGATGGGCGCCATGACCAGCGGCGCGCCGGTGCCGAGCAACAGTGTGTGGCCGTCGGGCAGGGCGTCCGCGACGATTTCCGCGCTGATGTTGCCGCCGGCACCCGCGCGGTTGTCGATGATGACCGGCTGGCCCAGCGTCTCCCCGAGCTTGATGCCGACGACGCGGGCGATGGTGTCGCTGGGGCCGCCCGGCAGGAAGCCGACGACGAAGCGGATCGGCCGGGTCGGGTAGGGCGTGTCGGCGGACGCGGCGATGGTCGACAACGTCAGGCCGAGGCCCGCGACGAAGGCCAGAGCGAGAGGGGCGACGGTCATTCCAGCACCAGGTTCGCTTCCTTGACGAGCTTGGCCCAGCGCACGGCGTCCTCGGCGATCAGCTTGGAGAACTCGGCGGTGGTCGTGTACTGCACGTCGATGCCCTGTTCGGCCATGCGCTTGATCACGTCGGGCTGCGCCAGAACGGCCTTCATTTCCTGGTTGAGCTTCTGCACGATGGCGGTGGGCGTTTTCGCCGGCACCACCAGGCCGTACCACACCGGCACTTCGTAGCCGGGGAGCGTGTCGCCGATGGGAGGTACGTCGGGCGCGCCTTGCGAACGTTTCGCGCTGGTCACGCCCAGGGCCTTGAGCCGGCCGCTCTTCATGTGCGGCACCGCTGCGAGCACCGGCAGGAAGGCCATCTGCACCTCGCCCTGCAGCACCGCCAGGATGTTCGCCGCTGCGCCCTTGTAGGGAATCTCGGTGAGCTTCACGCCGCTCATCACGGTGAACAACTCGCCGGCGAGGTGATTGGTCGAACCCTGTCCGGAATGTCCGTAGCGCAGTTCACCGGGCGGCTTGGACTTGCCGTAGGCGATCAGTTCCTTCACCGAGTTCGCCGGCGTCGCGGGATTCACCACCAGCACGGTCGCGCCCTGGCCGACGAGCGAGATCGGCGCGAAGGCTTTCAGCGGGTCGTACGCGAACTTGCGCTTGAACGTGGGGCTGATGGTGATGACGGGCTGGCCCATGAAGATGGTGTAGCCGTCGGGCGTGGCGTTGGCGGAGATGTCCATGCTGAGGGTGCCGCCGGCGCCCGGCCGGCCGTCGATGATGATGCGCTGGCCGAGGCGCTCGCCGAGCTTTTCCGCCATGGTGCGCGCGATGGTGTCGCTGACACCGCCCGGCAGGTAGCCGGTGATGATGCGCATCGGGCGGTCCGGAAAGTTCTTCACGTCCTGCGCGTGGGCGGCGGCGAACGGAAGCTGCACCAGCAGAAGGCTGAGTAGGTGCCGAGTCAGGGCCATCGTTGTTATCTCCTTGGTGTGATGGTCGAAAGTTCCGAGTGTGAGCAATAATCGTTCCCGCAACCCGTCCGGGCGCGGGGCCGCTCCATCCGGGACTGCCGATGCGTGTATTCTAGCCGCCGTCGCGATGAGCCAAGAAACCGCCCGCCAAGGGCGCCATCGGCCGACACCAGGGAGGGGGCATCATGCATCTGCACCGGTGGAGATCCGCCGTTCTGGCGGCCTTGTGCGTGTGCCTGCCGTTGACGGCGGCGGCGCAGACGTTTCCCGATCGCCCGGTCACGCTGGTCGTGCCGTGGTCCGCCGGCGGCGGCACCGACGTCGCGATGCGGTCGCTGGCGGACGCCGCCAGCAGGCACCTGGGCCAGCGCATCATTATCGAGAACCGGGCGGGCGCCAGCGGCACCATCGGCCCGACCTCCGTGGCGAGGAACAGCCGGCCCGACGGCTACACCGTGACGCAGATTCCGATCACCGTGTTCCGCCTGCCGCACATGACGAAAGTCGAGTTCGACGCGCTGAACGACTTCACCTGGATCGTCGGCGTCACCGGCTACACCTTCGGCGTGGTGGTGCGGGCGGACAGCCAGTGGAAGACGTGGCAGGAACTGATCGCCTGGTCGAAGGCCAATCCCGGCAAGTTCACCTACGCCACGCCCGGCCATGGCACCAGCCTGCACATCACCATGGAGGAACTGGCCGCGAAGGACGGCGTGCAGTGGCTGCAGGTGCCGTTCAAGGGCAACGCGGACGCCACCGCTGCGCTGCTGGGCGGACACGTGAGCGCGTCCGCCGATTCCACGGGCTGGGGCGAACTGATCGACGCCGGCAAGCTGCGCATGCTGACGATCTGGAGCGCCGAGCGTTCGAAGCGCTGGCCGACGGTGCCGACGCTGAAAGAGCTGGGCTACGGCATCGTCTCCAACTCGCCGTACGGCATCGCGGGTCCGAAAGGCATGGACCCGAAAGTGGTGAAGATCCTGCACGACGCGTTCAAAAAAGGCATGGAAGACCCGGCCTACCAGAAGACCATCGCGCGGCTCGACCAGGAGGATGCCTACCTGTCGACGGAGGACTACGCGGCCTACGCGAAACGCACCTTCGAGGAGCAGCGGGTGATCGTCAACCGGCTGGGGCTGAAACAATGAAGACACTCGCACGGTTGTGCCTCGCCCTCGCCGGATGCGTGCTTGCGCTGCCGGCGCTCGCGCAGACCTATCCCGAGCGGCCCATCACCCTCTACTGCCCGTGGACACCCGGCGGGCCCACGGACATCGCGATGCGGGGCCTCGCCGACGCGGCAGCGCGGCAACTCGGCCAGCGCATCATCATCGAGAACAAGCCGGGCGCGGGCGGCGCGCTCGGCGCGCAGCAGGTGGCCGCCGCCAAACCGGACGGCTACACGCTGGCGCAGGCCCCGCTCGGCGTGTTCCGCCTGCCGCACATGGTGAAGACGAGTTTCGACCCGGTGCGGGACCTGACCTGGATCATCGGCGCCGCGGGCTACCAGTTCGGCGTGTCGGTGCGCGCGGATGCGCCGTACAAGACCTGGGACGAGTTCCTCCGCTACTCGAAGGCGAATCCGGGCAAGGTGAGTTATGCGAGTCCCGGCGTCGGCACCAGCCTGCACCTCACGATGGAGGACCTCGGCCAGCGGCTGGGCATCCAGTGGCTGCACATCCCGTACAAGGGCAGCGCGGATGCCGTCACGGCCATTCGCAGCGGCGAGGCCAACTCGCAGGCGGGTTCGCCGCCGTGGGAACTGGTGGACGCCGGACAGGTGCGCACGCTGGTGATGTGGACGGAGAACCGCTCGCCGCGCGCGCCCGCCGTGCCGACGCTGAAGGAGCTCTACGGCATCGTCGCCAACTCGCCGTGGGGCGTCGTCGGTCCGAAGGGCATGGACCCGCGCATCGTGCGCACGCTGCACGATGCCTTCCGGCGCGCGCTGGACGATCCGGCGTTTCGCAAGGTGATGGAACAGGCCGGCATGGAAGCCTACTACCAGTCGAGCGACGACTTCGCGCAGTGGGCGCGACGCATGTATGAAGAAGAAGGACGGGCGGTGGAGCGGCTGGGGTTGCGGCCGCAGTAAGGCGCGATCGCGCGTTAGTCCGCTTTCGCGCCGGTGTCCTTCACGACCTTGCGCCACTTCGGGATCTCGCTCTTGATGAGTGAACCGAATTCGGCCGGTGTGCTCGATGCGAGATCGATGCCCTGCGAGACGAAGCGCTCCTTCATGTCCGGCAGGGGAACGATGCGGACGATCTCGCGGTTCCACTTCGCGACCAGCGGCGCCGGCAGACCCGCGGGGGCCAGTACGCCGTACCAAGGCGTGACGTCGAATCCCGGCACGCCCGACTCCGCGACGGTCGGTAGTTCCGGCGCCTGCGGCGACCGTTTCGCCGTCGAGACCGCCAGCGCGCGCAGCCGGCCGGTGCGCACGTGCGGCATCGCGGTCAGCATGTTGCTGAACATCATCTGCACCTGGCCGCCGGCCAGTTCCGTCAGCGCCGCGGCGTTGCCCTTGTAGGGCACGTGCACGATGTCGATGGCGGCGGCGCTCTTGAACATGGCGCCGGCGAGGTGGGTGGGCCCGCCGCTGCCGGCAGACGCAAAGTTGATCGAGCCTGGCTTGGCCTTCGCCAGCGCGAGGAGTTCCTTCACCGAGCGCGGCGCGAAGCCGGCGTTGACGACGAGCACGAACGGCAACGTGGCCAGCAGCGAGATCGGCTGGAAGTCCTTCACCGGGTCGTAGCCGACCTTCTGGTAGAGGCTGACGTTGATCGCATGCGTGCCGACGTGGCCGATCATGACCGTGTAGCCGTCCGGCGCCGAACGGGCCACCACTTCCGCGCCGATGGTGCCGCCCGCGCCGCCGCGGTTGTCGACGACGACCTGCTGTCCCCACGCGGCGCCGATCTTTTCGGCGAAGGCGCGCGACATGATGTCGGTCGGACCGCCGGGAGCGAACGGCACGATGTAGCGGATGGGGCGGTTGGGGTAGTCCTGCGCGGACACGGACGTGGAGAGCAGGGCAGCACCCAGGAGAACGGCAACTCGCATAAAACTAAACCTCCGCGACGGCACCGGACCACGGCGACAGGACGTCCGTGATGCCGGTGTTCTCACCCGTGGCCGGGTCGCGCATCACGCAGCTCGGACAGGCGAAGTTGGTGGGATAGACGACGAGTTCCGTCAGGTTGACGGGGAATTTGGCGCGCAGCGCAGACAGCACGTTGGCCGGCAGGCGCGGATCGGCGCCGACGGCATCGCCGCCGCTCGCGTCGATGCGCGGCTGGTGGAAGGCGTCTTCCAGCGACAGGCCATGGTCGATCATGAAGGAGGCGAGCTGGAACACGGCCGGCATGATCTTGCGCCCACCCGAGGCCCCGATCGCGAACCACGCCTTGCCGTCCTTGTTGAGTGCGAGCATGGGACACATGTTCGTCAGCGGGCGCTTGGACGGGGCGAGGCAGTTGGCCGATTCCGGGCGCGGATCAAACCAGTTGATGCCGTTGTTCATCAGGATGCCGGTCGAGGGCAGCACGTAACGGCTGCCGAAGACCGACAGCAGCGTCTGCGTCATCGCGACCATGTTGCCTTCCCTGTCGACCACGTTGAAGTGCGTGGTGGACGTGGGTTCGCGCATCGTTTCCTGGTCGCCCATCGTGGCCAGGCGTTCCGTGTATGCGTCACGCAGGGCATGGGCGTAGGCGACGAAGGTGTCGGCGCCGGGCGCGCCGGGGCCAAAGCGCTTGCCCTTCAGCGCGGCCAGCACTTTGGCAAAGGTCGGCGCGGCCGTCAGGCCGCCGGGCAGCGCGAGTTTCACGCCGTGATAATCGAGTTCCAGCGGCGCCACAACGCGGGCGTGGTAGTTCTTGAGGTCTTCCGCGTCGATGACGCTGCCGCCGGCGGCGAAGTCCTTGACCAGTGCGCGCGCGATCTCGCCTTCGTAGAAGTCCCGCGGGCCGTTCTTCGCCAGCGTGCGCAGCGTGTCGGCAAGGCCGGTGAGTTTCAGCCGTTCCAGCGAGGCGCCGGCGGGTGTGACCGGCGGCAGGCCGTCTTTGGTGAGCCACACCGCGCGCGTGCTCGGATAACGGCTGAGTTCTTTCGCGGTGGTGGCGACCTTGAGGGTCAGGAACCAGTCGACCGCGATGCCCTGGTCGGCGAGCTTGATTGCCGGCTGCGCGAGTTCCGCGAAGGGCTTGGTGCCGAAGCGGGCCAGCGCCGTGGCGAGGCCATCCACGTGGCCAGGCACGGCGATCGACATCGGACCGTGGACGTTGCGGTCATCCTTGACCGTGGGCCACGTGAAGAGGTCGGTGGTGGTGCCGCCCGTCAGCGGGTAATCGGCGGGGTTCAGGCGGTGCGGTGAGATCGGGCCGAAGTCGACCACATGCACCTTTTTCTCGCGCGCCAGATAGACCAGCATGAAGCCGATGCCGCCGATGCCGCTGTTCCACGGTTCGACCGCCGCCAGCGCGAGGCCCGTCGCAACCGCCGCATCGACGGCGTTGCCACCGGCGGCGAGGATTTCCGCGCCCGCAAACCCGGCGACGCGGTTCTGCGTGGCGACGATGCCGCCGCGCGCGCGCGCCAGAGGTTTGCGGACCTGCCAGTTCTGGACGAGATGCTCGGAGGGGATGGCCATGGGTGCCTCTTCTGAAGCAAGAAAAGTGCCGATGATAGCGAATTCGCGCACGCCGAACCGGCTAATATATGCGGCCTACACACGCACCGTTCCTGTTGTGGCCAAGCACATCGTCTGTCTCACCTTCGACTTCGACGCGATCTCCGGTTTCGTCGCGCGCGGCCAGACCACGCCGACGATGATTTCCCGGGGCGAATTCGGCCCGCGCGTCGGCGCGCCGCGCCTGCTGGCCCTGCTCAAGAAGGAAAAGATCGCGAGTTCCTGGTATGTGCCCGGCCACACCATCGAGACCTTTCCAGACGCCGTGAAAGCCGTGGCGGACGCCGGGCACGAAATCGGGCATCACGGCTGGCGGCATATCCCGCCGGCTTCGCTGTCACGGGACGATGAAGAAACTGAACTGGTGCGCGGCAACGAGGCGATCAAACGCATCGCCGGATCGTATGCGCGCGGCTACCGCTCGCCGTCGTGGGACCTGTCGCCGCATTCGATCGCGCTGATGCTGAAGCACGGTTTCACCTACGACAGCAGCATGATGGGCCACGACTTCCTGCCGTATTACACCCGGCAGGGCGACGTGGTCGAACTCGAACAGCCGATGCGCTTCGGCAAGCCCTCGTCGCTGGTGGAAATGCCGATCAGCTGGCATACCGACGACGCGCCGCATTTCGAATACATGCGCTCGGGCAACGCGATCCGGCCCGGCCTGATGAACGCGGGCCTCGTGCTGGAAAACTGGGTCGAGGAATTCCTGCAACTGAAGAAGACCGTGAAGTGGGGCGTGGTGACCTATACCTGCCATCCCTTCATCATCGGCCGCGGCTACCGCATGCTCATGTTCGAGAAGCTGATCCGCAAGCTCAAGGCTGCCGGCGCCGTGTTCCAGCGGATGGACGAGACGGTCGAGGAATTCCGGCGGCGCGAGCCGGTCCTGGCCTGAGCGCATGACCGCCAAAGTCATCACCCGTTTCGCCCCCAGCCCGACCGGCTACCTGCACATCGGCGGCGCGCGCACGGCGCTGTTCTGCTGGGCCTACGCGCGCCGGCACGACGGCGCCTTCATCCTGCGCATCGAGGACACCGACGTCGAGCGCTCGACCGAGGCCGCGGTGGACAAGATCTACGAAAGCATGCGCTGGCTCGAACTCGAATGGGACGTGGTGCCGCCGCCGCGCCAGATGCAGCGCCTGCCGCGCTATCAGGAAGCCGCGGCCCAGCTGCTGAAGGAAGGCAAGGCCTACCACTGCTATGCGTCGAAGGAAGAGCTGGAGGCGCTGCGCGAGCAGCAGCGCGCGCGCGGCGAGAAGCCGCGCTACGACGGACGCTGGCGTCCCGAAAACGCGCGTGGCAAGACACCGCCCGCGGACGTGCAGCCGGTGGTGCGCTTCCGGAACCCGAACGAGGGCATCGTCGCCTGGCGCGACCTGGTGAAAGGGCCGATCGAGTTCGCGAACGCGGAACTCGACGACCTGGTCATCCTGCGCGGTGACGGGGTGCCCACCTACAACTTCGGCGTGGTGGTCGACGACATCGACATGCACATCACGCACTGCATACGCGGCGACGACCACGTCAACAATACGCCGCGCCAGATCAACATTTACCATGCGCTGGGCGCCACGCCGCCCCTGTTCGCGCACGTGCCGATGATCCTCGGCACCGACGGCGAACGTTTGTCCAAGCGCCACGGCGCAGTCGGCGTGCTGGAATACCGCGACCGCGGCTACCTGCCGGAGGCGGTGCTGAACTACTTCGCGCGGCTCGGCTGGTCGCACGGAGACGCCGAGATCTTCTCGCGCGAGCAGTTCCTGTCCTGGTTCGATCTCGAACACGTGAGTCACGCGGCGGCGCGCTTCGATCCGGAGAAGCTGGCCTGGCTCAATCAGGAGTACATGAAGATCGCAATGGACGACCGGCTCGCCGCCGAGGTGCTGCCGCGCCTCGAACGGCTGGGCGGCAAGCTTGATGAAGGTCCGCCGCTGGAGGCCGTGGTGGGCCTGTTCAAAGCCCGCTGCGACACGCTGGAGACGCTCGCGGCGGAAGCGATGCTGTTCTACGGTGACGCCGAACCCGCGCCGGAATTGCTGGTGGAGCACGTGACCGACGCCTCGCGCCCCGTGTTGCGTGAACTCGGCGCGAAATTCGAGGCACTGCCGGAGTGGACAGCGGCCCCGCTCGGCGCGGCCATCAAGGAAGTCCTCGCGCTGCACAAGATCAAGATGCCGGCGCTGGCGATCCCGCTGCGGGTAGCCGTATTCGGCCGCACGCAGACCCCTGATTTGTCCGCCGTACTCGCATTGCTCGGGCGCGAACGCACGCTCGCACGCCTGTCCCGCCACACCGGCCTTACCTGAGAGGAGAGTTGCCCATGTTCCGACCGTTGATCGCTGTTGCCGCGGCCCTGCTGGCCGCCGTTCCCGCCGTCGTATGCGCCATGGACCCCGGCGAGTGGCAGTTCACCACCACGATGTCCGCGCCCAACATGCCCAAGTCGCAGGTCATGACCAACACCCGCTGCATCAAGAAGGAAGACGCGGGCGACCCCAGTCGCTACATGAACGACGCCAAGAAGCAGAGCGACTGCAAGATGACCTCCAACAAGAAATCGGGCGATACCTACTCCTGGGAGATGAGCTGCCCGTCCTCCGGCATGCAGGGCACCGGCACCGTGAAGCAGACCGCCACCACGATGGAGGCGGAGATGACGATGAAAGGCCAGAAAATGGAGATGCGCTCGCAAACAGTGGGCAAGCGCCTGGGCGCGTGCAAGGCAGGCTAGGAATTCTCCGCACGATCCAGGAATTCGTCATTCCGGCGGAAGCCGGAATCCATTGAATTCAAGCTACTGCATGCCGGCTTGCGCCGGAGCGGCGCATTTGCGGAGCGTTCCTAAGCTACGGATTTATTTAGTCTTTACGAATTGGCAAGCGCTCGTTATAATTCGCGCCCTCGTGGGGGTATAGCTCAGCTGGGAGAGCGCTTGCATGGCATGCAAGAGGTCAGCGGTTCGATCCCGCTTACCTCCACCACGGATTTCGCAGGATTGCAGTTTTGTAAGTCTCGCTAGTCAGTACGTCGGCCGATTTAAGTCCCTATCGTCTAGAGGCCTAGGACATCGCCCTTTCACGGCGGTAACCGGGGTTCGAATCCCCGTGGGGACGCCACAAAAAGCAAAAAGCCACCCAAGCGGTGGCTTTTTGCTTTTTGACGCTCCCCGGGGATGCGAACCCCGCAGGGGTTCTACAAAGCAATGTCCGGGGGACATTGCTTTGGACGCCGCGCCGCTGGTGCGCGGCGGTCCCTCGCCACGTAGTGGACGAGGGATGCCCGGATCACCCCAGGGCGAGCGGGGCACAATCCCCGTGCAGTAGGACTCTCATCTCAATGGAGAAGTGGCATGCTGAAATCGGCGAAGAACACGATTTGTCTTTGGTACGATGGCGACGCCGAGGACGCGGCGCGGTTTTACGCCAGGACCTTTCCCGATTCGTCCGTCGGCGCGGTGTACCACGCGCCGGGAGACTTTCCGTCGGGGAAAAAGGGGGACGTGCTGACCGTCGAATTTACCGTGATGGGTATTCCTTGCCTCGGACTCAACGGCGGACCGGCGTTCAAGCACAGCGAATCGTTTTCGTTCCAGGTAGCCACCGCTGACCAAGCCGAAACGGATCGCTACTGGAACGCGATTGTCGGCAACGGCGGCCAGGAGAGCGCATGCGGCTGGTGCAAGGACAAATGGGGTTTGTCCTGGCAGATTACGCCGATTGCCCTGACGGACGCGATTACCGATCCCGACCCCGTTGCAGCCAAACGCGCGTTCGATGCGATGATGGAGATGAGAAAGATCGACATCGCTGCAATCGAGACGGCGCGCCGCGGTTAAGGGGGCACTTTCTATCTACGGTGATAGTAACGCTAGTGTTGCTCGAGCGCGACGCCCAAAGCCGTCAAGCTGCGCTCCACACAAGCCAGTATGCGTAGAGACGCGCGAAACACCCGCTCGATGTCGGGTCGGTTGAGCGTGATGTGCAGCACCAGTTGGCAGGCCATGCGGTTGACGTGAAGATCTCGGATCGAATAACGGCAGCCGGTCAGCCATTCCCGCGGATCGATGGTCACCTGCGCGCTTTCGGCGAGCTGGTGCCGCGCCGCTTCAAGATATCCGGCAATTTCGGCATCGGTCGTGCCTTCGCCGATCGCGTAGCTCAGAAATTCGACCAGATCGCGCTGCGGCAACTGGATGCTCGCGCACTCCCAGTCGAACAGGACGAGCCGCGGATCGCGGTACGGGTCGCGGACGGCCAGGTTGCGGATTTGCGCGTCGTTGAAGATCAGGGTCTTTTTCTGGGCGTCGATCGCGCCCCACCATTGGGGAATGGTGTCGATCCATTGACGATGCGTGTCCAGGTACTCCGCATCGAACAGCGTGCCGATGTAATGGCGGAGCTTTTCGGCATAGGCACTCCAGAGTGGCGTGAGTTCGCGCATCACGCCGGCATCCAGCGTTTTGCCGAGCCAGCCTTCCCCGACCAGTGTCTCGTACTTCCCGAAGTGCGCTGCGTGCATCCGGGAAAAATCGCGCACGCCGGTTTCGATCTGCGCAGGGCTCCAGAAGGAAATGTCGCGGTAGTCCTTCATGACGTAGGCGTTGGCAAGAAACTCCTCCAGCACTACGTACTGCTGCACCGCATCGTTGGCGTACGTCCCGTAGACGATGGGCAGCACCCGCGTGAAGGCCGGGTCCGTTTTCTGCATGCGGAAGACGTTGATCTCTTTTATGTGGGTGTTGAACAGTTCGGTCTTGCCGAGCAGACCGGCAACCCCCGGCACCTGGATGCCACTTTTGATCAGCACGTCGCCGAGGCGCTGCACGAGCTCAAGATAGTGGGTTTTTGATTTGACGAGGATTTCGATGCTCCGCGGCCGCCCGCCCTGGGTGTAGTCGATCCCATAGCGGAATAGCCCCAGCAGCTTGTCGCGTTCACCGGTGTATTTCATGCGCGTGGTGGCGGTGACCCCGACTTCACCAACGTAGCGCACCGCCGTCACAACGATGCCGGGGTCCTCCAGGTAATCGCGCATGCACTGCTGAAAGAAGCCGGGGCTGAATTCGAGATAGCCCTCCTGCGTGGTCTTGTAGATGTCAGTCATTGAGGCAGATCTTTCCATGTGAGAGAACACCGCTTCGTGTCAGCGACCGGCAATCCTGGTAAAGCCGTCGGCGCTCCAGTCCTCGCTGCCGACACCGTGATGGACGAAGAACAGCCCGTCCGGATCATATTTCCGTTTCACCGCCAGCAGCCGCTGGTAGTTGGAACCCCAGTATGCCTGCTGCCAGTTGCGGTTGAAGTAGTTGCCTTCGGACACGTACGAGCCGCCGTTCGGTGCCACCTTGACCAGTTCGCGCATCGCAAGGCCAATCAATTTTGCATCCGCGCGCGCCCTGGCCAAGTCCGGTTCGTGACCGGGTACCGACGCGAAGGCGGGCGGTCCGCCGCCCGCACAGATCGCCAGCGCAAATGCATCCGCCACGGCCGGATGGGTCACCGTCTGCCGGGCCGAGGCAACGGCTTCGGCAGGCGCGCCGGCCATGCCTTTGTTGAAGTGCAGGCTTGTCTGCCAGTGGCGCGAGCTCGCGAAAAGGGCGTCTACCAGCCGCTTCTGCTGGTCTTTCTTCAGCAGAGAAACCGGCAGCCACGTCGAGTCGTAGCCGTGCAGATACTGCCCCGCCTCGCCAAGGTTGCCGGCCCAGAACAGGTTGTGGGCCGGGGCGCCCGGCCGGCTGTCGGCGACCACCGTCTGCGGCAGGTTCCGGCGCAGGTATTCCGGATCCCAGAAGTTGCGGGCGGGCACGGCGATCACCTGTAGCGGCGACGCCAGGCTGTAATCCTGCGGCGAGGCCGCGATCCACTCGAAGAACGGACGCCAGATGGCGGCCGCTTCCGGTTGGCTCAGGCCGTGGAACACCATTGCGATCTCAAGCACGTTACCCGGCCGGAATTTGGCCATCTCACCCCATCGCGGATTGAGGAGACTGTCGGCATAGAACACGACGAAACGGGCGATCAGGCGGCGGTATGCGGCATCTGAGGCGGCCTTGATGGACGCCTGTGCGCCACCGAGAAACGCCGGCAGCTCGCGCGTGCGGAGGGTGAGGCGCGTGACGACGCCGAGGCTGCCCCCGCCGCCCCCCTTGAGTCCCCGGTAGAGATCCGGATGCATGCAGGCGTTGACGATGCGCGCGACGCCATCGGCGGTGACGATCTCGGCCTCCAGCAGGCCTGCGGCCGCCATGCCGTAGTACTTGGAGAAGCTGCCGAAACCGCCGCTCTGGACAAGCCCGGCGACGCCGACCGTCGCGCAGCCGCCGCCCTGCACGTAGCGGCCGGCACTCGTGACCGCGTGGTAAGTGTTGAGCCAGATGGCGCCCGCGCCGACGGACACCGCGGGTTGCGGTGGCACCTTGCCCGCGCAGCCTGCTCCGATGAAGGCGTCGTGGAGGGTGATGGCGTTCATCGGCCGCGTCCAAACCAGCAGCGAGTCCGGCCCGTTGGACGTGCCCTGATAGCTGTGCCCGCCGCCTTTGATGACCAGCCGCAGGCGGTGCTCCCGCGCAAAGTTGACGGCGGCGACCACGTCCGCGGTTGTCCTGGCGGCGAGCGCATAGACGCTCGGTGCGGAACTCCAGCCGTCCACCCAGCCCACCGTTTGCGTGAGCGCCGGGCTGTCGCCGATGAAGTACGGGTTCTTCATGTTCCGGAACAGCTCGTTGCAAGCGGTCCCGCCGGGCGCTGTGGCGCACGTCATGAGGGGAGATTCCACCCGGGAAAGCTGACCGCCGACCGCCTGGTTTAAACGATCCCACTCAGCAGCCGACGGCCAGGTCCGATCGCCGGGACGGCTGCGACGAAACGCGCTGCCCGCCGCGTTGGCTGCGCCATGAGCCACTCCCGTCAGAGGCAACGGGACGAAGGGGAGCAGGCTGATGGCGGCAGCCTGTTTCAACAGCATTCGTCTGGTCGTGCGTGGCATGAGTGGTCCTTGTGCAACGGGGTGGTGAGTAAGCTTGTTGGTAAGGCGCCCAGTGGTTTCCACAACAGGGGCGCGGGCGCGACAATTCCCGCGCCACCGCTGCCCGGTTACCGCCGTGAAAGGGCGCTAACCGGAGTTCACATCTCCACCGGGACACCACCCCCGAGGCGAGCCGGGCACTATCCCCGTGAGGACGCGAAACAGCACCGCCGAACGATCCCTATTGCCGGACGAGGCTCGCTACAAACTCGCGAATGCGGACGAGCACTTCGACACCCGCGTTCTCCGCCGTGCTTCCAGCCAGTATCAGTTCGCGCGTGCTGAACTCGATGCCGCGAACTTCGCCGCTGGCCAACGTGGCGTTAAGGGTCTGCGTACTGGTCGATTGAATGGTGTAGGGCTCGGAGAATGCGATTTCTCTGACTTTTACGCCGGCTTTGTGCAGTTCGTCGGCCAGCGCGGCGTTGACGAACTCGCAGCCCCGCGCGAGATCAATCCATGACGAAGACATAAGCGGTACCCATCAGCGACGACCACGAACTTTATTCCGTCAGCCGCAAAGCGGCAATACATGGATGGCACGCACCAATGCGGTGCGACTGGGCATAGGGGTAGGGTGCTCGTGGGCCAGGCCCATTGGCCCTCCGAAACACACGGCACGCGGAAGGCCTGGGATCCGGATCTGCCCACAGGCCACCCGGCTTGCTCAAGCTTTGGCTCCTGCGGACAGGGCCCAATGGCCTCCCGTGCAATCGAGGTGGCGGGGTGAGCTTACTTCGAGCATCCGCGAACCATGTCGTTGCCGTTGAGGCTTCGTACCCGGTCGCTCTCATAGAACACCGTGACGTTCGAACCGGGCGGAGCCGGAGTGACGACGGCAACCATGATCGTTCCCATGTCGCCGTTGAGATGAATCTCGACGCCGCCCGGCTTGTCGGACGGCCGCTCTGTCGCAGGCCCCTTCGCGCGAAAGTCGCTCGCGACCCGCTTTACGCAGGTAACGGTATTCGGCACGTTCATCGTGGTTGTGAAGGACCGCGACATCCCGAGCTTGGTGATGTCGGAGGGGGTCGCGCATGCCGCCAGCAACAGCACGGCCAGGCCGAGTACCGGCTTCATCGTAAACTCCCGGTTCATCATGGTCGCCAGCTTATCGCTGTTGCTGCCTTGCGGTTCAAGCGGTCCCGGAATTTTCCGAAGGCGCCGCAAGATTCCACGCCGCGACCGCCAGCCCGCAAGTCCCGCTGGACTTCCCGCAGGGCAGAGCCTCGTTCTGGCATCGGTCTGAGGCCGGCTGTCGTGATCATGCTAGGCTTTCGCCCGCCAAACGGTATTGGCGGAGGACGGCGCTGGCACAGGGATGGGCTGTCCCGGGTATCGGGGATGACAACAACAAGGAGCAGGCATGGCAGCAGGCAAATTCAAGGCGGTCGCGCTGAAGATCGAGGACGCGGAGGACGACGAAGACATCTACATGGCCGCCGCGGTGCGGCTCGACATCAGCAAGTCGCCCGCCGAGTTCGTGGGCAAGGCGTGGAGCCTGGTGTTCGACAACGAGGCCGAGGCGCTCGAATACGCCGAACTGCAGCTCTCTTTGTAGCGCGCGGAATATCCGCTCGCCCGGACGACTACTCCGGCGTGACCTTGGCGTCCCGGATGACTTTCGCCCATTTCTCCATTTCCATGCGATGGAACTGTCCGAGTTCTTCGGGGGTGGAGGACACCGCGACGACGCCGCCCTGCAGCATCCGCGACTTGACGTCCGGTTGCGCCAGTGCACGGACGATCTCACGGTTAAGGCGTGTCAGGATATCTTTCGGGATGCCCGCGGGTGCGAAGATCCCGTACCAGTTGGCGACCTCGAAGCCCTTGACGCCCGCCTCGTCGATCGTCGGCAGGTCCGGCAGCAGTTCGAAGCGCTGTCGTCTCGTTAATCCGAGCGCCCGTACTTTTTTCGCATCCATCTGTGGCCGCGCGGTGGCGTAGCTGGCGAAATACACCTGCACCTGGCCGCCGATCAGGTCGAGCATCGCGGGCGCGCCGCCCTTGTACGGCACGTGGGTGATTTTGGTACCCGCCAGGGCGTTGAACAGTTCGCCTGCAAGGTGATCGTTGGCGCCAACCCCGGCCGATGCGTAGAGCAGCTCGTTGGGACGTGCCTTGGCGAGCGCCACCAGCTCCTTCACCGATTGGACGGGCAGGGACGGGTGCACGACCAGCAGGTTGATGGTGTCCGCGGCGCGCGAGATAGGCGCGAGATCCCTGACGGGGTCGTAAGGCATCTTGCGGGTGAGGGCCGGACTGATGGCCATCGGGCCAACCGTGCCGACAACGAGGGTATAGCCATCCGGCGCGGCCTTCGCCGCCGCGTCCACGCCGAGCATGCCGCCCGCGCCACCGCGGTTTTCAATGACGACCTGCGTTCCGAGTGCTTCGCCCAGCGCGGTGCCGAGCGAGCGCGCAGTCACATCAACGGCGCCACCGGGCGCAAACGGATTGATCAGGCGGATGGGTTTCGCCGGCCATCCCGCCGGGACTTGTGCCTGCGCGACCGGCATCGATGCCGCCAGCATGGCCAGTGCGGAGAGGGACAGGCGGAACGTCCGCACTGGCGACACCGTGAACGACTGTTTCATGCGCTTTCTCCTGTGAAACGGGACTGTGAACTCATACGGCTGCGGCATCGATGGCACGCACATAGCGTTTGCTTCCGGACAGCAGTTGCAAGCCTGCCAGCGCGCAGAGAAGGCCGCCTGTTGCCAGCGTGAGTGCCGTGCCGACGTGTTGCGCGAGTACGCCCGCGCCGAGTGCGCCGAGGGGGGGCAGGCCCAGCAGGGCCATGATGTAAATAGCCGCCACGCGCCCCCGCTGGTCCTCCTGTACGACGGCTTGCAGCGCGATGTTGCACGCCGACATGGCAACGGTATAGCCCCAACCCAGTATGGCCATGAGCAGGAACCGCGCACCCAGCGCCGGCACGAAGCTGAAGACGAGCAGGGCGACGCCGGAGGCGCAGGTCGCCAGCGCGATCTTGCGCGGCAGATTGCGGACGGCGCCACCCGTGGCGAGCGACAGGTTGCCCAGCATGGCACCAAAACCAGCCGACCCTAGCAGCAAACCGAGCGTCTCCGGTGCGGCGGCATAATCGGTGCCGGCGACCGCAGGCATCAGCGCCACATAGGGCATGAGCGCAAAGCTGGCCACGCCCGTGAGCAGGATCAGCGCCCACAGCAGGTCGTGCCTGCGCACATAGGTGAACGCGTGCACGAGGCTGCGCACGACACCCGCCGTGTGGACGGGCCGCACAACAGCCGGCCGCTCGATCATGCTCATGGCCGCGAGCAGGGCTGCGTAGGTGGCCGCATTAGCCGCGAAACACGTCCACGCGCCGGTGGAGGCAAGCAACATGCCGGCGGCGAGCGGTCCCAGCGTGCGCCCGGTATTGAACATGAGCGAGTAGAAGGCAATGGCGTTCGGCAGATGCGCCTTGTCCCGGATCAGGTCGACCAACAGCGCCTGGCGGGTGGGGACTTCGATGCTGACGGCGATACCCGCGGCCAGTGCGGTCAGCGTGACAGCCCAGGCGTTGCCGCTGCCGGACAAGGTGAGCATGACCAGCGTGAGCGCGCTGACGAGACCCAGTGTCTGCGCCCCCATCAGGAGGCGCCGCTTGTCATAGCGATCGGTGAGCACTCCGGCAAGTGGGGTTGTGACGAGGAAAGGCACCTGGCCCGCGAACGCGACGAGTCCCAGCCAGTAGGTCGACCCGGTCCAGTTGAAGACGATCCAGCCGAGCGCGACCTGTTGCATCGCGTGGCCGATCATCGACAGACTCTGGCCGGCGAGGAACAACCGGTAGTTGCGGCTCCGGAAAGCGGAAAATTCCAAACGCATCGCTCGGCCCAGGCTATCGCGATGCGGATAAAAAAGTGGTCATTTCACGCGCCGATCGCATCGAGCAGACGGTAATAGGTAATGGCAAGCTGCTTGGCCGGAACCCGCAGCGCGTGTAGCGGGATGCCGCCGAAACCGGTTTTGCTCATGGGGCCCGCGTCGACCGGTTCTCCGCACGCGCGGTGCGCAAGCATGCGACCCAGCAGCGCCGACAGTGCAACGCCCCGGCCGTTGTAACCGAGGGCGTAGGAGACGCTCTTGCCGAGTGCGCCGATGTGCGGCAAGCCGTCGAGCGTCACGGCCACACGGCCCGACCAGCGGTAGCGGAGCGGCGTGCCCGCCAGCGCCGGGAAGATGTTCGCAAGCTCGTGCGCGAGCCGGCGGTAGACCGCCGTACTCGTCCGGTTTGAAGCGCCGCCGCGCCCGCCGAACAGGAGTGCGCCATCAGGCATCAGCCGGAAATAATTGGTCAGGCGCTTGGCGTCCGTGACCAGGTGACCTGCCGGCAGCAGGCGTTCCCGAATGGCGGAGGGGAGCGGTTCAGTGGCAATCAATGACGACACCATGGGCACGATGCGCAGCTTGAGCGCCGCGCCCGCCTGCGTCAGGTCGGTGTAGCCATTGGTCGCCAGCACGAGGTGGTGCGCCCTGACAGTTCCGCGCGGGGTGCTCACCGTTACCGCGTTGCCATCAGAGTGCCATTCGAGGGCAGGCGTTGCCGTGTGGATGCGCACGCCGCGTGCGGCCAGCGCGACCGCCAAGCCGGCACAGTAGGCAAACGGGTGGATGCCCGCGCCGCGCGGTTCGTAGTAGGCGGCACGATAGAAGTCCGTGCCGATCCGGCGGGCGGTATCAGCCCTGCTCAGCATGGCGGGTACGGCGTCGCCCGCATATCGCGCCAGCCATTCGGCATCCGCCGCGAAGCGCGCCTCGTCGCTGGCGTGGACCATAGGCGTGAGATGCCCGTGACGGGCGAACCCGCAGTCGATGGCGCACTCCGCCACGATGCTTTCCACCGTGTCCACGGCCCGGTGTGCCGCGGCATGCATCGCGAGCGCAACGGCCTCGCCATAGCAGGCGGCGAGCGCGGGATAGGTGTGCTTGTAGCGCGGCACGACCATGCCGCCATTGCGTCCGCTCGCGCCCCAGCCGATGTCGTGCGCCTCAAGCACGACGCAGTCACGCCCCAGGCGGTTGAGCTCGTAAGCGGCGGCGAGACCGGTAAATCCGCCGCCGATGACGGCAACGTCTGCTTCGCTGTCGCCCGTCAGCGGGTCGAATCGCGTGCGGCCCGCGGTTGCGGCCCAATAGGATTCTGGATGAGCCTCGGCCGCCGGCGCTGCGTTCACGTGCGGAGTTCCAGTCCCATGACGAGCGTCATGCGGAGTTCGCCCGCGCGATGGATGTGCGCCTCGGCCGCCTGTTGCGCGGCGGCGCCGTCACGGCGTGCGATCGCCGCAACGATGGCCGCATGCTCGCGACCGGCCTCGGCGGGGCGCCCCGGTATGGAGAACGTCGTCACGCCGAGGAGGGCGAGCGCGTCGTCGATCGCGTTGAGGGCGCGCACGAGATAGCGGTTGTGCGCGGCGCGATAGAGCGCGTCATGGAACTGCTTGTTGAGCTGGCCGTAGACCTGCGGCCCGGAGGCGGATTTCCATTGCTCCTCGATGTGCCGCAGGGCCTTGAGATCGAGGTCGGTCGCGTGCTGCGCGGCGTAGCGTGCGACGATGCCCTCAAGGCTTTCCCAGATGGTGTAGAGCTCGCGTACTTCCTCCGGGGTCAGCGCGGTAATGACGAGCCCGCGGGCGCCCGCGACCGAAGCGATGCCCTGCGCCTCCAGCAGCTTGAAGGCCTGGCGCACCGGCGTGCGGCTCACCCCGAGCGTCGCCGCCACCTCCCGTTCAACGAGCCGCTGGCCCGGCTTGAGCTCGCCGACCCTGATCGCTTCGCGCAGCGCGGCATAGACATGCTCTCCCCGCGGCTCGCCGGCTTCCGCTTCCGGAAAGCGGCGTACGCCGACATTCGCCCCCTTGCCGGTGCCCGGGCCGCTGCGCTTGGGCATGCGTGCTATCCGCCCCTCACGGGCTGCATCGCGCACGTCAATCGCTGATCGTGATGCCGGAAGTTTTGACCACGCTCGCCCACTTGTCTTTCTCGCGTGCGATGTGGGCGGCGAATTCCTGGGGTGTCGTGGACAACGGATCGGCGCCCAGATTCACCAGGCGTTCCCTGACGTCGGGCATCGTCATCACCTTGACCAACTCGGCGTTGAGCCGGTTGATGACGGCGCGCGGGGTGCCGGCGGGCGCGCCAAACCCCTGCCATACGGTGACTTCAAAGCCGGGATAGGTTTCGGCCACGGTGGGGATGTCGGGCGCCGCGGTCGTGCGCGTGCGCCCGGTGACGGCCAGTCCCTTGAGTTTGCCCGAGCGTACATGCGGCAATGCGGAGGGAATGGAATCGAAGAAGATCGTGACCTGCCCCCCCATCAGATCGGCGATGGCCGGCGCGGCGCCCTTATAGGGGATGTGCACGAAGTCGGTGCCCGTGGCCTGCTTGAACAGTTCGGCGGCGAGATGCGCCGAGCTGCCGTTGCCGAACGAGGCGTAATTGAGCGCGCCGGGTTTGGCTTTGGCGAGTTTCACGAGTTCCGCAACACTGCCTGCGGGGAACGCGGCGTAGGTGACGAGTATCGTCGGGGCGGTCGTCAGCTGGGAGATCGTTTCGAAATCCTTGATCGGGTCGTAGGGCACCTTCTTGAACAGGTTCGGGCTGATGGCGTGCGTGCTCGCGGTGATGAGCAGGAGCGTGTAGCCGTCGGGGGTGGCCTTGGCGACGAATTCCGTGCCGATGAAGCCGGTCGCGCCCGCCTTGTTGTCGATGATGATGGATTGCCCCAGACCCTGCGAGAGCCGCTCGCCGACGATGCGCGCGACCACATCCGTCACGCCGCCCGCGGGCCACGGCACGACGAGGCGGATCGACTTGGTGGGGTAGGTCTGCGCGGCGACGGGGAAGGACAGACTGACGGCGGCCGTGGTGAACGCCGCGTGAAGGATGACTGTGCTGCGTTTGAAACGCTTCATCACGAACTCCTTTGCCAATTACGGAATATTCCTACTTCGCGGCCGCGGTCCGTCCTGCCGCCAGTGCATGCGGGTAATGCTGTTGTGCGTGTTCCAGAGTGATGTAACCGTATTCGAGATCGCGCCGGACGAGATCGGGATGGCGCTCCGCGGGCAAGCCCAGGCCGCCGCCACCGGGAATGCGGCACACGATGGTGCCGCCGGGCGGGACCGATACGTCGCCGCCGCCGGTGGCCGGTTTGCCGTTGATCGTCAGTTTGCCGTTGGGACCGTCGCCGCCCCCGAGCAGCCCATGCACCGGGAAATAAAAGCGTCCGCCGCGAAAACCGACGAGCAGGGGGCCGTCGGGCCCGAGGTCGTCTTCGAGCACCTGCATCTCGAAATGCTGTCCGAGGCCGCCACGGAAGCGGCCCGCGCCTGCCGAATCGGGCCACAGCGCGCGCTGGCGAACGAGCACCGGGATGTCGCTTTCGAGTACCTCGACCGGGGTGTTCCCGATGTTGACCGGGAACGTCAGGCAGGACACGCCGTCCTGGTTCGCGCGTGCGCCGAGGCCGCCATTGGCCGAGTTGAGCGGTGCAAAACGGCTGCCGTCCTTGCGTTTGCCGAATAGGTATTGCGCCCACAACGGCGTCGCGCCCGAACCGGCAACGACCCGGTCCGGCAGGGCCGACGCCAGCGCGGTGAAAATGAGTTCCGGCACGAAATTGCCGATACTGGTGCGCGCGAACACCGGCGCTGGAAAGGACGCGTTCAGTACGGTTCCCGCCTGGGCCGTGACCTTGACCGGCACCAGCGTGCCCTGGTTGATCGCGACCGGCAGGTTGAGCAGGGCGCCGACGGCGAAATGGGCGTACGCCGCGGTGTAGGTGAGCGTGCAGTTGATGGCGGGGCGCACCTGCGGCGAAGACCCGCTGAAGTCGACCGTGAGCCCGTCGCCCTCGACTGTCACCGCCACACGCAGCACGATGCGCTCGCCGTCGACGATATCGATTGGCGCTTCATGGGTGAACACGCCGTCCGGGATCCGGCTGATTTCCGAACGCGCGATCTCCTCGCTGCGCTGCAGGATCTCTCCGGCCAGCAGTTGCAGGTCCTTCCAGCCCTGTTCCGCGCACAATTCCCGCATCCGCTCGCAGCCGACGTGGTTGGCGGCGAGTTGCGCCCGCAGGTCACCCAGGACGGTGTCGGGCAGGCGTACATTGGCGGCGATGAAATTGAACACATCGGGGTTGGGTTCGCCCCTGCGCATGATGCGGCTTACCGGGATGCGCAGGCCTTCCTCGTAGTTGTCGCGGCTTTCGGTGGTCGCGCGTCGTCCGCCGATGTCCACATGGTGCGCGGCGCAGGCGGCGTAGCCGATCAGCTTGCCTTTGTGAAACGCCGGGGTGACGGTAAAGATGTCGTTGTGATGGCCGCTGCCGTTCCAGGGGTCGTTGCCGATCAGTACGTCGCCTTCGCGCAGGCTGGCGGGCGGGCAGACCTCCAGCATGTGACGGAGCATCGGTCCCAGGCCGCCGCAGATTCCCGGCGTGCTGTCGGTGGATTGCGCGAGCAGTCGCGCCTGGCGGTCGAATATCGCGCAGGCATAGTCGTTGACGTCGCGCACCACCGTCGAGAACGAGGTGCGGACCAGCGCCGCCGCCAGTTCGTCAACCGTGGAGCCCAGCCGCCGCCACAGCAT
The DNA here is from genome assembly GCA_050741255.1 of Burkholderiales bacterium. Lineage (GTDB taxonomy): Bacteria > Pseudomonadota > Gammaproteobacteria > Burkholderiales > SG8-41 > CAZXNF01. The sequence goes on along the minus strand of JBOIEQ010000001.1, from coordinate 13,216 downwards.
CTCCAGCGCAACCGGGTCGAGCTTTGCGGTTTTGCGGCGCGTTACCGCCACCGGCAGGCGGGTGCGTAGCGAGATCACGACGCTGCCGAAATCATCGACCGTAAAGCTCGCATCCTGGTCGATGATCGTCGTCGATTCGGCTTCCTCCACGATCGCCGGTCCATCGAGTGCAGCCCCTTTCGGCAGACTGGCGCGGGCATACACCTTGTGCGGGATGAAGCGGCGCGAGATCGCGCAATACGCATCGCGTTCGGTGCAGGCGACGGCGCTGCCGGCCGGGACGGCATGCACGGTCTCTTCAAAGTGCTTGCCTGGCGCGTACGCGGTGACGCGGAGGTTCATGAGTTCCAGCTCAAGATCGTCGAACACGCGGCCGTAGAGCAGATGGTACGCGGCGTTGAAGGCCGCGCGCATGCCGGTTTCGGTCTGGCGCTCCGCGGCGAGCGTCACCGTGAGATCGTAGCCTTGTCCCACATAGCGCAGATCGGCCGAGCGCTCGAACCAGACGGCGGCGCTGTCCACGCTGCGCGGCAGGCCGGCGCGCGCGGCCTGTTCCATCTGGGCGTACTGGGATTCGATCGCGCCGAAGTCGGCGTGCATCAGGCGCACGCGATGCGTGCGGACGGTGTCGTACGAGGCGGGCGCAATCAGCATGCCGAACGCGGAGGCGACGCCGGCGCGCGGCGGAATCACGACGACCTGTGCGCCGATGCGCCGCGCGAGATCGGAGGCATGCACGGGACCGGCGCCGCCGAAAGCGACGACCGCACAACTGCTGGGGCTTTCTCCCTTTTCGGCGACATAGACTTTTGCGGCGGCGGCCATATTCTCATTCACGACGCTGTGCACGCCCCAAGCCGCCGCTTCCACGCTCAGGCCCAGCGGTTTCGCCAGCGCCGTCTCGATGGCGGCTTGCGCGCTGGTCTTGTCGAGCGCCATGCGGCCGCCGAGGAAGTACGCGGGATTCAGGTAGCCGAGCACGACGTCGGCGTCGGATACGGTAGGTTGCGTTCCGCCCAGGCCGTAACAGGCGGGCCCCGGGGCGGCGGATGCGCTTTCAGGGCCGACTTCCAGCGTGCCTTTGGGACTGACGCGGGCGATGCTGCCGCCACCCGCGCCGATTTCCATCAGGTCCACGACCGGCACGCGCACCGGGATGCCGCTGCCGCGCTTGAAGCGCTGCACGCGGTCGACTTCGAGTTGATTGACCTTGACCACGCGGCCGTCTTTGACCAGGCACATCTTCGCGGTCGTGCCACCCATGTCGAAGGCCAGTATCTTGGCGTGGCCGGCGAGCCGCGCGTAGTGCGCGGCGCTGATGGCGCCCGCGGCAGGTCCCGATTCGATGATCTGCACCGGGAATCGTTGCGCCATCTGCGAGGAGTTGAGGCCGCCGCTCGATTGCATCAGCAGCAGTTCGCCCTTGAAGGCCAGCGTATCCAGCCGGCCTTCGAGTGTTTTCAGATAGCGCGATACGATGGGCTTGGCGTAGGCGTTGACGGCGGTGGTGGTGGAGCGTTCGTATTCCTTGAGTTCTCGCAACACTTCGAACGAAAGCGTGACCGGTATTCCGGGCGCCAGGCGCGCGACGATGCCGGCCGCCTGTTCCTCGTGCGCCGGATTCGCGTAGGAATGCAGCAGGCAGATGGCGATCGACTGGACACCCTGTGCGGTCAGGGCCTGCACCGCGCGCTCGACGGAGGCGATATCGAGTGCCTGCAGCACCCGGCCCGAAGCGTGTATGCGCTCATCGATCTCGACGCGCAGTGAGCGCGGCACGAGCGGCTCGGGAAAGCGGATCTGGAGGTCGTTCCCGTCGTACCGCTTCTCGCGGCCAATCTCGAGCACATCGCGAAAACCCCGAGTGGTGATGAGCCCGGTGCGCGCGCCTTTGCGCTCGATGACCGCGTTGATCACCAGCGTCGTGCCGTGCACCAAGGCCGCGGTTTCGCGTATCGATCCCGGCTGCGCCTCCTCCAGGTTGCGCAGACCCTGCTCGATCGCGAGGGAAGGGTCCGCCGGGGTGGTCAGGACCTTGTCCACACGCACCGTGCCGGAGGTTTCGTCGATGAGGATGAAATCGGTGAATGTTCCGCCGATGTCACAGCCAATGGCTATGGACATGGTCAATCCCGGATGAATGCGATGGAATGCCATGGTATACCAAAAACGAAATGCGATCACCACACCGGCACCGGACCGCGCGTTTACTTCCCGCGCACCCTTCACAGTGGTCCATGCCAGTGCCGGTGCGCTACACTTTCGCCGGTCACGGACGCACCATGATGGAGGAGTAACGCATGAGCAAGAAAGTCACCCTAGTCATCCCCGAAGCCCCGACGCCCGTCGTGGCGGAAGCGTTGAAGCCGCAGCGGGAGATCAAGAAGGGCGGCATCCGCCTCGGCATCCTCGACAACAGCAAGGGCAATGCCGACCACCTGCTGAAATTCATCGCCGAGTCGGTGAAGGCGGCGATCCCGGTGTCCTCGGTCGTCGTGCTGCGCAAGGCCAGCGTGAGCCTGCCGGCGCCGGGACCCATCCTCGACCAGCTGGCCGCGGAGGCTGACTTCGTCGTCAGCGCAATGGCCGACTGAGGGTCCTGCACGTCGTGGAGTGTCCACGACATGTCAGAGCTCCGGAAGCGGGGCCTTGTGACCGCGGTCGTTTGTTCCGATCCGTTCATGAAACTCGGCAGGACGCAGGCCAAGGTCTTTGGCGTGCCCGACCTGCCGCTGGTGCAGATCCCGCACCCGCTCGGCGGGTTGTCGCTGGAACAGGTGGAAGGGCGCTCGCTGATCGCGACGCCGCAGGTGCTGAAACTGATCGAGGAAAACATCAAGTGAGCGATCTCGCGGACTTCCTGAAGGCGCCCGACGCCAGCCTCGAGGCCGACGACGACTTCGACGCCGTCAACGAGCTGGTGATGAAGCGCGGCTGGGGGGACGGCCTGCCCGTCATCCCGCCGACGGTCGAGCGCGTCGAGAAAATGCTCGCCTACTGCGATCGCCCGGTAAACGAACCGATCGCCAAGGTCGCGCCGCGCTATGGCGAGGCGACGCCGCTGCGCCTGGCCGCCAATGCCGTGATGGCGGGCTGCAAGCCCCAGTACTTCCCGCTGTTCATGTTGGCGGTCGAGGCGATGTGCGAGGAGCCGTTCAACCTCTACGGCGTCCAGGCCACCACCCATTTGTGTGCGCCGCTCGTGATCGTCAACGGGCCGGTGGTGCAGGAACTCGACATCAACTGCGGGCACAACGCTTTCGGCCCGGGCTGGCCGGCCAACGCCACGATCGGGCGCGCGATCCGGCTGACGCTGCTCAACATCGGCGGCGCGATTCCGGCGCTGGGCGACATGTCGACCTTCGGCGCGCCGTCCAAGTACAGCTATTTCGTCGCGGAGAACGAGGCGGGCAATCCCTGGGAGCCGCTGCATGTCGAGCGCGGCCTGCCGAAGGAGGCCAGCGCGGTGACCGTGATCGGCGCCGAGTGCCCGCACAACGTCAACGACCACGAAAGCCTGACGGGTCTAGGCCTGCTCACCACCATCGCCGGCACGCTGATCAGCACGGGCTCCAACGACATCTACTACGAAGCGCAGCCGCTGATCGTGATGGGCCCGGAGCATGCTAAAGCGATTGCCGCCGACGGCTATTCCAAGGCGGACGCGAAGCGCTTCATCCAGGAACACGCGACGCTGCCGATGAACCGCTTCTCGAAGGAAAACATCGAGCGCCGTTTCCTGATGACGCTCAAGGACCGGTTCCCCAACGCGAAGGCCGATACGCCGGTGCCAATGCAGTGGCGCGCCGAGGACCTGCTCATCGCCGTCATCGGCGGGGCAGGCAAGCATTCCGCGGTCATTCCGACGTTCGGCGCGACCAGGGCGGTCACGCGTGCGCTGAAAACCAGGGATGGCAAGCTCGCGAAGTCGGTGCAGGACTTTCGTCGATAGGCGTGAAGCGTGAGGCGTGAGGCGGCAAAGCGCGTACGCGGAGCCAATATCCGGGCGGGCACCACGCTCGGCGCGCCGCCGTTTTTTCGCCTCACGCCTCACGCCTGACGCCTCACGGGCATGCGCTCCCTTTCCATCGCTGTCGTCGGCGCCGGCATGGGCGGGCTGGCGGTGGCCGGCACGCTACGCCGGATCGGCGTGGACGTGCAGGTCTATGAACAGGCGGGCCGCTTCGCGCGGCTGGGCGCGGGCATCCAGATGATGCCCAACTCCATGAAGGTGCTGCGCGGCATCGGTGTCGAGGAAAAGCTGCGGCGCACGGCGTTCGCGCCGTACTCGCACCTGAACCGCGACGGCGTGACCGGGGCCGTCACCGGCGAACTGGCGATGCCCGAGAGCCTGCACGGCGCGCCGTACCTGTGTATGCACCGCGGCGACCTGCACGAGGCACTGGCCTCCGTCCTCCCGCACGACATCATCCATCTGAACAAAAAGCTGACCGGCCTCGACGAGAAGGGCGGGCGCGTGACGCTTGCCTTCGCCGACGGCTCGCGTGCGGAGGCGGACGCCGTGATCGGCGCCGACGGCGTGCATTCGACGGTGCGCGAACTGCTGATGGGCCCCGAGAAACCCGAGTGGAAGGGCCGCATCGCCTACCGCGCGGTTTTCCCCGCGGCGTTTCTGAACGGCCGCGACATCGGGCCGTCACGCACCAAATGGTGGGGCACGGACCGGCACATCGTCATCTACTACACGACGGCGGCGAAGAGCGAGCTGTATTTCGTGACCAGCGTGCCGGAACCGGTGGAATGGATGACGCGCGAGTCGTGGTCCGCGAAGGGCGACGTGCGGGAGCTGCGCGCCGCCTACACGGGATTCCACGCCGACGTGCGCGCGGTGCTCGACGCCTGCCCGGACTGCCACAAGTGGGCGATCCTCGAGCGCGCGCCGCTTGCGCGCTGGAGCGTCGGCCGCACGGTGCTGCTCGGCGATGCCTGCCATCCGATGACGCCGTACATGGCGCAGGGCGCGGCGACGTCCATCGAGGACGCGGCGGTACTCGCGCGCTGCATCGCGCTCGACGGGGACGACATCGAAGCCGCCTTTAGGCGCTATGAGGCGCACCGCAAGCCGCGCACCTCGCGCATCCAGGCGATCTCCAGCGCCAACACCTGGCTGCAGAAGGGCGAGGCCGACACGTCGTGGCTGTACGGGTACGACGCATGGAACGTCCCCCTGTCGGAGCCGGCGGCGGCTTAACCGGACGTTCAGCATCATCACGGCCGCGCAGGATCGACATAGCGGCCGATTTCACCCACACTCCCGCCCCATGTTTCCCGCCATTCCGCCCGTCACCCGCACCCTGATCATCGCCTGCGTCGGCGCCTACCTCGCCGAGATGATGCTGTCCGGGCCCATCTTCAGCATGCTTGCCCTCTGGCCGATCGGCACGCCCGCCGGGGTCGGCGCGGGCGTGGGTTTCCAGCCGTGGCAGCTCGTGACCTACAGCTTTCTGCACGATCCGAACAGCATCTGGCACCTGTTCTTCAACATGTTCGCGCTGTGGATGTTCGGCTCCGACGTGGAACGGGTCTTCGGGCCGCGCCGCTACGCGACGTTCTGGTTCGCCTCGGTGGTTTCCGCGGGATTGGCGCAGCTGGCGTTCGCCGCCTTGATGGGGGCGCCGCCAAGTCCGACGGTTGGTGCCTCCGGCGGCGTGTTCGGGGTGCTGCTCGCGTTCGGCGTGCTGTTCCCTGACCGCATCATCGTGCTGCTGATCCCGCCGATCCCGATGAAGGCCTGGGTGTTCGTGATCCTCTACGGCCTGCTGGAGCTGTACCTCGGCGTCACCGGCACGCAGGAGGGCGTCGCGCACTTCGCGCACCTGGGCGGCATGGTGGGCGGCTGGCTGACGCTGCAGTACTGGCGCCGGCGAATGCCGCCGCGCGGCGGACGTTGATTCCCGCCGGCGGCCTCAGCGTTCGCTGAGCATCCGGTCGATGTCGCCGGCGGTCAGTTTCGGCGCGAGCAGACGCAGAAAATCATAGGTATAGCGCGGCAGAAAGACACCCCGCCGTACCGTGATCACGGCGACCGGTTTGCCGAACAGATGATCAGCGTCGATCGCCCGCAGCCCGACGTCGCGCGAGGCCGAATAAGCGAGGCTCTGGATCGCGGCGATGCCGAGGCCTTCGGCAACGTAGGCCTTGATGACCTCCGCGTCGGTGGCGGTCAGCACAACGTCCGGCGCCAGGCCCCGTCGCTCGAACGCCTCCACGATGCGCAGGCCGCCCGAGAACCGCCGGTCGTAGACGATGATCGGGTATTGCGCGAGGTCCTCCAGCGTCGGCTTTCTCTTCAGCCTCAGGAGCGGATGCCTCACCGGCGTGATCACGACGCGGCCGATGGGATAGCAGGGGAGCGAGACCAGCTCCGGGTGCCGCTCCGTGGATTCGACGCTGATGCCCAGATCGGCCTGGCCTGTGGCGACGAGCTGGGCGATCGAGCTGGGATCGCCGGACTGGATCGAGAAGGAAACCCCGGGATAACGCAGGCGGAACGGCTTGATCGCCTTGAGCAGCGTGTAGCGCGCGTGAATGTGGGTGGTGGCCACCACCAGCCGTCCGGCGACGGGGGAACGGAGTTCCTCGCCGACGCGCCGCAATTGCTCGGCTTCGTAGAGGATGCGTTCGGCCCGGGCGATGACGGCTTCGCCTTGCGGGGACAGGCCCACCACCTTGTTGCGCCGGCGCACCAGCACCTCGAAACCGAGCTCCTGCTCGAGCAACTGGATCTGGCGGGTGACCGCAGGCTGGCTCGCGTGCAGCCGTCCGGCCGCGCGCGACAGGTTGAACTCCGACCGCCGGATCTCGCACAGGCATTCCAGGGGACGAAGTTTCATGGGGTGCGCTTTTGATACGTTTTAATTATCAGAACATGCAATTTTATCAATTTACCGGATAACGGGGTTGGCGCTATCCTGCGCCGTCGTTCCTGGAGGAGGGGCCATGGGCAGCACGGTGCTATTCGAAGTGCGCAACCACGTCGCGGTCGTCACGCTGAACCGCCCGGAGAAGAAGAACGCGATCAACCGGGCGATGCGCAAGGAAGTCCAGGACGCGTTCGTCCAGATCCGGTACGACGCCGACATCTGGGGCGCCATCATCACCGGCGCCGGCGAGACGTTCTGCTCGGGCAAGGACCTGCTGGAAAAGCTGCCCGACGAGGACAGCGAGGTGATGTCCAACGATGAGCTGTACCTCTACCTGCGCTTCATCTACAAGCCGATCCTCTCGGCGCTGAACGGCGCGGCGCTCGCCCAGGGCGCGGGCTTCGCGCTCAACTCCGACATCGTGATCATGGCGGACACCGCGAGCATCGGCTGGCCGCAGGTGCGTCGCGGCATCTCGTCGGTCAGCGGCCCGAGCTACATTCCGCACGCCATTCCGTGGAACCAGGCGATGGGCTTCCTGATGCGCGGGCGTTTCATCGAGGCCGCGGACGCGTATCGCTTCGGCATCGCGAACGAGGTCGTGCCGCGGGCGCAGCTCATGGACGCCGCGCAGCGCTGGATGGGAGAGATCATGGAAAACGCGCCGCTGGCCGTGCACGCCATCAAGGAGGCGGCGCGGCGCGGGCAGGAACTGCCGGTCAAGGACCGCATGTACCTGGCGCGCGACATTGCGAATACCGTCCTGCTCTCCGAGGATGCGAAGGAGGGCATCCTGGCCTTCAAGGAGAAGCGCAAACCGGTCTGGAAGGGGCGCTGAGCGCCATGGCAGGGGACACCGCTCCGCGGCGCCCGCTGGCCGGCGTACGGGTGGTCGACCTCACTCGCGTCATCGCAGGCCCGTACTGCACGCTGATGCTGGCGGACATGGGCGCCGAGGTCGCCAAGATCGAGGAACCCCTGCACGGCGACGAATTGCGCTGGGTGGGCCGCTACCAGGGCCGCGCGCAGCACGATGAGGACTACTTCTACGCATCCAACCGCAACAAGCGCAGCGTCTGTCTCAACCTGAAGGACCCGGAGGAGCGCGCCATCGCGCGGCAACTCGCGACGGTGGCCGACGTGGTCGTGGAGAATTTTTCGCCGGGGGTCGCCGAACGCATCGGCATGGGCTGGCCGGAATTGCAGCAGCGCAACCCGCGGCTGATCTATTGCTCGATCTCCGGCTTCGGCCAGACCGGCCCCTACCGCAGCCGGCTCGCGCTTGACCCCATCATCCAGGCGATTTCCGGCGCCATGAGCGTCACCGGCACACCCGACGGCCCGCCCATGCAGGTCGGCGCGCCACTGGGCGACGTGATGTCCGGCATGTTCGGCGCCTACGCGATCGTGGCGAACCTGCTGGAAACGCGCACGACCGGCGTCGGCCGCCACATCGACATCAGCATGCAGGATGCCATGCTGTCGGTACTTGGCCCGCGCATGGGCGAAGCGCTGCAGGCCGGGATCAGCCCCGGACGTCTCGGCAACGAAAACCCCATGCGGGTTCCGGCCAACACCTACGCAACCTCAGACGGCCGCTACGTCGCCGTCATCGTGCAGAACGACAACCACTGGAAATCGTTCTGCACGGCCATCGACCGCCTCGACCTCTTTGCGGATGAGCGCTACCGCACGATGCCGGCGCGCGTGCAGCACCGCAAAGCGATCGATGACGCGGTGGCCGGCGAATTCAGCCGCCGCGGCGCGGACGAATGGCAAAAGCGCCTCGAAGACAACCGCGTACCCTACGGCATCGTCAACGACTACCTCGACGCCGTCGCCGACGAACAAGTCGCGCATCGCGGCCTGATCCGCGAGGCCACGCATCCCGTCTCTGGCCCCATCCGCATGGTGGGCATGCCGTGGCTGGAACCGCCAGAATCACGCACGGTCGAACCGCCGCCGCTGCTGGGGCAGCACACCGCCGACGTCATCACGCGGTGGCTGGACTGGCCGGAAGCCAAAGCCAGGGAGTTGCAGGCCAAACACGAGAAGCTGCGCACGGCGGCCTAGACCGCACCACCACAGGAGGAAGCATGAAGCACATCATTTCCACGGCGATCGCCGTGGCGGCTTGCGCACCGCTGCTGACATCCGCCCAGGGATTCCCCGAGCGGCCGGTACGGGTGGTGGTGGCCGCGGCGCCCGGCGGCGGCAGCGACTTCGTCGGGCGTGTCGTCAGCCAGAAAGTATCGGACACCGTCGGCAAACCCTTCGTGATCGACAACCGCGGCGGTGCCGCCGGCGTGCTGGGCGCGGACCTGGTCGCCAAGGCCGCGCCCGACGGCTACACGCTGATGGTGATCTTCGCGAACTTCTCCACCTTTCCAAGCCTGGGCAAGAAGCTCCCCTTCGATGTGATCAGCGATTTCGCGCCCGTCAGCAACATGGCCGCGGGCCCGCTGATTCTGGTGGTCAATCCGTCGACACCGGTCAAATCGGTCGCCGACCTGATCGAGTCCGCGAAGAGCCGGCCGGGCGGCCTGAGTTATGCCGCGCCGGGCGTGGGCTCGATGGGCCACCTTGCCGCCGAGCAGTTCAGGCTGATGACCAAGGCGCCGATGGAGCAGATCGCGTACAAGGGTGGCGGGCCGGCGGTCACGGCATTGCTGGGAAATGAAGTGCAGCTCTATTTCTCGACCCCGCCGGCGGCGCTCGTGCAGGTGAAAGCGGGGCGGCTGCGGGCGCTCGCGGTCACGGGGCCCAAACGCTCGCCCATCGCCCCGGAACTGCCGACGATTGCCGAGTCCGGGCTGCCCGGTTATTCCGTCGTCGGCTGGTTCGGCGTCTTCGCGCCGGCAAAAACGCCGCGGGCCATCGTCGAGACGCTGTCGCGCCAGTATGCGGCGGCGGTGCAGCAGAAAGACATCGAGCAGCGTCTCACGGCCGAAGGTCTCGAACCCGTCGGCAGCGCGCCGGCGGAACTCGCCGACCAGTTGCGGAACGATGTTGCGAAATGGGGTAAGGTCATTCGCGAAGCCGGCATCCGCGTCGAGTAATCCCGGCTCCCTCAACATCACCCCGGAGTTCCGCATGACTTCCATTTACCTTGTCATGGACATGGAGAACGACCTGGTCCATCCAGACGGCCCCAACGGCAAGACCACCTATGCCGAACAGGTGCGCGGCCGCAACATCATCGCGAACACGAAAGCCGCGATCGCGAAGGCGCGCGCCGCGGGCCTGCCCGTCGGTTACGTGCGGGTGGGGTTCTCGCCGGATTACCGCGAGTGCCCGCCGAATTCGCCGGTGTTCAGCGGTGCGAAAAAGAACGGACTCTTCAAGCTCGGCACCTGGGGCACTGAAATCCACCCCGACATTGCGCCGCAACCGCAGGACTACCTCATCACGAAGCACCGGGTGAGTCCGTACTACGCGACGCCGCTGGAAGCCATCCTCCGCGCGAAGGGCATCACGCGCATCTACTGTTCGGGAGTGTCCACGAACGGCGTGGTGCAGGCCGCGGTCCGGGAGGGGCATGATCGGGATTACGCCATGATCGTGCTGGAAGACTGCTGCTGCGCGCTGACGAAGGAGGAGCACGAGTACGCCGTCGCCAATTTCAGGCGCTACTGCACGCTGCTGACGACCTCGGGCGAGGTGGACTTCAGTTAGCCTGCCTTAACGGGTCTGAACGCCACGCCGTCGTCCGCGATGCGCTGGCTCAGGATGCCCGCGACGGCAGCGACGACCTCCAGGTTCGGCGCCGGAACCTTCGTCAGTTGCCCCATTTCCAGCACGGCGTTCACGATCGAGTCGAGTTCCAGGGACCGCCCGGCGCGCACGTCCTGCAGCATCGAGGGCTGCTGGTCGTATTTGCCTTTCGCGTTGGCGAACATCCTTACCGGGTCGATGTCGAGCTTGACGCCGACGGCAGCGGCGATCGCGAGGCCTTCGCGCATCACGCCGGTCACCAGGCGTTCGGAGCGGGGGTGGTCCGCCACGTGGCCCTGCGCGGACTGGGTGATCGAGCACAGCGGATTCCACACCATGTTGATCAGCAGCTTCGCCCACTTGGCCTTGCGGATATCGGGGACCACATCGGTGCGCAGGCCGGCGGCGGTCAGCATGGCGGCGATGGCGTCAGCACGCGGGCTGCGGCGATCGTCCACCTCGCCGATGTCGAGGTGGTCGGTGGGCGCATCCACCATTTTCAGGTGGCCGGGGGCGACCACGGTCACCGGTTTGTAGATCACCGCGCCGACGATGGTGTCGAGCGGCAGGTGTTTCGCAAGCACGCCCTCCGGGTCGAGGGTGGCGAGCCGCGTGCCCTTCAGCGGCGACTCGAGCCGGTCGAAGTACCACCATGGCAGGCCGTTCTGCGGCATCAGCAGCGCGCCATCCTTCGCCAGCAGTTCCGCCAGGCGCGGCGCCACGGCCGCGATCTGCTGCGACTTGAGGCCGACAATGATGAGGTCGTACGGCGGTTTTTCCTCGCCGGGCCGGCAGACGTTGACGCGGATGGGCTCCGGGCGACCGCTCTTCGGCCCCTCCAGGCGCAATCCGTCTTTGGCGAGCGCGGCGTGCTGCGCGCCGCGCGCGACCAGCGTCACGTCCTTGCCGTCGGCCGCGAGGATGCCGCCGATGTAACCACCGATCGCGCCGGCGCCATAGATGAGGATACGCATTACAAGGGTGCTTTCTTGTCAGGGGTGGGGGAGGGTGGCTGTGCGTGCGGGCTTTCGAGGTAGCGGCGCACGAGATTGATATGCTCGCGCAGGTCGTACAGTTCGCCGGCGTAGGCCAGCGGGATGCGGCGGCGGTTGGCCTGGTCCTCGATGGCCGTCAGCCGTTCACGCCAGGCGTCGAGCTGGGCCGGGTCGTACTGCAGGCGGACTTCGTCGTCGAGCAGGCGCAACTCGCCGTAGAGCTTGTAGATGCGCGAACGGATCCGCCAGGTATAGAGTCCCGGCATGATGCGCATCAGCGGGATCGCGATCGCGATCAGCGGGATGATGAGGATGATCAGCCGGTCCGCGAGCACCGCGACCCAAAACGGCAGGTAGCGCTGCAGGAAAGGCGGTCCCGACTTGTAATAGCGCTGCGCGGCGGGCGCGACCGGGAAATCCTGCTCGCGCGCGGATGGAAACTCGCCGGCCTTCTGCAGGAGCCCCGCATTGCCATGCACCTCGGTGGCGGCGCCGAGCAGCAGCGTCACCAGCGCGGGGTGCAGGTCCTCGCGCGCGACCAGCGAGGCGGTGGGCGCCACCAGCTGGAAGTCTTCGCGCGGCAGATCGCGTTCGAGGCTCAGCGTGCCGCGCGGCAGCACCACGCGGTTCAGGGCCGGATACAGCCGCGTGTACGCTTCGGCCTGCACGAAGCTCATCAGCCGCACGCCGGGTGCGGTGAGCATGCGCTTGACCACTTCCGCCTCGGGGGCGGAAACGATGAACACCGCGTCGACACGCCCGGCGAGGAAGGCTTTGTTGGCCTCGTCGCCGCCGATCGACAGCAAGCGAGAATTCTTGCCGGAGACACCGCTCGCGGACAGCATTTGCAGTGCGAGCCTGCGGGTGCCGCTGCCCTCATTGCCGATGGCGATGCTGAGCCCGCGCACCTCCGTCAAGCGATCGACGCGGCGGTCGGGGGGAGTCTGGCGAGAACTCTCCCGATAGAACAGCCAGATCGGTTCGTAGAAGAGGCCGCCGAGCGACACCAGGCCGTCGGCGGTTTCCTCGCCGAGCAGCCCGCTTTGCACCAGCGCCACGTCCACGCCGGAGTCCGGGTCACGCAGGCGCTCCAGGTTCTCGACCGCGCCCGCCGAGGCTTTGACGATGAGGTCCACCCCGTCCCGCGCGAGGATCTCGCGGTAGCGTTGCGCGTACCCGTAGTAGGCGCCGCCGTCGGCGCCGGCGCTGATGGTGAAGGACCGCGGCGGCGCCGGCTGCACAAAGCGGTGCGCGATCCACAGCACGCCACCGATCACGAGCAGCGCGGGCAGGAGGACGGCGATGATGTCGCGCAGCGACAACTGGCTCGGGCGGCGCAGGCGCTTCAGTTGCTGCAGGGGATTGACGGCCATGGACGTGCGTGTGCGCGGAGGGACGGAGGGCGCAAGGGTAGGTAGATTCCCGCCCGCCCGCAAGCACGCCGCCGCGTGCGTGGCATGCAGCGGGAAAATCTGCTAACTCAGCTATGACTCGGCTATGGACCTGCTGTTCCCCCCGTCCCTGTCAACGCTGGAGGCCGGCATTCTCGCGAGCCTGCCCGGCGGCTTCGCGGCGACGACCGCGGGCGCGTTACCCGTGTTCGTCCTGGCCAGAGGCCGCGCC